>JBBSIF010000001.1:0-54318 GCA_038232255.1 Propionibacteriales bacterium
CGGCGCTCAGGCGATGGGCAGCAGCCGCCCGTTCAGGATGCGCAGCACGTAGAACATCAGCAGCACCAGGAGGATCGTGAAGTCCAGCGTCATCCCCCCGAGCCGCAGCGGCGGCACGAAGCGCCGGACGAGGCGGATCGGGGGGGCGGTGCACGAGTCGACGACCTCGAGTGACCCGACAGCGGGTCCCCGCGGGACCCAGGAGCGGGCGAACATCTGGATCCAGTCGACCACCAGCCGCGTGAGCAGGAGGAGGATGCAGAACCAGAGCACCAGATCGATGATGCTGCCGAGGACCGCCACGCCCGCAGCCTATCGGGGAGCCCAAGTCCGCTCGAGCGGCGACCGCGGACGCCGCGACTCAGCTCTGGTTGAAGAAGCCGCCTTCTGCTATCCGCTGCTTGTCCTCCGCCGCGACGGTGACGTTCGGCGGTGACAGCAGGAAGACCTTAGCCGTGACGCGCTCGATCGACCCGCGGACGGCGAAGACCAAGCCGGCGGAGAAGTCGACGAGACGCTTGGCGTCGCTGTCGTCCATCTCGGACAGGTTCATGATCACCGGAATGCCCTCGCGGAAGTGCTCTCCGATGGTGCGGGCCTCGTTGTAGGTGCGGGGATGCAGCGTCGTGATCCGCGACAGCTCCGCGACGTTCGACTGCCCCGGAGCGGTCTGGGGCCGACGCCGCTCCGCGAGCGACGAGACCTGGGGACTGCGGTCCTCGCGCACCGGCTGGACGGGCCGCATCACCGTCGCTCCTGAGTGCTGCGGCTGCTCGTCGGAGTACTGGTCGTCCTCGTAGCGGTCCGAGTCCTCGAGCAGGCCCAGATAGACGCCGACCTTGCGCATTGCACCCGCCATGACGTGGTCGCCTCCGCTTCGCTAGTCCTCGCCGAGCGAGCCCGTCCGGGCGCTCACCAAGCGCTGAGACTACCGGAGCGCCGGCCGGCTTCCGAGCACTGCGCGACCGACACGCACGTGTGTCGCGCCCGCTGCGATCGCCTCCCCGAAGTCCCCGCTCATGCCCGCCGACAGGAGGTCTGCCCTGGGGTGCGAGGCTCTCACGAGACGCCACGTCTCGCTGAGTCGTCCGAAGGCCGGTGCCGGCGCCGCGGCCAGGGGAGCGACGCCCATCAGCCCGCGTAGCACCAGACCGTCGGTGCCGTCCACCGTCTGAGCCAGCGTGAGCGTCGACTCCGGTGCCACACCTCCCCGCCCGCTCCCCGTGCCGGCCGGGTCCAGGTTCACCTGCACGAGGGCGGCGACGACCCGCCCCGAGCGCCGGGCTCCCGCGCCGAGGCGCGCTGCGACGCGGGCCGAGTCGACCGAGTGCACGACGTCGGCGTACGACGCGATCGCCGCAGCCTTGTTGGACTGCACCTGCCCGACGAAGTGCCACGTCATCGCGAGGTCGGACAGGGCGCGTGCCTTGTCGCCGGCCTCGGGATGGCGGTTCTCCCCTACGTCTCGCACGCCAAGCTTGTGCAGCACCCGGATGTCCTGGACCGGGAACGTCTTGGTCACGACAACGAGCGTGATGGCCTCCGGGTTCCGGCCGGCATCGACGGCTGCCGCCTCGATCTGCCCGCGAACGGCCGACAGGTTCTCAGCGATCTCATCAGTACGCCGTTGCGTCGTCACGCCCTCGCAGGCGGGGCGCCTGCCTCGCGCAGCACCACGAGACCGGCGAGGCGCCCGGAGTCGGCGCCCTGACGGCGGTAGGAGAAGAGGTTCTCGTCCTCCCGCGTGCACGGCGCCGGGTGGTCGATCGGGATGCAGCCGGCCGCCACGAGCTGGGCCACCGCTGCAGCACCCAGGTCGAGGGACGACGTTCCCTCCGTCGTGCAGCAGAAGGCAGCGGGTGTGCCGGCCGAGACCTCGCGCCGCAGCTCCGCGGGCACCTCGTAGCAGCCGCCGCAGATGTGCGGGCCCGTCCAGGCCTCGATCCGCGAGGCGCCGGCGGCCCGCATGGTCCGCGCGGCAGCGGACAGCAACCCAGCGGCGATGCCGCGTCGGCCGGCGTGCGCGACGCCGACCACGCCCGCGTCCGCGTCGGCCAGCACCACCGGCACGCAGTCGGCGGCCCGCACGCAGAGGGCGAGCCCCACCGTGCTGGTGACCAGGGCGTCGCAGGTCGGCGGAGGCTGGTCGCCGTCGTGGACTCGCACGACGTCGACGCCGTGCACCTGGCGCATGGACACCACGCTGTCCACGCCGAAGGCATCGGTGAGCCGCGACCAGTTCGCCGCCGAGTCCGCCTCGGAGTCCGGTGCGGCGCTCAGGTCGAGGCTGGCGCGCTCACCGGTGCTGACCCCGCCCCACCGGTCGGTGAAGGCGACGTCGACGACGACGTTCGCGCCGTCTCGACGGGCGCGGCTGGCGAACACCGGCTACTTCAGGAAGTCCGGGACGTCGAGGTCCTCGTTGTCGTCGAAGGGCTCCTGCCGGCTCGGACGCTGCTGTTGCACGGGAGCCGGACCCGTGCCCGTCGAGACCGAGGCCGGTCCTGCCGGTGCCGGTCCTGTCGCCTGCGGGGACTGCGGAGAGGGCTGGGGCGCGGGAGTGTCGCGCCGCAGCGCTGGCTGGCTCTGGTCACGGCGCTTGGGCATGCCACCGTCGAACCCAGCGGCTATCACCGTGACCCGCACCTCGTCGCCCAGGGCGTCGTCGATGACGGCGCCGAAGATGATGTTCGCCTCGGCGTGCGCCGCCTGCGAGACCAGCGCGGCGGCCTCGTTGATCTCGAAGAGCCCGAGGTCCGACCCGCCGGAGATCGACAGCAGGACACCGTGCGCCCCGTCGATCGAGGCCTCGAGCAGCGGACTCGAGACGGCCATCTCCGCGGCCACGACAGCCCGGTCGTCGCCGTTGGCGCGGCCGATCCCCATCAGCGCCGAACCCGCGTTGGACATGACGGACTTCACGTCTGCGAAGTCCAGGTTGATCAGGCCGGGGGTCGTGATGAGGTCCGTGATTCCGGAGACCCCCTGCAGGAGCACCTGGTCGGCCTGCTTGAAGGCGTCGAGGATGGAGACGCTGCGGTCGGAGATCGAGAGCAGCCTGTCGTTGGGGATCACGATCAGCGTGTCGACCTCCTCGCGGAGCCCGTCGATCCCCTCCTCGGCCTGGTTCGCCCGGCGCCGGCCCTCGAAGGCGAAGGGCCGGGTGACGACGCCGATCGTCAACGCGCCAAGCGACCGAGCGATCCGAGCCACGACCGGAGCGCCTCCGGTGCCGGTGCCGCCGCCCTCGCCCGCGGTCACGAAGACCATGTCGGCGCCCTTCAGCACCTCCTCGATCTCGTCGGCGTGGTCCTCGGCCGCGTGCGCCCCGACCTGGGGGTCCGCTCCGGCGCCGAGCCCGCGCGTCAGCTCCCGGCCGATGTCCAGCTTGACGTCCGCATCGCTCATCAGCAGCGCCTGCGCGTCGGTGTTGATGGCGATGAACTCGACGCCCTTGAGACCTACCTCGATCATCCGGTTGATGGCGTTGACGCCGCCTCCGCCGATGCCGACGACCTTGATGACCGCGAGGTAGTTCTGCGGTGCTGCCACGATGATGCCTCTTCCGGTGTTCGGGGCGGCCTGAGGGGCCACTGTGCGGCTGGGGAGCGGGCGTTGCGGCCGGCCCACTGGCGGGGAACGTGCGATGACGTCAACTCTCAGGCTGGACTTCACTCTGACAGTCGGGGAAGGACCAGACGTCGGCGTCAGGCACCAAACTAGGCCACGGCGCGGAGGCCAGGCAAGCCGCTCCTCGAGCCAAACAATCGACCTCTGCATGAGGTTGCGCTCCGTTGACCACGAGCTCCCCGGACCGCCGCCTCACTCTCGCGTCGCTGGGTGCGAGGGCACGCTGACGTCGATCGTCTGCGCCCTGGTGTGCAAGAGGACCTTGACCACCGCCGCTTTCTGCGCCGACTGAGCGGCGCTGCCCCACCGGACCTCGCGACCGTCCTTGGTCAGCAAGGTGATGGAGTCCATGGACGCTGCTCGGACTCGTCGCAGGGCGGCAAGGATGTCTGGCGGTAGCACGCGCAGCGCCGCAGCCACCTGCCCCAGCGTGTCCGGTCCGGGCGAGCCGTCCAGCTCGACAATCGGCAGGGCCTTGTCGCGTCCGGGCGTCCGGAGGTACAGCAGCCCCGTCTCGTCCATGAGCCGCCAGCTTCCGTCGCGGAAGACGGCGGCGACCGCCCGTCGGTCGATGACCCGCACGACCACGGTGTGCGGCCACTGCCGGGCGACGGTTGCCGACGCGACGGTCGGCAGGGCCTCCACCCGCGCCCGGATCCCCGCGACGTCGACTCGGGCCAGCGGAGTGCCGAGGTCCACGTGGGCCGCCCGCGTCACCTGGAGCCGGGAGGTCGCGGCACCGGTTCCCTCGACCTTCAGGGTGCGGACCCCGAGCCAGGACGAGAACAGCAGGATCCACCCCAGGACGGCCGCAGCGGCGACCAGTGCCGCCGCCAGCAGCCACCACCGCCACCTGCGCAGCCGAGAGGTCCACCGCCGCGGAGGCAGGCCTGTCACCCGGTCGAGCGTGGTGGTCGTCATCCCTGCTCCTTCTGCCGGAGTTCGCCGAGCCGAGCCAGCACCAGAGGTCCGATGTCGGTCACGTCGCCGGCACCGAGCGTCAGGAGCAGGTCGCCCTGGCGCGTGAGATCCACGAGCCGGTCCACGACGCGGCTCCGAGCCGGCTCGTACACCACCTCCCCGCCTGCCGCCGCCGCCGCGTCGGCCACGATCGCGCCGGAGATGCCGTCCTTCGGCCCCTCTCTCGCGGCGTACACGTCCATCACCACCGTGACGTCGGCGGCAGCGAGCTCGACACCCATCTCGTCTCCGAGCAGGTGAGTGCGGCTGAACAGGTGCGGCTGGAAGCACACGACGACCCGGCTTCGCCCGGCGAGCGCCCGAGCTGCCCGGAGGTCGGCCTGGATCTCGGCGGGATGGTGCGCGTAGCTGTCGTACACGCGGATGCCTCCGCACGTGCCCTTGGACTCCATCCGCCGGCTGCTGCCACGGAAGCTCGCGAGGCCTCGGACCAGGTCGTCGAAACCGTAGCCGAGCTCAAGCCCCGCGGCCAGCGCCGCCACCGCGTCCACGACGTAGACCGGCCCCGGGACGCGCAGCGTCAGCTCGCCCATCGGGCGGCCGTCGAGCAGGAGCGACGACGTCGAGCCCTGCTCGCCCGACCGGATGTCGACCGCCCGCATCGTCGCGGCGGAGCTCGTGCCGACCGTCGTGGTGCGCAGGCCGACGTCGAGGCTCCGGCCCGCGAGCCTTCGCCCGCCCGGGTCGTCGACGCCACAGACGCAGAAGCCCCCGTCCTCGACCCTGAGCAGGAACGCGTCGAAGACCTCCGCGTAGGCGCGTGCAGAGCCGAAGAAGTCGAGGTGGTCGACGTCGACGTTCGTCACGACCGCCCCGTAGGGCAAGTAGACGAGGATGGCGGCGTCGCTCTCGTCGCCCTCGGCCACGAACAGGGGATCGCTGCCGGCGGCTGCGTTGAGTCCTGACGACGTGAGCGTCGATCCGATGGCGTACGACGGGTCCGCACCAGCGGCCAGCAGTGCGGTGACGAGCATGGACGTCGTGGTCGTCTTGCCATGGGTGCCGGTGACGACGACCGCCCGCTGGCCGAGCAGCAGGGACTGGACGGCGGCCGAGCGCGGCCACACGCGCAGGCTGTCCGCGAGGGCCCGGACGACCTCCGGGTTGTCGGCCCCGACGGCCGCCGAGACGACGACCGTGTCTGCTCCGCGCACCTGGCTCGCGTGGTGGCCAACGAAACAGGCGACGCCGAGAGCAGTGAGGGAGTGCAGCAACGGCGAGTCCTGCGCGTCGCTGCCGGACACCCGGATCCCCCGGGCGACCATGAGCCGCGCGAGTCCCGACAGGGCGGCACCTCCGATGCCGACGAAGTGGACGGCTCCGAGCTCCTCCGCGGCCATGATGTGCGACGGGATGGGCAGCCTCACCGCTGCACGGCCTCGAAGACCATGCGCGCCAGCACCTCGTCGGCGTCGCGCCGCATCAGGCTCCGTGCGGCCGATCCCATGTGTGCCAACCGGGCCGGGTCGTTCAGCAGCGCCGGAAGCTGTTCCGACGCCCACGCCGGCGTGAAGTCCGCGTTGTCGACGAGCAGCGCGCCGCCCGCCCGCACGACGGCCTCGGCGTTCAGCCGCTGCTCCCCGTTGCCGATCGGGAGCGGGACGAACACCGCGGGCAGCCCGAGGACCGCGGCCTCCGTGACCGAGCTCGCGCCCGCCCGGCACACCGTCGCGTCTGCGACGGCATAGGCGCGCTCCATCGCGTCGACGAACGGCAGGACGACGTACGGCGGCCATCCCGCCGGCCGATCGACGGGCAGCGTCACCGACCCCGTGGGGCCTATGACGTGCAGCACCTGGACGCCGGCCTCGGCCAGCGCCCGGACGGCGGCGCTCATCGTCTCGTTGATGCGGGCGGCGCCCTGCGAGCCTCCCGTCACGAGCAGGGTCGGCAGCGCCGGGTCGAGGCCGAGCTCTGCACAGGCACCGGCCCTGGCCGCCGCCCGGTCGAGCCGGGAGATCGACAGTCGGATCGGCAACCCGGTGAACGTTGCGTGCGGCAGCCGGGTACCGGGGAACGACGTGGCGACCCGGTCGGTGCAGAACCGGGCGCCGAACCGGTTGGCAACACCTGGCAACGCGTTCCCCTCATGGATGACGAGAGGCAGGCGGCGTCGCCGCGTCGCGAGATAGGCAGGCATCGACACGTAGCCGCCGAAGCCCACGACGACGTCCGGCTCGACGCGTCGCAGCACCTCGCCCGCAGCCCGCACCGCCGCTCGGAGTCGCAGGGGGACGCGGGCGAGGTCGAGCCCGAGCTGCCGGGGCAGCGGCACGGGCGGGATGAGCTCGAGGCGATAGCCGGCTGCCGACACCACTCGCGACTCCAGGCCGCGCGCCGTGCCCAGGCAGACGATCTCGGTGTCCGGCTCCAGCCTCCGCATCGCATCTGCCGTCGCGAGCATCGGGGACGTGTGCCCGGCCGAGCCGCCCCCAGCCAGCAGGGCGCGCACCTTCCCCACCCGCTACGCCTCCTGGCCGCTGCGCCTGCTCATCCGCCGGCGCCGCCGCTCGTTGCGCCGTTCCTGCAGCGCAGCCGCAGCCGCCGGCTCGGTGCGGGAGAAGCCCAGCAGCAGACCGAGGGACACGAGCGTCGGGACGAGGGCGGAGCCGCCGTAGGAGATGAGCGGGAGAGGGATGCCGATCACCGGAAGCAACCCCAGCACCATGCCGACGTTGATCAGCGCCTGGGAGAGCAGCCAGACGACGATGCCGGCGGAGGCGTACCTGACGAAGCGGTTGGACGTGCGCGCCGCGATGCGGATGCCCGCGTACGCGAGGGCGGCGAAGAGCGCCAGCACGGCAAGCGTGCCGAAGAGGCCGAACTCCTCACCGATGATCGCGAAGATGAAGTCGGTGTGGGCGCCCGGCAGGTTGCCCCACTTCTGGCTGCTCGCGCCGATTCCGGACCCCCACAGGCCGCCGGTGGCCAGCGCGAAGAAGCCGTGGCTGGCCTGCCAGCCCTGGCTGCCGTACTCGGCGATCGGGTTGAGGAAGCCGGTCAGCCGGGCGACCCGCTCCGGCTGCGAGGCCGCGAGGCCGAAGGCCAGCACGCCGACGACGAGGAACGAGCCGATGAAGAGCCGAGCCGGCGCACCCACGACCCAGAGCATGCCGAGCACGATCGCGAACAGCACGAGCGCGGTTCCGAGGTCACCCTGCAGGACGACGAGCCCGACGACGAGCGCGCAGACCGGCATCATCGGAACCAGCACATGACGCCACTGGGTGAGGAGCTTGTCCTTGCGGCTGAACACGTCGGCGCACCACAGCACCATGGCCAGCTTCGCGAGCTCGGAGGGCTGGATGAGGAACGGCCCACCGAGAGAGAGCCAGTTGCGGTTGCCGTTGACGGACACACCGAAGCCCGGGACGTAGGTGAGGGCGATGAGGAAGATCGACAGCAGCAGCGCCCACCAGGCGCCGAACCGGATGAGGCCGATCGGCAGCCGCGCGGCGACCAGCGCCATCGGAACACCGACGAGGACCCAGATGGCCTGCTTCGTGAAGATCGCGTAGGAGTTGCCGTATTCGTTGAGAGACGTGACGCTCGAGGCACTCAGCACCATCAGCAGCCCGAGGCACAGCAGCAGCCCCGAGACCCCCAGCACGAGGTGGTAGGAGGTCAGCGGCTTGTCGAGCGTGCGCTTGAGCCCGGCGCGCAGTCCCGGCGACGCTGCGCCGACGCGCCATCTCTCCTCACTCGCAGTCGCCACGTCCGCCCTTCCTCGAGTACCTCGCCGACAGGTGTCCGACGTGCGAGCCGCGGTCAGCGCTCGCGAAGCCGCCGAACCGCTGCGACGAAGGCGTCGCCGCGAGCCGCGTAGTCCGCGAACATGTCCTGGGACGCGCAGGCGGGAGCAAGCAGCACCGTGTCACCGGACCTGGCCACCGCCGCGGCCGCCGCGACCACGCGTTCCATGGCACCAGTCTCGGTGTCCGGCACGTCGATCACCGGCACATCTGGTGCGTGTCGTGCCAGGGCCGCCGCGATGAGCTCGCGGTCGGCTCCCAGCAGCACGACAGTCCGGAGACGCTCGCGTACGGCGACCACCAGGTCGTCGAACTGCGCCCCCTTGGCGAGCCCTCCAGCGATCCACACGACCGACTCGGAGGCCTGCAACGACGCCTGCGCCGCATGGGGGTTGGTGGCCTTCGAGTCGTCCACGAACGTGACGCCGTCCAGGCTGGCGACGACGCTCAGCCGATGCCGGTCCAGCTGGAAGCCCGTAAGCCCCCGGCGCACCGAGCCGGCCGCGACGCCGTGCGCACGGGCGAGCGCGGCGGCGGCCAGAGCGTTGGCGACGTTGTGCGGCGCGCCGCCCGGGACGTCGCCGACCCGGGCGAGCTCCGCAGCGCTGTGCGCACGCCCCGCCACGAACGCGCGGTCCGCGAGGACGTCGTCGACCACGCCGACCATTCCGACGGCGGGTACACCGAGGGTGAAGCCGATCGCCCGGCACCCTTCGACGACCTCCGCCTCCTCGACGAATCGGCGGGTCCTCTGGTCCTGGACGTTGTAGACGCACGCCAGCTGGCAGCGGGTGTAGATCGTCGCCTTCGCGGCCTCATAGCTGGCCATGTCGCCGTGCCAGGTGAGGTGGTCAGGTGCGACGTTGAGCACGACGGCGGCCTCGGCCGACAGGGAGCTCATCCAGTGCAGCTGGTGCGACGACAGCTCGACGGCGAGCACGTCGTACGGCTGCGGGTCCATGACGACCTCACACACCGGGAGTCCCACATTTCCGGTGGCAACCGTGCGGAGGCCGTCGGCATGCAGCATCGACGCGAGCATCTGCACGGTCGTGGTCTTGCCGTTCGTCCCGGTGACGCACAGCCACGGGGCGGAGTGCTGCGGGTCCCTCAGCCGCCACGCCAGCTCGACCTCTCCCCAGACCGGCAGCCCGGCAGCCGCGGCCGCCGCGAGCAGCGGCGTGCCGGGCGGCAGGCCGGGAGTCGTGACCACGAGGTCCAGCTCTGCCGGCAGCGTGTGCGTCGATCCCGGACCCATCCGTACGTCGGCTCCGAGGATCTCGAGCAGCGTCGCCTTGTCCCGCGCGGACTCGCTCACCCCGTCGTCCAGGACGACGACCTGCGCGCCCATGTGCATCAGCGCGTCCGAGGCGGCGAACCCGGAGACCCCGAGCCCGCCGACGACGCACGAGCGGACCTGCTGCCACGGGGACAGCCGGTCGGCGGATGCGAGCCATCCGAGGCGGTCCACACTCACCGGCGGCTCATGTGCCGACGACCCACTCGGCGTAGAAGATGCCGAGGCCACCGGCCACGCAGATGCCGCAGATCAGCCAGAACCTGATGACGATCGTGACCTCCTGCCAGCCGAGGAGCTCGAAGTGGTGCTGCAGCGGCGCCATCCGGAACAGCCGCCTGCCGCCGGTGACCTTGAAGTAGCCGACCTGCAGGATGACCGAGGCGGTGATGATCGCGAAGAGGCCGCCCAGCACGACGAGCAGCAGCTCGGTGCGAGTCATGATGGCGAAGCCTGCCATGGCGCCGCCGAGGGAGAGGGAGCCGGTGTCGCCCATGATGATCCGCGCCGGTGACGCGTTCCACCAGAGGAAACCGAAGCAGGCACCGGTCAGGGCCGCGGCGATCACGGCGAGGTCCAGCGGGTCGCGGATGTCGTTGTAGCACTGCGGTCCCGGGTTGAACTTGCAGAACTGGTTGTTCTGCCAGATCCCGACGAGCGTATAGGCGGCGAACACCATCATCGTCGACCCCGTCGCGAGCCCGTCGAGGCCATCGGCCAGGTTCGCCGCGTTGCTCGCGCCGGCGACCATCACGAAGACGAAGAGCAGCACGAGCGCAGTGGGCAGCCTCCAGTCGATGACCCTGATGAAGGAGACCGCGGGCGAGGCCGGGGACTGGCCCCGACTGTCGGGGAACTGCAGCGTGAGCCAGCCGAACGCGACGGCGATGAGCGTCTGGCCGGTGAACTTGGTCTTGCTGCGAAGCCCGAGGTTGCGCTGCTTGAAGATCTTGATGTAGTCATCGACGAAGCCGACCGCTCCGAGCCCGACGAAGAGCCCCAGCAGCAGGACGGAGGAGATCGTCGGGCTCGAGCCCGTCAGGAGCTTCGCGAGGACGTAGGCGACCACCACGGCGACGATGATGACCGCGCCGCCCATGGTGGGCGTGCCGCGTTTCGTGTGGTGGGAGATCGGGCCGTCGTCACGGATGGGCTGCCCGTATCCCCTGCGGGACAGGAACGAGATCGCCCAGCGGGTGCCGAGGAGCGTCACGACGAGGGCGATCGCGCCGGCGAGCAGGATCGCTCTCATCCCTCACCGCCCGTCCGCGTCGTCGACCCCTGTCCTGCCGCCAGGGCAGCAGCCAGGCCCTCGAGCCCGGCTGCCCGCGATGCTTTCACAAGCACCACGTCGCCTGGACGCAACTCGCCACGCAGGTAGCCGAGCGCAGCCGCGCCGTCGGCGACCGAGGCCGACGAGCCGTCCCACGTCTCGTCGAGCGACGCGGCGCGGTGCGCGTCCCGAGCCTCCCGCCCGACTGCAACCAGATGTCCGACGCCCAGCCCGGCAGCGAGCCGGCCGAGTGCCTCGTGCTCGGCACGGGACGTGGCCCCGAGCTCCAGCATCTCGCCGAGCACCGCGAAGGACCGCGATCCGGTACGCCGCTGCGTCATCCGGACGAGGGCGGTGACCGCGGCGCGCATGCTGTCGGGGTTGGCGTTGTAGGCGTCGTTGATCACGACCACGCCGTCGGGGCTCGTGGTGACGGCCATCCTCCAGTGCGACGACGGCTCAGCGGCCCGCAGCGACGCTCCGACCGCCTCGAAGTCCAGCCCCATGCCGAGAGCAGCCGCGGCGGCTGCTGCAGCGTTCGCCGCGTGGTGCTCCCCGACATAGCGGAGCCTGACCTCCGCCTGCCGACGCCGCCATGTGAGCTCCACCGTCGGACGGCCGTCCGCGTCCAGGTCGACGACGGTGTAGCGGAGGTCGCTGTGCGCCGCGTGCCCGAACGTCAGCACCGTGGCGGCCGTCCGCGCCGCCATCGCGCTCACGCGGTGGTCGTCGGCGTTGAGCACCGCGAGGCCGCTCGCCGGCAGCGCCGCGACGAGCTCGCTCTTGGCCGCGGCGATGGCGTCCTGGTCGCCGAACTCGCCGATGTGTGCGACTCCGACGTTGAGCACGATCCCGACGGTGGGGGCGACGACGTCGGTCAGGTAGGTGAGCTGTCCGGGGCCCCGGGTCCCGAGCTCGGCCACGAGGTAGCGGGTGCTCGTCGTGGCACGCAGCGCCGTGAGTGGCAGCCCGATCTCGTTGTTGAGCGACTCCAGCGTCGCCACCGTCTCCGCGGCGTCCGCCAGGATGACGGCGAGGATGTCCTTGGTGCTGGTCTTGCCCTGGGAACCGGTGAGGCAGACCACGGTCAGGCTGCTCAGCCGCTGCCTGACGTGACGGGCGAGGTCGCCCAGCGCCCGAACTACGTCGTCGACGAGGACGACGGGGGCTGGCACCGGCCGCGGGGCGAGCACCGCTGCCGCGCCGGCCTCGACCGCCGCCGCAGCGAAGTCGCAACCGTCCACGCGGTCGCCGGCGACGGCGACGAAGAGGCCGCCCGGGACGGCGGCGCGGGAGTCGACGAAGACCTCGCCGGTCACCGTCACGTCGGCGTCCGCTGCCGAGACGACGCCGCCGACGGCCTCCGCGATCTCCGCGAGCGTCAGGTCGATCATGAGGAGGGGGCGGCGTCGGCGAGGCGGGCGAGCACCTCCCGGGCGACGACCCGGTCATCGAACGGCGTGCGCACGTCGCCGACCTCCTGCCCCGACTCGTGGCCCTTGCCAGCGATCAGCACGGTGTCACCGCCGCGCGCTCCGGCGATGGCACGCTCGATGGCCGCCCGGCGACCCGCCACCTCGTACACCTCACGGGCCGGCACGCCCGTGGTTGCCACTCCGCGCCTGACCCCCGCGATCAGCGCCCGGCGGATCCCGGCCGGCTCCTCGGTGCGGGGGTTGTCGTCGGTGACCACGACCACGTCGGCGAGCCGGCCCGCTGCCTCGCCCATGAGCTCGCGCTTGCCGGCGTCGCGGTCGCCGCCGGCGCCGAGCACGACCCAGAGGCGGCCGGAGGTGACGGCCCGCATCGCGCCGAGAGCGGCCGCGACCGCGTCCGGCTTGTGCGCGTAGTCCACGACGACAGCGAAGTCCTGCCCTGCCTCCACCCGCTCCAGCCGGCCGCCGACCGACGTCACCTGGCCGAGGCCCACGGCAGCGCTCGGCACGTCGAAACCCGCCTCTCCGGCGGCCGCGAGCGCAGCGAGGGCGTTGGCCACGTTGAAGTCGCCGACCAGCCGGCTCGTGACGCGGGTCCGCACGCCCGCCGGCCCCAGGACCGTGAACTGCGCTCCGTCAGCGCCGAGGTCCACGTCGGCGCACCGCCAGTCGGCGTCGGCCCCGGTCGCGGAGAAGGTCCGCACCGGGACCTCCAGCCGGCTCCGGAGGCGTGCCACCGCCGGGTCGTCGAGGTTCAGCAGCGCCAGCTTGGCGCGCTGCGGGGTGAGCAGAGACGCCTTGGCGGCGAAGTAGTGCTGGACGTCGCCGTGGAAGTCGAGGTGGTCCCGCCCGAAGTTCACGAACGCGGCGACGTCGAAGACCACTCCGTCGACGCGGTGCAGGACGAGGGCGTGGCTCGAGACCTCCATCGCGCACACCTCGACGCCTCGCTCGCGCATCACGGCGAACAGGGCGTGCAGGTCGGACGCCTCGGGCGTCGTGAGCGCGGTGTCCAGCTGCTCGCCCGCGATCCAGGTGCCCAACGTCCCGATGACTGCGGTACGGCGACCGGCGGCGGCGAGCGCGCCGTGGAGCAGCTGGGTGGTCGTGGTCTTGCCCTGGGTGCCGGTCACCCCGACGAGGACCAGTTCGCTCGCCGGGCACCCGTAGACGGTGGCGGAGACCTCACCGAGCACCGCTCGCGGCGAGCCCGTCACGACCGTCGGCAGGCCCGAAGCGGTCGCGGCTGCCCGGCCGGCCTCGTCGGTGAGCACGGCGACTGCGCCCGCTGTCCTGGCCGCGGTCACGAAGTCGGCGCCGTGGGCGCGCGCTCCGGGCAGGGCGGCGTACAGGTCACCCGGTCGCACGGAGCCGGACCGGACGCTGACCCCGGTGACCGCCACGTCCACGGACGGACGGGCGGCGCCGACCAGCTCGGCCAGCGCCGAGAGGGCGACGGGGGCGACGACCTCAGGGCGCGTCGACACGACCACCGCGCTGCCCCCGGCACCGCGCCGTCATGGGATCCACAGCCGAACGGTAGCGGCCCTCACCAGGTGATCGGCAGAAAGGGGTCGCGCTGGCCGGTCGGCGGGACGCCGTACTTCTGCAGCGTCGAGATCATCAGGTCGTGGAACACCGGGCCCGCCGTCCCGCCACCGCCGGCGCCCGCCACGCGCGGGTTCTGGATCACGACGTACACGACGAAGCGAGGGTTGTCGGCCGGCGCGAACCCGCCGAACGAGACGGTCTTGCCGCGGTAGCAGTGACAGCTCTGCACGGTGCGCTGGGCCGTGCCGGTCTTGCCGGCCACCTGGTAGCCCTGGATGGCGACCTGGCTCGCGGTGCCGTCGGGGCCGACCACCGTGCGCATCATCTGCGTCACCGCCTGCGCAGCCGCCGGACTGATGACGCGATGGTGCTCCGGGGCGGGAGCCGGGGTGAAGGCCCCGTCACTCGAGACCGACCCCTCGACCAGAGCCGGTGCGGTGTACTCGCCGCCGTTGGCAACGGCGCTGATGGCCGTCGCCATCTGCAGGGCGGTGACGCTGATGCTCTGCCCGAAGTCGATCGTGTCGCGCGTCCGAGGAGACCAGGTGTCGGGGTCGCCCAGCGTGCCCGGGGACAGCCCCGGCAGCCCGATGTCGGGCGCGGTCCCCAGCCGGAACGCGCGCAGGTAGCGGTACAGCTCCCGGTTGGGCATCGCGGCCGCCGAACGGACCGTCCCGATGTTCGACGAGAGCGCCACGACTCCGGCGGCCGTCAGGTGCAGGGTGCCGTGGTAGAAGTAGTCGTTGATCGGCCGGTCGCCTGGCACCGGCAGGACCGGAGGAACCACGACCCGCGTCCTCGGCGTCACGTAGCCGCCGTCGATGAGCGCGCTGAACGTCAGGACCTTCTGCACGCTGCCCGGCTCATACGCGTTGTAGGCGCCAGCAGAGTGCCACAGCCTCTCGCTCGAGGCGCTCGGATCGTTGGCGTTGTACGTCGGGTAGTCGGCGAGCGCCAGCACCTGTGAGGTGCGGGTGTCCATCACGACCGCCACACCGGAGTCCGCTGCCGCTCCCTTCACGGCCGCGGCAAGGCGCCGCTGCGCGAGGAACTGCAGATCCTCGTCAAGCGTCAGGCGCACCCCCGTCCCTTCCTTCGGCTCGACCACGGTGCTGGCGGCGAGCGGCAGGATCTGGCCCTGCTCGACCTGGTACGTCGCCGAGCCGTCGGTTCCCGCGAGCTGGTCGTCGAGCGCCGCCTCGAGGCCCTCGGCGCCCGTGCCGTCCTCCTTGACGAAGCCGATGAGGCTCGCCGCCACGTCTCCTGCGGGGTAGACCCGCATCGTGTCGGAGGCCGTGTAGACACCGGGCAGCCCCAGGGCGCTCAGCCGCTGCACGGTGCTGCTCGCCACCTGCGGGGAGAGATGCCTCGCCAGCTCGACGTACCGCGTGCCGGGCGTGCGGAGCAGCGCGACCGTGTCGATGTAGTCGGCGCCGAACCGCCGGTGCAGCACCGACGCGATCTCGGTGGCGTGCCCAGTGGTGAACGTCGGGTCCGCGATCAGCTTGGCGGCATCGACGGTCTCGGCGAGCTTCACGCCGAAGCGGTCGTAGATGGGCGCCCGGGGTGCCTCGAGGGTGACCGTCTGGGCGCCGGTGGCCCGGGCCATCGCCGCGTAGTCGTTCTCGTCGATTCCCTGCAGCTGGATCAGCCGGGCGGCGAACAGCGACAGCACGAACGCGACGGCGCAGAAAGCGCTCCAGAGGCGGAACGTCCCGGTCGCCAGCGAGACGGTTGGCCGCCTGCTGGCCCCAGAGGGGGTTCGCTTGCTCACCGACGCTCCTTCGGCCGACGACTGCTCCCGGCCGCCGCTGCATGGACTGAGGGATGCTCGAGACTCACGTCGCCGCTGGCTGCGGGCTCTGTGGTCTCCTGGTGCGTTTGTACCCTGCTAGCGCCCTCGTCGCTGGGACGTCGGCGAGGTGTCGCCGCCTTTCGCGGGCTTCTGCACCGCCGATGGCACGCGAACGGTCAGTCCCGCACTGGCACCCGCACCGGCGACGGCGGGGAGGTCCTTCGGGAGCCTGCCCACCGTCGGCCCGACGCGGCCGCCGATGTCGACCCGGTGGCCCGCCACGCCAGGGACGGAGACGCCCATGACTTTGCCGGTGGCGAGGGAGATGAACGCGGGGCTGCTGTTCGCCACCATGCCGAGCCGCAGCGCCCGCTCCGCGACCTGCTGAGGATCCTGGAGCTCCGCGACCTTCAGCTGGAGCGCCTGGTGCTGGATCTGCAGCGCGGCCACCTTCGTGCGCAGCGCGGTCACCTGGTACGCCCCCCGCTCCATCCCGGTGTTCAGCAGCAGGAGTCCGACAAGTCCGAGGCCGAGCACGGCCACGACGAGGGCGGCGAACGGCAGCCGCGACGCGCGCCGGCCGGGTCGCGGGACGACGGTGAGCTGCGGCTTGGGCAGCGACAGGGCGGGCAGCCGGCTCGCCGCCCTGCTCCCGGTCAGCGACGCGCTCACGCGACCTCCCGGACTCGTTGGGCGGCCCGCAGCCGCACGGAGGCGGCTCGCGGGTTGGCCGAGATCTCGGCCTGCGAGGCGCGTTCGGCTCCGCGCGTGAGCAGCCGCAGCTCCGCCTCGTTCGCGGCAGGTACGACGGGCAGGTCGAGCGGTGCGGTCCCTCGGGCGCGAGCGGCCAGCGCCTGCTTCACCAGCCGGTCCTCCAGAGAGTGGTAGGACATCACGACGATCCGACCGCCCACCGCCAGCGCGTCGACTGCACGAGGGAGCGCGCGCTGCAGCACCGCGAGCTCGTCGTTGACCTCGATGCGCAGGGCCTGGAACGTCCGCTTGGCGGGGTTCCCCCCGGTCCGCCTGGCGGCCGCCGGAATGGCGGACCTCACCAGCTCCACGAGCCGGGCGCTCGTGTCGAACGGCTCGGCCTCCCGCTCGGCCACCACCTGCTCGGCGATCCGCCGGGCGAACCGCTCCTCGCCGTACCGGCGCAGCACCCGGGCCAGGTCGGACGCCGAGTAGCTGTTGAGCACCTCAGCGGCCGAGGTGCCGGAACCGGCGTCCATGCGCATGTCCAGCGGTGCGTCGCCCGAGTAGGCGAACCCGCGCGAGCGGTCGTCGAGCTGCAGCGACGAGACGCCGAGGTCGAACAGGACCCCTTGCACGCTCGACAGGCCGAGTTCGACGAGCACCGCCGGGAGCTCGTCGTAGACGGCATGGACCAGGGTCGTGCGCGACGCGGAGGGCGCCAGCCGCTCGCCGGCCAGCGCAAGCGCCTGGGCGTCGCGGTCGAGGCCCACCACATGGGCGCCCGGGCACTGGGCGAGGACGGCCTCGGTGTGCCCGCCCAGGCCCAGCGTCGCGTCGACGAGAACGGCGCCCGGTGCCTCCAGCGCCGGAGCCAGCAGCGCGACGACGCGCTCGAGCAGCACCGGTACGTGGCCGTGAGACGTCATCGGCGACTAGCCGGCCAGCTTCATCAGCAGGGTCGCGGCAACGACGAGAGCTACCGACGCGCCGACGGAGGCCGCCGCGACGGCAACTCCGTCGCGCAGCTCCTCACGCACCCGGCGCTCGAGACGCACCTCCGTCTCGGTCTCCGCAGCGATGTCCCAACGGTTCATCCTCGACCCTCCTGCTCGAAAGAAGTCTGTCCCACGTCGCGCGCCGTCCTCGGGAGGCGGCGCCGCTGATCTGCACCTTCGTCGGTTCTCGTAGACCCAGGTCTCCGACCGCAGCTCCGCCGAATCTGGCGCCGGGGAAGGTGTGCCAGCACGGGCAGATGATGCGGTCCGGAGACCTCGACCTGCGAGACTCGCCGGTCAGTCGGCTGGCGCGTCGGACATCGCCTCCTCCGTCCAGTTCGCGTAGGACTCCTCCTGCTCCTCGGTGTAGCGCTGCCACGCGGTGGCGTCCCAGATCTCGACCCGGTTGTAGGCACCGACCACGACACACTCCTTGCCGAGACCCGCGTAGGTGCGCAGCAGGCTGGGCAGCGTCACCCGGCCCTGCCGGTCAGCCGTCTCCGACGACGCTCCGGCGAACAGCATCCGCATGAAGTCCCGGTTGCGCCGGTTCGTCACCGACTCCTTGCGCAGTCCTGCGGTGAATGTGCGGAACTCGGCGCTCGGCCAGACGTAGAGGCACCGCTCCTGTCCGCGCGTCACCACGAGTCCCTCCGACAGCTCGTCACGGAACTTGGCGGGGAGGAAGATCCGGCCCTTGTCGTCCAGCCGGGGCGTGTAGGTGCCCAGAAACACCGGCGCATCCTCCTCGTCCGCTCCACGACTCACCACTCTACTCCACTTCTCACCACATTACCGCCCTTGCACTCCTTTTCGTCGCCGCTGGCGCTGCGGGGCGGCGGTCCGTCCCCGGGCCGGCTTCGGGGCGGAGGCGTAACGTTGCAGTCGGCGCCAGCGCGCGGCGAGGGCGCTGTCAGGGCATGCCGGGCGTTCTCACATCGTTATCGCCGGGCCATCGAGAAAGCGGCGCGAAGTTGCCAGGATCGGAGCCGCCGGACGCACCGGGACGGATCAGCGACCGATGGGACGACAGATGAGCAGCATCGACACACTCGCGCAGGTGACGAGTCGGGTCAGCACGAACATCGCCAAGGTCATCGAAGGCAAGTCAGACGTCGTCCGGACGGCGCTCACAGTCCTGCTCGCCGAAGGTCACCTGCTGATCGAGGACGTTCCCGGCGTCGGCAAGACCATGCTCGCCAAGGCGCTGGCCCGGTCGGTCGACTGCACCGTCAAGCGCATCCAGTTCACCCCGGACCTGTTGCCGTCGGACGTGACCGGTGTCTCGATCTACAACCGCGACACCCGCGACTTCGAGTTCCGGCCGGGCGGCGTCTTCGCCAACGTGGTCGTCGGAGACGAGATCAACCGGGCGTCGCCGAAGACCCAGTCCGCTCTGCTGGAGTGCATGGAGGAGCGCCAGGTCACCGTGGACAGCGTCACCTACGACCTCCAGGTGCCGTTCATGGTCATCGCCACCCAGAACCCGATCGAGATGGAGGGGACCTATCCGCTGCCGGAGGCTCAGCGCGACCGGTTCATGGCGCGGGTCTCGATGGGCTACCCGGTCGCCCGCGCCGAGCTCGACATGCTCGACGCGCACTCGGCGGCCAACCCGCTGGACGATCTCGAGCCGGTGACCGATGCTGCGGAGATCGCCAAGCTGATCGAGGTGACGCGGACGGTGCACGTGTCGCAGGCGGTCAAGCAGTACGCCGTCAATCTGACGTCCGCGACGCGCCGCTCACCCGACCTGCGCCTCGGGGCCTCACCGCGCGCGACCCTGCACCTCGTGCGGGCCGCGCGGGCACATGCCGCACTCGAGGCCCGCGACTACGTGATACCGGACGATCTCCAGCTGCTCGCGCCGGCGGTGCTGTCGCACCGGCTGATCACAGGCCTCGAGGCGCAGATGGGCGGGCGCGGCCCCGAGCAGGTCGTCGCGTCGCTGCTGCGCACCGTCGCCGTGCCGGAGTCGACGGTCCCCGGGACCCGCTCCTAGCCATGGCCGCCGGCCTCTCCGCCCTCACCACGCGTGGCCGAGCCTTCCTGTCGGCCGGCGCGGCCACCGGAGTGGCTGCTCTGCTGCTGGGCCAGTCCGGCCTGCTCCGGGTGGCTCTGCTGCTGCTCGTGCTCCCGCTCGCCACGGTGGCGATCGCCCAGCGCGCCCGATACCTGCTGACCAGCTCACGCCAGGTCGACCCGACCAGGGTCCAGGCCGGCCATCCTGTCACCGTCGAGCTCAAGCTGGACAACCCCGGCCGCACGCCGACCGGCCTCATGCTGCTCGAGGACACCGTCCCCTACGTGCTGGGCAGCCGGCCACGGTTCGTCATCGACCAGCTAAGGCCGCGGTGGCACCGCGAGATGACGTACACGCTGCGCTCGGACGTGCGCGGTCGGTACACGCTTGGCCCGCTCAGCGTGCGGCTGTCGGACCCGTTCGGGTTCGTCGAGCTGTCGCGCTCCTTCCAGGCCCGCACGGCGCTCGTCGTGACGCCGGTCATCCACCCGCTCCCGACGACGTCGCTGTCGGGTGACTGGTCGGGCACCGGGGACAACCGTCCCCGGGCGTTCGCGGCCGCCGGGTCCGAGGACATCACGGTTCGCGAATACCGCCTCGGCGACGACCTGCGCCGCGTGCACTGGCGGTCGACCGCCCGCACGGACGAGCTGATGGTGCGCCGCGAGGAGCAGCCGCACCAGAGCCGCGTCACGATCCTGCTCGACACCCGCGCGGCCAGCCATCGCGGTTCGGGTCCGGCATCCTCCTTCGAGTACGCCGTGTCCGCGGCCGCGTCGATCGCCAGCCACCTCGCGAGCAACGCCTTCGTCGTCCGGATGCTGATGGACCGCGAAGGCGGCACGGACACCGGTTGGCACGACCGGGGGATCAGCGCGCCCGCCGAGGTTCAGATGCTGCTCGAGTCGCTGGCCGTCGTCCAGCTGTCCGCAGGTGGGGAGTTCGACATCATCTCGTCGGACTACTCGGCGGGCCTGGTCGTGGCGATCCTCGGCGACACCACTCCGAGCGACATCGTGCGGCTCGCCAGCCTTCGGGCGGGCTCGACCCGTGCGCTGGCGCTGCTGCTGGACGTGCCGGCGTGGTCCTCCTCGGAGCGGGCAGGCGGAGCGCGCGCCGTGCGAGCCGACGCCCAGGCCACGCTGATGCGCCAGCAGGGCTGGACTGCCCTGGTGGTCCGGCCCGGCGACGAGCTGGCCGAGGTCTGGAAGGACCTCGCCCGCTCCCGCCCCAGCGCGTCGCGGCCCGGACTCGACGCGCAGCTCGAGGAACAGGCGGGGCCCGCCGCATGACGCTGAGCCTCGCCCAACGCCACCTGCTCGCCGCACTCGGATGGCTGGCGACCGTGGCTACCTCCCTGAGCCTCTTCCCCGCGCTTGCGGAGAAGCGCTACTTCCTCATCGGCGCCGCCCTCAGCGCGCTCGTCGCCCTCCTCGGGATGGCGGGCAGGCAGCTCCACGTGCCGACCCTTGTCGTGCTGAGCGTCCAGGTCCTCGTCGTCGGTGACATCCTGCTCACGACGTACGGCGGACACACCTGGCGGGGACTCGTGCCGACGTCGGCGACGTTCTCCTCGGTGCGCGACGTCCTCTCCGCCGGGATGGACGTCGCCAACCGCTACGCCGCGCCGGTCCCGCACAGTCCGGGCCTCATGCTGATGACCGTCGGCTTCATCGCGTTCGTCGCCATCGCCGTCGACCAGCTCATCGCGGGGCTGGGCAGGCCTCCGCTGGCCGGTCTGGCGCTGCTCGCTCTGTACGCCGTGCCCGTGGCAGCGCTGCCCGACGGGGTCCCCGCGTGGTGCTTCGTCCCCGGCGCGGCCGCCTACCTGGCGCTGCTGATGGTCGCCGAGCACGAGCGGCTCGCGCACTGGGGACGGCACGTGGCGACGTCGTCGGTGCGCAACCACGTCGACACCATCGACACGTCGGCGCTCTCGTCGACAGGCCGGCGCATCTCCGCACTGGCGATCACCACGGCCGTCATCGCGCCGCTCCTGGTCCCCGGCTTCTCGCGCACCCTCTTCCACGGCGAGAGCGGAATCGGGAACGGCACCGGGACGCTCAGCTTCAACGACCCCATGGTGAGCCTCGCGGAGAGCCTGCACCGCAAGGAGGCTCTCGACCTGATCCACGTCTCCAGCGAGCGGGAGCCGACGTACCTCCGCCTGGCCGTCCTCGACCAGCCGGGCGCGAACGCCTGGCGCAGCAGCGGGATCGACATCGACTCCACGCTGCCGACGAACGTGCTGCTGCCGCCTCCGACCGGGCTCTCGAGCGACGTCGACACGACGCCCGCGTCGCTGTCCCTGTCGCTGAGCCCGGACTTCCCGGGGAACTCGCCGTGGCTGCCGGTGCCGTTCGACCTCACGTCGATCAACGTGACCATGCGCGACGGAGGGTTCCCGGAGGACTTCGCCTACGTGCCGCGCGACCAGACGGTGACGGGTCGCACGACCGGAGCGGTGTCGCGTCTTGCCGGGTACACGGCGGCGTACAAGGTGGTGAGCCCGACACAGCTCCAGCTGGAGGGCGCGCCGGCACCACCGGCGAACATGGTGCAGGCCTACGCCAGAGTTCCGGTGGGCGTCCCGGACGTGGTGGCGCGAGTGGCGCGCGACGTCACGTTGGGGGCCGCCGACGACTACCAGCGCGCGCTGGACCTGCAGAGCTTCTTCCGGGACAGCTCGTCGTTCAGCTATGACCTTGACGCCGCCTATGGCTACGGCTACCGGGCCATGGCGCGCTTCCTCACCGCCCGTCGCGGCTACTGCCAGCACTTCGCCGCCACGATGGCGATGATGGCGCGCGAGCTGGGCATTCCGTCCCGTGTCGTGGTCGGCTTCCTCGACCCGAGCGCTCACGACAGCAAAGGCGACTTCGTCTTCACCTCTCACGACGCGCACGCGTGGCCGGAGCTGTTCTTCAGCGGCGTCGGATGGGTCCGGTTCGAGCCGACGCCCGGGAACGGAGCGCAGATCCCGGGCTACACGCGGATCGTGCCGGTGCGGAGGATCAACCCGACCCCGACGACGCCCACGACGACGGACGCGGGAGGCGGGCCGGGCAAGCTGCCCGACGAACAGCCCACCTCGACGAAGCCGACGGCCGCCGGCGCCAACGCGGGCGGGGGAGGTGGCTCCGGTGGGGTGCCGCCTCTCGGCTGGCTCGTCGTCGTCGTGCTGGGAGCAGCCGCGCTCGCTCCGGCCGCCGTGCGGGTGGCGCTGCGGCGGTCGCGGCTCGCCCGGGCGATCGACGGCGGGGCGTCGTGCGAGTACGCCTGGCTCGAGCTGCGCGACCGGGTCGTCGACCTGCGACTGCCGTGGTCCGGCGCGCTCACGCCGCGAGCACGTCAGCGCTTCGTGGAGCCGTTGCTCGGAGGGGACCCCGACGGTGTGGCGGCCCTCGACCGGCTCAGCATGACCGTCGAGCGGGCCCGCTATGCCGGCTCACCCGTGCCGGACGCCGACCCTCGCGGCGACGCCAGGGAGGTGATGGCGGCGATCACCCGCCAGCTCGACCGCGGTCAGCGGCTCAAGGCGTTCCTCTGGCCCGCGTCGCTGCTGCCGAGCCTGCGCACGAGCTGGGGACAGCTCGTCCAGCGGCGGTTCAGTAGTCGCGCCGACGCCGCCAGCGGTCTTCCATCCGGTTCATGAACCCGGACGGCTGGGTCGACTGTCCGCTCTTGCCCTTGCCGATGGGATGCACGTTGCTCGGTAGGTCGGGGTCGCCGAGATGGCGCCAGTGGGTCACCGCGAGGTAGGCACAGGCCAGCATGACGACGAAGCCGCCAACAGCGACGAAGGGAACCGCCGTGACGGCTCCGGCCATGAGGATCACGATGCCGAGGACGAAACCGCAGGTGCTGAGGTAGGCGATGCGCTTGTGCCGGGTGCGCGAGGAAGAGCCGCGGATGGTCGAGACGAACTTCGGGTCCTCCGCAGCGAGCGCTTCCTCCATCTGCTCGAGCAGACGCTGCTCTTCCTCAGAGAGCGGCATCATTTCCTCCCGCCGACGAAACAGTGTGTCGGATGTCTCCTCAGTCTATGCGTCGCTCGGGGCGACCGAAACCCGGACAACCAAATTGGTCGTGATCGCGTCTTGTTTCGTGAGACGCTTCGTCGGTGCCCTCACGCCGCTGGTGGAAACCGGCCGTCGGGCCGTACGGCGAGGTTCTCGCATCCCGGGACCGGGAGCCGGAGACGACAGGTGGAGGGCGCATGAGAAGAGTCTGGAAGACGACAGCGGCAGCGATCGGCACGTGCGCACTCGCGCTGTCGTCGTGGGGGCCGCCCGCTTCGGCGGCCGGGCGGAGCCATCAGGTGAGCGCCGTCGGCGCCGGTGCGGTGGCCGGAGCCGGTCGAGCAACCAACCTCGGCGCACCGCTCACCGGGCTGAGTGCTCCGTGGGCACGTGAGGAGGTCCGCTACGGGGACCGGGACGTCTCGCCGTACGACATCCAGCACGTGCGGGAGCTCCAGTACCGGCTGAAGTGGGTCGGGCTGTTCCCTGCCACGCCGACGGGCTACTACGGCACGGCGACACGGGACGGGGTCAAGGCCTTCCAGGCACGCCGGCACATCGTGGTGTCGGGGATGGCGACGACGCGGACCTGGCGCCTGCTCCTCCAGCGGACGGTGCGCCACCGGCTGTCGGTGCCGGCCGTCTGCAAGGGGAGCGGATGGCACGCCTGCTACGACAGGTCCATGCACCAGGTGACGCTGTGGCTCAACGGGTCGATCTACAACACCTGGCTCGTCCGCGGCGGTGGGTACACCACCCAGACGAGGGTCGGGACGCACCGCGTCTACTACCGCGACATCGACCATGTGTCGGGCCTGTACGGCAGCCCGATGCCGTACTCGCAGTTCTTCGACGGCGGCGAGGCGCTGCACGGGTCACGGCTGATGATGAGCCCCTTCGTCGACCACAGCCACGGGTGCGTCAACATGTACGTCGAGGACGCGCGCCAGCTGTGGAACCTCACCCACGACAAGACGCTCTGGGTGACGGTCTACGGCGCCTGGTCCTGACGGGAACCATCCGAGACTTCCCGCCTCACTCTCCGAGACTTCCCGCATCACGGCCGGGGGCCGGCGAGCAGGGCTGCCGGCAGCACCGCCTGGGAGCCGAAGCGGTAGGTCGCCTTGTCGACCGCCCGCTCGGCGTCCTCCCAGCCGTGCTCGCGGGCGCCCAGCAGCAGCTGTCGAGGCGCTGAGGCGGCGTCGACGAGACCCTGGACCCGGACACCCACCAGCCGCAGCCGCGCCCGCTGCAGGCCCAGTGCGCGAAACAGCCCGAGGGCCACGTCGTAGATCTCCGTGGTCAGGTTGGTGGCCTCGCGCAACGTGCGCGACCGGGTGATCGTGGTGAAGTCCGCGAACCGCACCTTCAGCACGACGGTGCGACCCGCCACGCCGGCGGTCCGCATCCGGGAGCCGACTTTCCCGGCGAGCCGCAGCAGCTCTCGCGCGACTACCGCTGGGTCGTCGGTGTCGCGGCTGAACGTCTCGTCGGCTCCGATGCTGTGGTCAGGCTCGTCCGGACCCCGCCGGGCGGTCACCGGGCGGTCCGAGCCACCCCAGGCAAGCGCATGCAACCGGGTGCCGAGCAGCGGCCCGAGTGCCCGCTGCACAGTGCCGACCGGGGTGTGCGCGAGGTCGCCGACGGTGCGCAGCCCCAGCCGGTGGAGCTGCTCGGCGGTCTTCTCCCCGACCCCCCACAGCTCGTCGACGGCCAACGGATGCAGGAACGCCGTCACCTCCGACGGCGGCACGACGACGAGCCCATCGGGCTTCGCCCGCCGGGAGGCGAGCTTGGCGAGCTGGGTGGTCGTGGAGATCCCTACCGAGCAGGTGATGCGCTGCTCGTCGGCGATCCGAGCCCGCAGGTGGTCACCGACGGCGACGGCGGACGGGAACCGGCGCAGCGAGCCCGTGATGTCGAGGAACGCCTCGTCCATCGACAGTGCCTCCACCAGCGGGGTGACGCTGCGGAACGTCTCCATGACGGCGGCGGAGACGGCGCTCAGCTCGTCGTAGTCGGGGCGGACCACCACTGCCTGCGGACACATCCGCCGGGCGCGGGTCATCGACATCGCCGAGGAGATGCCGAACTGGCGGGCGGCGTACGACGCCGACAGCACCACTCCTCGGCTGCCGCCGCCGACGACGACCGGCAGTCCCTGCAGCTCAGGTCTGTCCCGGATCGCCACGCAGGCGTAGAACGCGTCCATGTCGACGTGCAGGATGCTGCACCCGGCGTCGTCGTACGCCGTCGCCGTCATGCCGGACCGATCCATGCCAGGCCGAACCGCCGCTGCGCGCAACCGATCTTGAGGGGTTGAGGTCGCTCTGACTGCCCCCATCCCTCATCATCGGTCCAGCGCTGCCCAAAGACCTCAGGACTGAGACCCTCAGGATCAGAGGTCGCGGCGTGCGAGCAGGTGCAGCTGGGTCGCCAGCGGCAGGAAGTCGCCGTTCCCGCAGACCGCGGCATCCAGCTCAGCCAGCAGGCTCGCCGCCCGCGGCTGCCCGTCGACGACGTGGCTGCTGATGTGGTCGCTGAACACCCGCACTCCTCGCACGCTCTCCACGGTGCAGCCGGCTGCCGCCACCAGCTCCTCGAGCTGGCGCCGGGTGAACCTCCTCGGCGCCGTGGCGCTGCCGGACCGCAGCATCGCCGCCGCCTCGTCGATGCGCCCCGCCAGGATCCGGGCAAGGACAGCTCCGGACTGCTGCGTCGCCAGCACGCTGAGGAAGCCGCCGGGGCGCAGGACGGCGGCGGCGGCGTGCAGCGCCTGCACGGGCTCGTCGACCACCTCCAGAACCCCATGGCAGACGACTCCGTCGGCGCCCGCCGTACCCACCAGCTGCGCCAGCGTGGCGGCATCCCCGAGGACTCCTCGCACCCGCGTCGAGGCCCCGGCCTCTGCCGCGCGGCGCTCCAATGCGGCGAGGGCGTCCGGGCTCGGGTCGACGACGGTGACGCGGTGACCGAGCTCCGCGACGGCGACGGCGAGACCTCCGGTGCCGCCGCCCAGGTCGACGACGTGCAGCGGCTCCCCGGACTCGACTGACGTGCCCGGCTCGACTGACCGGCCGGGGGCGACTGACGCGCCGGGGTCGACTGAGCGGCCGGGCTCGAGCGCGGCGCGCAGGGCGTTCCACACGATCTCGGCTGGCAGGATGCTGGGCAGGGACACTCCCATGAGCCGACTCCTCCACGAAGCGGGTCGCAAGCGGCCCGGTCCTTCCACCACCCTAGAGTCTCGCCGCCCGCCTCCCCCGCTGCGAATTGCGGGGAACTGGCTGTCGACACGCCGACCGAGCGGACCACTTTCCCGCAATTGCGAGGGAGCTGCGCTGGCGGTCGCACGTCAGCCACCTGCGCTGCCCGGGCTCGAGTGCCACAGCTTGCGCGGCGCCGTCTTGGTGTCCTCGCCGGCCGGCCGGATGTCGGCGTACGGCGACTGCCGGAACCCACTGGGATGTACGAGGACTCGCTGCGGGCGGGCCTCGCCGATCCCCGGCGGCTGGTCCGCGAAACCCGGCGGCTGGTCCGCGGAACCCAGCGGCACCGTTGCGAGGATGTCGCGGACGCCCGCCATCCCGTCGCGCTGCCATCCGGCGTACAGGTCAGGAAGCTCCCAGCAGCCGGTGGCGCGCATCGACACTCCCCTCGGCCCCGTGCGCCGCAGCACTCCGCGCACGACGAGCAGCCAGGAGTGGAAGATCGTGGCCGCGTAGGGGCCCTGCACGTCCTCGAAGAACGTGGCGTCGACCGGTCCGGTGCCGTCGTCGAGGGTCAGGAAGACCACCCGCCGCCCGGACCGCACCGGCGGGGTCTGGGTGGCCACCTTGACCCCGGCAACCAGCACCTCCGACGAGTTGCGCCGGCTCAGCAGGTCGCGCGACCGGGTGACAGCGAGCTCGGCGAGCATCGGGGCGTAGAAGTCCATCGCGTGGTGACTGACGTCGAGGCCCAGCACCTCGAGCTCCGCCCGAACCCGCTCCGCGCCCGTCATCTCCGGCAGCCCGGACGGCTCGGCGAGCGCAGGGACGTCGTCGAGGTCGAGGGTGAGCTGGACGGCGGTCACCGGCTCCACCGGGAGCGGGCCCTGCGACTGCGCCGCCGCCAGCAGCCGCGGATCATGCGATCCGGCGCGGCTCCCCGCCCGACCGCCGTCGAACCGTCCGCCGTCGGCCCAGCCGGCGGTGCTGCCCTCCCCCAGGCTCTGCCCCCGAGAGGCGGTCGCGGCAGCCCGCGGAGTCCGTGCCGAGCGGGGCGACGCCGCGCGGACCGCCCGGTCGGTGGCGCGGGTCCACCGGTCCAGCTCGACCACCTGCAGCAGCAGGTCGCGGCGGGTGACGGTGCCCCGTCGTCGTACCGGCACCGACGACCCGATGCCGTAGAGCGCGTCGAGCGCACCGGCCAGCACGAGCCGCTCCGCGACCGGGCGCGAGATCCGCGCGCGCTGCCACAGGTCGGTCAGCGAGCAGAAGGGCCGGGCGGCTCGGATCCGGGCGACCTCGGCGGCGCTGATCCCCTTGACCTCGTCGAGCGCCAGCCGGATGCCGTACGACGGACCTTCCGCTGCCGCCGTCGGAGCCTCGTCGAGCCGCTCCACCCGGTAGACGTCGTCGGAGACGTTGACGTCGAGCGGCAGCACGGCGATCCCGAAGTGGCGCGCGTCGTCGAGGATCAGCCGCTTGGGGTACATGCCTGGGTCGAAGGTGAGCACACCGGCGAGGAACGCGGCGGGGTGGTGCGCCTTCAGCCACGCCGACTGGAACGTCGGCAGCGCGAAGGCGGCGGCGTGGGCCTTGCAGAAGCCGAACGACGCGAACGCCTCCAGCACCTCCCACACCCGCGAGACGATGTCGAGCGGATAGCCGCGAGCGAGGGCACGCGGGAAGAACCAGGTCCGGACGTCGTCCTTGGCCTCGCGGTCGCCGAGCGCCCGTCGTACCTCGTCGCCCTCCGCGCGGCTGCACCCGGCGACGATCGCGATCATCTCGATGACCTGCTCGTGGAACACCACGACGCCGTAGGTCTGCTCGAGCACCGGCTCGAGGTCGGGATGCAGGTACTCCGCCGGCGACCAGCCGTGCCGCACCCGCAGGAACGGGTTGATCATGTCGCTCTTGACCGGCCCCGGGCGAAACAGCGAGATGTCGATGATGAGGTCCTCGAACGCCCGCGGTCCGAACTTGCCGACGAGCTCGCGCTGCCCGGGCGACTCGATCTGGAAGCAGCCGAGCGTCTTCGTGCTCTGGATCAGCGCGTACGTAGCGGGGTCGTCGCGTGGCACCTGGGACTCGTCGTCGAGGTCGATGACGGGCCCGTCGACCCGCGCTACCTCCGCGACGGCGTGCGCCATCGCCGACTGCATCCGGATGCCGAGCACGTCGAGCTTCAGCAGCCCGAGGTCCTCGACGTCCTCCTTGTCGAACTGGCTCATCGGGTAGCCGAGGAAGCTCGCCTCCACCGGGGTGCGGTCCAGCAGCGTGGCGTCGGAGAGCAGCACGCCGCACGGGTGCATCGCGATGTGCCGCGGCAGCCCGTCGAGCTTCTCCACGAGCGTGAAGAGCAGGTCGAGGCGGGCCTCCCCGAGGGTGATGCCGCGCAGCTCCGGGAGCTCGCGCATCGCGGCGCGCGCGTCACGGGCCCGGATGTGCGGGAACGCCTTGGCTACCTGGTCGATCTCCCCCGGCGGCATGCTCAGTGCTGCCCCGACGTCACGGATCGCGTGCCGCACCCGGTAGGTGTCCATCATCGAGACGCAGGCGCAGCGCTCCCCGCCGTACCGCTCGAGGATCGCCTCGTAGATGTCGAGGCGGCGGGCGGACTCCACGTCGACGTCGATGTCGGGCAGCGTCTGCCGCAGCGGGGACAGGAACCGCTCCATCAGCAGGCCGTAGCGCAGCGGGTCGACGCCGGACACGCCGAGCAGGTAGGTGACCAGGCTGCCCGCACCCGACCCGCGCGCCGCCGCCCGCACCCCTCTCTCCCGGACCAGGTCGACGACGTCGGCGACGGTGAGGAAGTAGGTGGCGTACCCGAGTCCGGCGATCACCCCGAGCTCGTCGTCGAGGCGCTCCTGTACGGCGGTCAGGTCGGCGCCCGACCCGTACCGCCGGCCGATTCCCGCCTCGCAGCGCGCCCGCAGCACCGCGTCCCCGGACGTCTGGCGACCGGCGGCCCCCAAGCCGGGAACGCCGGCCAGCCCGGTGATATCGAGCTCCGGGAAGTGCACCTCGCCGATGCCGAGGTCGGCGCGCGGGTCGAGCGCGCACCGGTCGGCGACGGCGCGGGTGCCGGCGAGCAGCCGCTCCGCCTCCCTGGTGCCGAGACCGGCGAACCGACAGATCTCGTCGGCGATGTCGGCCATCTCCTTGCCGGTCTTCAAGAACCCCTCGGCGTTGGCGCGGTCGACGTGGCGCAGGTCGAGCGGGACCAGCCGCCGGGCAGCGTCGAGGACGTCGACCACCGGGGCGTCGGCGCGATCGACGTAGCGGACCTCGTTGGTCAGCACCAGCTGACAACCGGCCGAGACGGCGACGCCGGCCATCCGCGCGGCGTGCGGGCTGGACCCCGGCCCGACGCCGGACCGCCGGTGCGAGACCACCTCGACGACCAGGTTCGTGCGCTCGGTCACGTCGTACCAGTCGCGCAGCACCGCCCGCACCAGATCGTCGCGGCGCAGCGCCGCCGCCCAGCCGAGCTCGGAGGAGGGGCCGAGCAGCACGAGCAGGTCGGTGCCGGAGCCCAGTCCCGCCAGGTGGTCGGCGATGAGGCTCCGAGTGGCGACCGGCACGCCGCGCTCCCCCCGCAGATGGGTCGCCGACACCAGCCGGCACAGCGCCGCCCAGCCTGCCTTGCTGCCGGCCAGCAGCGTGACCCGGGGACGAGCCCGGTCGGCGTCGAGGTACGACCCGCCGCGAGCGGGCGTCCGCCCGGACGGCCGCGGAAAAGTCTCGGATCGTCGGGCGGTAAGTCTCGGATAGTCGGGCGGTAAGTCTCGGATGGTCGGGAGAAGGCCGGACGGCTCGATCGCCAGCTCGACGCCGAGGATCGGCCGGATGCCGTTCGCCGAGCAGGCCTTCGCGAACCGGACGGCGCCGTAGACCCCGTCGCGGTCGGTGAGGGCGAGTGCGTCCATCTCAGCCTCGGCCGCCCGCTCCACCAGCGAGCGCGGATGCGCGGCGCCGTACCGCAACGAGTAGCCCGACGCGACGTGCAGGTGGACGAACGGGTCCATCAGTCGACACACCCGACGAGCAGCCACTGCCCGTCGCTCCAGTCGAAGGACAGGTCGAAGACGCCGGCGGACGACGCCGCGCCGCGCCCTGCCTCGACGCGCCACACCTCCCGCTCGGCGAGCAGGTCGCGCGTGTCGTCGCAGTCCCACCAGGCGCCGGTGCGCACCCAGTGGGCGATGATCTCGCGGACCACCCACAGCCTGCCCCGCCAGACGAACTGCTCGGGGGCGTCGAGACCGGCGACCAGCCCGCGGCGGACGTCGATCGGGTCGCCGTACTGACGCATCGCGATCACCTTCGAAGACCTGAGGGCAGCCGGCAGCCCGGGTGGACAGCCGTTGGGAAGCACACCGGCGAGCTCTGAACCGAGCGGCGGAGCCGGGACGGGAACGGGGGTCGAAGCCATCCCCGCCACGGCGATCCGCCTGTCGAGCGAGCCATGGTGCGCTGCCCACTCAGTGATCGAACACGTGTTCGAACTCTTCTTAGTTAACCCCGCCCGGCGCGCCTCCGTCAACCCCCTCATCCGAACACCCGGTAACCCGCGAATCGGGGCTGCCTTGCCGCTCGTTCGCGGGTTAGCAGGTGTCCGGTCGCAGCAGGGGCCGCGCCGCCGCAGCCCTTCGCCTAGCTAGAGTCGCCGGATGCCGGACAACCAGCCGCCGTCCCTGCGCCATCCGAGCATCGACTCCGTCGCCACGGCGCTGCGGCAGCGAGGCGCCACCGGCTCGGTCCGGGTCCTGCCGGATGCCGCGCGCACCGCACAGCAGGCCGCCGACGCGCTCGGCTGCGAGGTCGGCGCGATCGCGAACTCGCTGGTGTTCGACGCAGCCGGCTCCCCCCTGCTGATCCTCACCTCAGGTGCCCACCGCGTCGACACCGCGCTCGTCGGGCGCACCCTCGGTGTCCGGGCCGTGCGCCGGGCCAGCGCGGAGCTCGTCCGCGCCGCCACCGGGCAGGTCATCGGCGGTGTCGCACCGGTCGGCCATCCCGCGCCGCTGCCGACGTACCTGGACCGGGCTCTTGCCGTCTACCCGGTGATCTGGGCAGCCGCGGGCCACGCGCATGCAGTCTTCGACACGTCGTACGACGAGCTGAGAGCTCTCACGGGAGCAACCGAGATCGAGGTCTGCTGAACAGCAGGATCCTTCCGCGGGCGCCTTCGGCGGGCGCAAACCATCTGCACCGACCCACCGCCCCCGTGCGACGATGGCAGCAGAACACACCTTCCGAAACGACGGAGCAGCACCTGTGGACGACGAGCCGAGTTGGCAGCGGCAGCTGGTGATCGGGCTCTGCGCACTCCTCGCGATCGCCGTCCTCGTCGGAGGGATCCTCGCGCTGATTGCTGTCCGGGCCGCGGACTACGTCGGGATCGGGGACACCTCCTCGAGCTCCGACCCCGCCCTGGTCATCCCGACCGCCAACCCGCCCAGCCAGACGCCTGCTCCGGCCCCGACCACGACGCCGCCGACCTCGGCGCCGACCTCGAGACCGCCGCCCAAGCACCTCATCGCGTTGGTCGCGAGTCCTCGGACCGCCGGCAGCTTCGAGCGGGTCAACCTCACGGGCCGCTACCCCGGCAGCGACGGCGCGACCCTGCAGGTGCAACGCAGCCTCGGCAGCGGTCCGTGGAGCGACTTCCCGACCACGACGACCGTCCAGAGCGGCACGTTCGCCACCTACATCCAGACATCCATGGTCGGCGTCAACCACTTCCGGATGGTCGACGAGGCGACCGGCAAGACGTCGAACCCGGTGACGGTGACCATCGGGTGAGCCTGCCCACGTCTCGCGCGACGGTTACGGCTGGGACGTCGCACCGCCGGCCGTCCGCCTCCCGGCAGTGCTGCGCGACCTGTTCCGCAAGACCGGACGACTCTTCGAACGCTACGTCGACACCGCTCGCGGGGTTGTACTGCCTGGCACCGGTCTGGTGCTCGGCCGTCGACGCCGTACGTCACCTGGCAGGCGCCCACCTCGCCGACGCCGTCGGCAAGGCCTGAGGCGCAGGGTCCTAGGCGATCAGCGGCGCGGGCCGTCGTTGTCGTCGTAGTAGTCCCGGCTGCCTGCCTTGGCGATGCCGCGAGCGATCATGTAGCCGATCGTGAGATAGGTGATCAGGCGAAGCGCATCCTGGGCGCTGACCGGGTCCGGGCCACCGTTGCCGTCATCGCCGATGACGAGCGCTGTGATGACGACGGCGACGACGGCTGCGACGTACATGTACAGCTCGGTCGTCTTCGTCGAGGCTTTGGTCTCGGTGCTGATGCGGCGGACCGGGCCACCGTCGTAGTCCGAACGGTTGTTGCCGCCTGTGGATGTGCTCATGGGAAACTCCTGCTCCTGTGCGGTGGCCGACTGCGGCCGTGGCAAAGGGGCACGCTGTTGAACCCCGAGGTCCTGCAGGCTAGACGCTAGCGGCTCCTGGCCCGTGAGCCAAACCGTGGCGGCATCCCGACCGCCGAGTCCTTCGGGCCGCGCCGGTCGGGTGGTTAGTCTCGACAACGTGTCGGAATCCCCATCGGGCGAGCCCACGGGGCGCGATCCCATCCCTGAGGGGTTCAAGGGCGCGATCACCCAGATCCTTGAGGCGTTCCTCGCCCGCCAGCACCAGAAGCTCGCGCCGCTCGGAGCCGACCTCGACTCCCTGTTCGACGCGGCTCACCGGGCCCTCGAGGGCGGCAAGCGGCTGCGGCCGGCGTTCGCGTACTGGGGCTGGCGCGCCGCCGGCGGGCCGGTCGCGAAGACGCAGTCGCTGCTGTATGCCGCAGCGGCGATCGAGCTGGTCCACGCGAGTGCGCTCACGCACGACGACGTGATGGATGCCTCGCAGACGAGGCGCGGCGGGCCGTCAGCCCACCGGGCGTTCGCCGCCCTGGCCGGCGGGAGCATCGACGACGCGCGCGCCGCCGTCTTCGGCATGAGCGCAGCGATCCTGCTGGGCGACATCCTGCTTTCCTGGTCCGACGAGCTGATGCGTGACTCCGGGTTCCGGCCCAAGGCCATCGACCGGGGCCAGGTGTACTTCGACCGGCTGCGCAGCGAGGTGGTCGCGGGTCAATACCTCGACGTCCTGTCGCAGACGAAGCGACGTACCAGCGGGGCCGACGCGATGAAGGTCCTGCTCTACAAGTCCGCCAAGTACACCGTCGAGCGTCCGCTCCAGCTGGGCGCGGCTCTCGGCAAGGCCAGCCCCCAGCTGCTTGCCGCCCTCTCGTCGTACGGCGTCCCGCTCGGGGAGGCCTTCCAGCTGCGCGACGACGTCCTCGGCGTGTTCGGTGACCCGATCGTGACGGGCAAGCCGAGCGGGGACGACATCCGGGAGGGCAAGCGCACGCTGCTGATGGCCCGGGCGTTCGACAAGTCCAATCCCGGTCAGCGCGGCGTGCTCGACGCCTCCTCCGGCAACCCCCGGCTGAGCGCGGACGGGATCGCCGCCGTCCAGCAGATCCTCCGCGACACGGGCGCCTTGGCCGCCGTCGAGACCGTCATCGCCGAGCTCACATCGGCGGCCCTGCTGGCCTTGCGACACGCTCCGATCCCGGAGGTTGAGGCGGTGACGGCGCTCGAGACGCTGAGCGAGATGGTGACGAAGCGGTCGCTGTGACGACGCGACTCGGCTTCGGGCCCCCTGCCGGGTCGGCTCCCGGGCCAGCTCAGATGAGCACCTGAGCGCGCCGCCTGACCTCCCGGCCCCGGTTCTCCCGCAGTGCGTCGATGGGCCGGCCCGGCAGCGACTCCTCGGCGGTGAGCAGCCAGTCGACCGCCTCGGCGTCGGTGAGGCCCTTGTCGGTGAGCACCGTCAGCGTCCCCGGGAGGCCCTTGACGACGACGCCGTCGAGGATGAAGGCGGCCGGGATCTCCGGCTCACGCGAGCCCGCCCGTCGCACCATGGCCAGCTCGTGGTCGCGCACCATCTGGCGCACCTTGCTCGCACTCACCCCGAGCGCCGCGGCGGCATCGGCAAGCGTCAGCCAAGCCGCGGCGGAGTCCTCCTGCTCCACGCTCACCCGGACACCCTGCCATGGCGGCGCGTCCGGTCCGACGGCGGAGCGTCCGCCCGAGGCCCCCGCAGCCGCCCGGCGCGGTTGCCGAGGCACCGAGCACGCCGTACGTAAACTCGGGCCCGTGCACAACCCTGCCCCCGCTGATCCGCTCGTCGGGCGGCTGCTCGACGAGCGCTACCGCGTCGAGGCCAAGATCGCCCGCGGCGGCATGGCGACGGTCTACGTGGCGACCGACCTGAGGCTGGACCGGCGGATCGCTCTCAAGGTCATGCCGCACGCGCTCGCCGACGACGACGACTTCACCTCGCGCTTTGTCCGGGAGGCCCGGGCCGCGGCTCGGCTCACCCATCCGAACGTCGTCGCGGTCTACGACCAGGGCGAGGACGACGGGGTGCTGTTCCTCGCGATGGAGTACGTCGACGGGCGCCGGACGCTTCGCGACCTGGTTCGCGAACAGGCGCCTCTTCCGCCCGGATCCGCGCTCGCGATCTTCGAGGAGATCCTGCGGGCGATGGCCGCTGCTCACGAGTCCGGCATCATCCACCGCGACATCAAGCCCGAGAACGTGCTGATCGGGCCGCGGGGCCAGGTGAAGGTGGCCGACTTCGGGCTGGCACGGGCGATCAGCTCGTCCACGAGCGCCACGGCCACCGGCGGTGTGCTGATGGGCACGGTGTCCTACCTGCCACCGGAGCTGGTGACGGACGGCCGAGCCGACTCCCGCTCCGACGTCTACTCCCTCGGCGTTGTGCTGTTCGAGCTGCTCACCGGCCAGAAACCGCACACCGGCGAGACGCCGATCCAGGTCGCCTACAAGCACGTGCACGAGGACGTGCCCGCGCCGTCCAGCCTGACGCCCGGCATCCCGCCGTACCTCGACGCGTACGTCGCGCGGGCGACCTCCCGCTCGCGTGAGGTGCGCCCCACCGACGCCTCCGTGATGCTGCACCAGCTGCGCAGGGTCCGGCACGCGGTCGACCACGGCGTCGACGACGACGCGGAGCTCACCGACGACCTCACCCCGATGGCTGCCGTACCGAAGTCGGCCGCCGGCCTCCCCCTGGCGTACGCCGGTGCCCCCGCCCCGAGCCGCGCCATGGCCGGTGCCGATGGGCACTCCTCGCCGTCCGCCTTCAGCGGCTTCGGTCAGGACGCGGCCGGCGACGCCCGCACCACGGTCGTCGGAGCTCACGGAACCCGGCCCGTCGCGACAGCGGAGGCCCCATGGTTCCAGCAGCAGGCGCCGGCACCGCCGCTGCACGGCTCGACAGCGACCAAGCGGGGGGCGGCCCCCCGCCGGCGGCGCCGCGGTTGGGTCGCGTTCCTGGTGGTCCTCGTGCTGGCCGCGTCGGCTGCGGTCGCCGGCTGGTACTACGGCGCCGGCCGCTACCAGCAGACGCCGGACGTGACGGGCATGAGCCAGACTGCCGCTGCGGCGAAGCTCGAGGCGGCGGGGCTGAGCCTCGACGTCACCGCGACGTCGTACTCCGAGACCGTTGCCGCCGGTCTGCTGATCTCGACCGACCCCGGTCCCGGCCAGGACGTCCTCGCGGACGGCACCGTCGCGGCCGTGATCTCGGCCGGCCCGGAACGGCACGACGTTCCCAGCCTCCCGGGGATGACGGAGTCCGAGGCCGCCAAGTTGGTCACGGGCGTCCACCTGTCCGTGGGACGCGTCAGTCATGTCTGGAGCGAGACGGTCGCCGCGGGCGTGGTCGTCAGCGTCCGTCCGGAGCCCGGAACACCGCTGAAGCGCAACGCACCCGTCAGCATGGTCGTCAGCAAAGGGCCTCAGCCGATCGCGATCCCGAGCTTCGTGAACAAGGACGCGAGCGCTGCCGTCGCGAGGCTGACCGCGCTGGGCTTCACCACCGAGCAGACCGAGCGCTACGACGACCAGGTCGCGGCCGGCGTGGTCATCACACAGTCGCCGCGGTCGGGAACCGGACACCGGGGCGACTCCATCCGGCTGAGCGTCAGCCGAGGCCCGCATCTGGTCCCTGTTCCGGACGTGGACAACTCGGGCGTCGCCGCCGCCGAGGCGGCGCTCCAGCAAGCCGGCTTCTCCGTCGACGTCCAGAAGAACACCCCGAGCTTCGGCCTGGGGTTCGTCGTGTCCCAGTCCCCGAGCGCCGACGCCATGGCGCCCTACGGCTCGACCGTGACGATCTACATCGTCTGAGCGCCCGCGAGGCTCACCCTAGGCTGAGCCGGTGAGGACGGACCGCCGGACCGGGCTGCTGCCCACCGTTGCCCTTCTCGGCGTCACGGCGTCCTGGGGTTCCACGTTCTTCCTCATCAAGGACCTGCTGCACGAGATCTCCGTGCTCGACTTCCTGGGTCTGAGGTTCGCGATCGCTGGCGTCGTCGCGTTCGCACTGGCGCACCGGACCGTCTTCCGGCTCTCCCGCTCCGACGTGGGAAGAGCCGTCCTCCTCGGTCTCATCTACGGCAGCGCGCAAGTGCTGCAGACGATCGGGCTGTCGCAGACCGCGGCGAGCGTGTCGGGCTTCGTCACGGGGATGTACGTCGTCGCGACTCCCCTCCTCGCGGCGGGACTGTTCCGCGAGCACATCCGCGTCACCGTGTGGCTCGCGGTGGCGCTGTCCGCAACCGGGCTCGGCTTCCTCGCCCTGCACGGCTTGTCCGTGTCACTGGGTGTGGGGCTGATCTTCGCCTCCGCGATGTTGTACGCCGTCCACATCCTGGGGCTCGGACAGTGGTCGCGGTCGACGAACGCCGTCGGCCTGTCCGTCGTGCAGCTCATGGTGATCGGCGCGCTCTGCCTGGTCTGCACGGCGCCCACCGGCATCGGCACGCCGTCCTCGTTCGGCGGCTGGTCGTCACTGATCTACATGGCGCTCGTCCCAGGGGCGATGGCGATCCTCGCGCAGACGTGGGCGCAGGCCCACCTCTCCGCGACCAGGACCGCGGTGATCATGACGATGGAGCCGGTCTGGGCGGCGTTCTTCGCCGTGCTCTTCGGAGGCGAGTCGTTGACGGTCCGGATGGTCGTGGGCGGCGGCTTCGTGCTGGCCGCCATGTACGTCGTCGAGCTGTCGCCGCGCGGCGACGAGCCGCCTCCCGCCGAGCACCCGCCGAAGCCGGCCACGACCGCCGCTCCCACGCCCCAGCTGCCGCTCTGACCCCACGGTTGGGTTCCCCCTCCGCCAAGATCCGACGGCCAGGTCGTCAGGGCGGCCCAGTCGTCGGATCTCCCGCGCGGGCAGCAGCGGGGCTAGCCCAGGGCTAGCCCGGATTCTGAGCGCCGACCGCCGCGGCGAGGACGGTGGCGGCCTCTCGCGCCTGCGCCGCCGAGACGTCGAGATGCGTGACGGCGCGTACGACGTTGGGGCCGACCGCTCCGACGAGTACGCCGCCATCGGCGCACCGCCGCACCAGCCCGGCGGCGTCGGACGTCGGGATGACCACGATGTTCGTCTCGACGTCGGCTGCCTCGAGGCCGGCGGCCGCGCCCAGCACCGCGGCGTTCGCGTGGTCGTCGGCGAGCCGGTCCAGATGGTGGTCCAGCGCGTAGAGTCCGGCCGCGGCCAGCACCCCCGCCTGCCGCCAGCCTCCTCCGAGCCGCTTGCGCCAGACCCGGGCCTCTGTCACCTGGTCGCGTGAGGCGAGCAGCAGCGAGCCAACGGGCGCGCCCAGCCCCTTGGACAGCGACACCTGCATGGTGTCGGCCGCCTCTGCCCCCAGCGCGCGAAGCGGCGTACCCGTTGCCACGTGGGCGTTCCAGACCCGGGCACCGTCGACGTGGACCCGGATCCCCGTCTGGTCCGCGTACGACCGCAGGGCGCGCAGCGACTCGCTCGGCTGGACCCGCCCGCCCGCGAAGTTGTGCGTGTTCTCGACCGAGACACCGGCGGTGCGCACGAAGAAGGGGCCGAGGTCCGGAGCGCGCAGCTGCTCGATCGCCGGCAGGTCCACCCGCCCGCGCTGGTCGGTCCAGGTGCGCATCGTGATGCCGCTGACGGCGGCGTGCACGCCGAGCTCGGCGCGGGCGAGGTGCGCCGACGCCTCACAGAGCACCTCCTCGCCGACGGCGACGAGCGCGCGCACCGCGAGGAGGTTGGCCAGCGAGCCCGTGACGGTGAACAGCGCCGCCTCGAAGCCGAACATGCCGGCAACCCGCTCCTCGAGGGCGGCCACGGTGGGATCCTCGCCGTACACGTCGTCCCCCACGTCGGCGGCGGCCATCGCCTGGCGCATCCCCGGGGTGGGCCGGGTGACGGTGTCGCTTCGGAGGTCGATCATCGGGCCGGCGCTCCCGCGGGAGAGGTCGTCGGCAGCGCGTCAGCCACGGACCGGGTTCAGCATCTCCGCCACCAGGAAGGCGAGCTCCAGCGACTGGGTCCTGTTCAGCCGCGGGTCGCAGACGGACTCGTAGCGGTTGTGGAGGTGGTGCTCGTCGAGGGCCTCGCCCCCGCCGACGCACTCGGTCACGTCGCCACCGGTGAGCTCGACGTGCAGCCCGCCGGGCCAGGTCCCAAGACTGTGGTGCACCTCGAAGAACCCACGGACCTCGTCGATGACGTCGTCGAAGTTGCGCGTCTTGTAGCCCGTCGAGGTCTCGAACGTGTTGCCGTGCATGGGGTCGGTGACCCAGGCGACCTGCACGCCGGCAGCCGTCACCTTGTCGACGAGGGTCGGAAGGACGTCGCGGATCCGCTCGGCGCCCATCCTGGTGATGAACGTGAGGCGGCCCGGCTCGTTGTCGGGGTTGAGCTTCGTGGCCAGCGCGAGTGCCTCGTCGGGGGTCGCCGTGGGGCCCAGCTTGACGCCCACCGGGTTGCGGACCGCCGACATCAGCTCCACATGGGCGCCGTCCAGCTGGCGGGTGCGCTCGCCGACCCAGAGGAAGTGGCCCGAGACGTCGTACGGCCGCCCGGTCCGGGAGTCGATCCTGGTGAGGGCGTGCTCGTACTCCAGGATGAGCGCCTCGTGGCTGCTGTGGAAGGCGACCCGGTGCAGCTCCTCCGACTCGGCTCCGATCGCCTTCATGAAGTCCAACGCCCGCTCGATGTCGGCGGACATCCGCTCGTAGACGGCCCCGACCGGGCTTGTCCGGACGAAGTCGGTGTTCCATGCGTGCATCTGACGCAGGTCAGCGAACCCGCCCTGCAGGAAGGCTCGGCAGAGGTTCAACGTGGCGGCCGATGCGTTGTAGACCTCGACGAGCCGGCCGGGGTCCGGGCGCCTGCTCGCGGCGGAGAACTCGAAGCCGTTCACGGCGTCGCCGCGGTAGGCGGGCAGCTCGACGCCCTCCCGCACCTCGACGTCACTCGAGCGCGGCTTGGCGTACTGGCCGGCGATCCGGCCGATCTTGACGACGGGGACCGACGCGCCGTACGTGAGGACGACCGCCATCTGCAGGAGCACCTGGAGCTTGGCCCGGACCCGGTCAGCGGTCACCCCGTCGAACGTCTCCGCGCAGTCGCCACCTTGGAGCAGGAAGGCCTCACCGGCTGCGACCTTGGCGAGGCTCGCCAACAGGTCGTCGCACTCCCCCGCGAAGACCAGCGGCGGCTTGGACCGCAGCTGCCGCACCGCCTCGTCGACGGCACCCGGGTCCGGCCAGGTCGGCTGCTGACGGGCGCCGGACTGGTGCAGCTGTTCGAGGCTCGGGACACTCACACGGCAAGAGTAGTTGGCACCCTTCCGCAGTCCGCTCGGGCTCAGCCGAACAGCACCTCAGCCTCGTTGTACTGCGACGGGTCGACGGTCTTCAGGGTCCCGGTGCCCTCGACGAGCGGCACCCGGACGATGTCCGTGCCGCGAAGCGCCACCATCGTGCCGAAGTCCCCGTCGTGGACCGCCGTGATCGCGTGCAGCCCGAAGCGGGTGGCGAGCCATCGATCGAAGGCGGTCGGGGTGCCGCCCCGTTGCACGTGCCCGATGACCACGGTCCGCGCCTCCTTGCCGGTGCGCCCCTCGATCTCCTGCGCCAGCCGGTCGCCGATGCCCCCCAGCCGGGCGTGTCCGAAGGCGTCCAGCTGCCCGGTGACCGTCTCCATGGTTCCTTCGACCGGCACGGCACCTTCGGCGACGACGATGATCGGCGCGTACTGCATCCCGAAACGGTGCTCGACGAGCGCGCAGACCCGCTCGATGTCGAACGGCTGCTCGGGGATCAAGATGATGTTGGCGCCACCCGCGAGACCGGAGTGCAGCGCGATCCAGCCGGCGTGCCTGCCCATCACCTCGACGACCAGCACCCGGTGGTGGGACTCCGCCGTGGTGTGCAGCCGATCGATCGCCTCCATGGCGATGTTGACGGCGGTGTCGAACCCGAAGGTGAAGTCCGTGGCGCTGAGGTCGTTGTCGATCGTCTTCGGTACGCCGACCACCGCGACGCCGAGGTCGGCGAGCCGAGTCGCGACACCGAGGGTGTCCTCTCCGCCGATCGCGACCAGCGCCTCGACACCGTTGGCCGCCAGGTTCGCGCGAATCTGGTCGACCCCGCCGTCGATCGCGAACGGGTTGGTGCGTGACGAGCCGAGGATCGTGCCACCCCGGGGCAGGATCCCGCGCACCTGTGGAATCCCGAGCTCGGAGGTGAGGTTCTCGAGCGGCCCCCGCCACCCGTCGCGGAAGCCGACGAAGTCGTAGCCGTACTCCGTGACGCCCTTGCGGACGACGGCCCGGATGACGGCGTTGAGCCCGGGGCAGTCCCCACCGCCGGTCAGCACTCCGACGCGCATGAGGAGCTCCTTGGAAGCGTGAGGTCGAGTGAGGGGAAGAGTAGAGGAGAGCGGTCAGGCGCTCTTCTTGGTCTCGCTGCGCGTGGCGGCGAGAGCCTTGGCTCGCGCCTTCGCGGCGGCGGCCGCGGCCTTCGTCTCCGCCTGCGCGTCCTCCTTCGCACGGCTGGCGTAGACGTCGACGTACTCCTGCCCCGAGAGGTTCAAGATCTCGTACATGATCTCGTCGGTGATCGACCGGAGGACGAACCTGTCCTCCTCCATCCCCTCGTAGCGGGAGAAGTCGAGGGGCTTGCCGAAGCGCACCACGGGACGGGCGAACCTGCCGAAGACTTTGCCCGGCGGGGCCACCACGTTCGTGCCGATGACGGCGACGGGGACCACCGGCACCTTCGCCTCCAGGGCCATCCGAGCCACCCCCGTCTTGCCCCGGTACAGCCGTCCGTCGTGGGACCGGGTGCCCTCGGGGTAGATCCCGAACAGCCCACCGGACCGCAGGATCTTGAGGCCTGTGGTGATGGCCCCGGCCGCCGCCGTCCCGCTGGACCGGTCGATCGGCACCTGCCCGGCGCCGGCGAAGAACGTCTTCTGCAGCCAGCCCTTGAGCCCAGGGGTTGTGAAGTACTCGGCCTTCGCCACGAATGTGACCCGACGCGGGATCGCGAGCGGCATGAACAGCCAGTCGGAGTAGGACAAGTGGTTGCTCGCGAGGATGGCGGGTCCCTCCTCCGGCACGTTCTCGGTGCCCTCGGCGTCGGTCCGGAACATCAGCTTGAGCAGCGGACCGATCAGGACCCACTTGAGCATCCAGTAGAACACCGGCGACCTCCTTGTCCCTGTCACCTTAGTGTCGATCGCCGCCGGGGGTGGCCGGTCTGTCCGGGCCGGTCGAAAAGGCACACCGGACGTGACACGATTGGCCGAGCAGACCACCCCAGCCAGGAGATCGCGGTGCCGGTACTGGCCCATGTGCAGCCGTTCGACGCCGTCGGGAGCCCGACGGGCTCTGTCGGGCTGCGCGCGCGCGCCAGTTCGGTAGCGGCGTCCAGCTGCCGGCGCATCGCCGCGGGGGCGAGCGATGCGGTCTAACGGCCTCACGGCGTCGTCGTACCTCCCGGTCGCCGACATCAACCCGAGCCTCGCGGAAGCCCTCCTCGACGAGCTCAAGGACAAGCGGATCGCCGCCTACTCCCAGCCGGTGGACAGCCCGTCGGTCTCAGGGCTCGACCGCCCCGAGTACCGCGTCGAGGTGTTGGTTCGGCTCTACGTCGACGCGGCGGCGACGGACCGGGCGCTGCAGCTGGTGGCTGCTCTGGATCCGCTGGTCGACCAGCGCAACGACGACCTGACCTGGGCGCAGATCGTGGCCGGCTACGACACCCCCGTCGCCACCGAGGTGGTGCCCTGGCCGGTGTACGAGGACCTCGACCCCGATCCGGCCCGCGACGCAGACCCGGCGGGCTCGCCGCCGGCGGCGGACCTCCCCTCCGCTGCCTGGAGCACTCCCGCCCGCCCGCAGCGCCCCGAGGCCCGCTTCGAGACGCACGAGACGGAGCGGTTCGTTCCTCCCGCCCCACCACCGCTGCCCCGGCTCAGCGGCGCCGACCAGGCTGCCTGGCTCGGCCTCATCGGGGGTCCCGCGGTGCTGCTCGCGGCTGCGGTGTTCGGGCTGTCGCTGCCTGCCTGGCTGACGTTGCTGGCGGCGCTCGGCTTCATCGGTGGCTTCGTCGCGCTGGTGGTCAGGATGGATGACGGCAGCGCACGCCTCGACGACCCCGATGACGGTGCCCAGGTCTGAGGCCTAGCCTGGGGCCTATGAACCCGGACGCCTGCGAGACCGTGGAGATCCGCGGTCATCTGATCGACAGCGGCATCTTGTCCCGCGTCCTCGAGGACATCCGCGAGTACGACGGTGACTACGTGATGGAGAAGGTCGAGATCGGCCACGAGAAGGACGACCTCTCGTACGCCCGCTTGCAGGTGTCTGCCGCCGACCAGGACGGACTGCAGCGGTTGCTGATGCGCGTGCAGACGCGTGGCGTGAACATGGTGGACCCGGGAGAGGTCGTCATCAGGGAGGCCACCCAGGCGGGCGTCTTTCCCGACGGGTTCTACTCGACGACGAACCTCGACACCTCAGTTCGCTACAACGGCAGCTGGATCAGGGTCGAGAACTCGGAGATGGACTGTGGACTCGTTCTCGAGACGACGAGCCCGCCACGCGTCTACACCCTGCCCATGTCCGACGTGCAGCCGGGCATGCGGGTGCTCTGCGAGGCCGGCGGGATCAAGGTGGCGACGCCCGCCCCCATCTCGGGTGTTGGCGAGGTGTTCGGCTTCATGGAGTCTGACGTGTCGAGCGAGAAGCCGCAGGGGCTGCTGGTCCGCCAGGTCGCTGACGGGATGCGGGAGGCGCGCGCAGCGGGCCTGCGGGTGCTGTGGGTGGGTGGCCCGGGTGTGGTGCACACCGGTGCCGCGCCTGCCATGGTGGCGCTCGTCGAGGCGGGGTACGTCGACGTCCTCTTCGCCGGCAACGCGCTCGCCACGCACGACATCGAGGCATCGCTCTACGGCACGTCCCTCGGCGTCGACCTGGCGCTCGGCAAAGGCGTCGAGCACGGCCATGAGCACCACATCCGGGCGTTGAACACGATCCGCAAGGCGGGCTCCATCCGGGCCGCAGTGGAGTCCGGCGTGCTCACCGGCGGCATCATGCACGCCCTGGTGACCCACGAGAAGGAGTTCGTGCTGGTGGGGTCCGTCCGCGACGACGGCCCCCTCCCCGACGTGTACACAGACGTGATCGAGGGTCAGCGGGCGATGCGGAGCAAGCTGGCCGGCGTGGGCTTCTGCCTCATGGTGGCCACCATGCTGCACTCGGTCGCGACCGGCAACATCCTGCCGGCGTCCGTTCCGCTCGTCTGCGTGGACATCAACCCCGCGACGGTGACGAAACTGGCCGACCGCGGCTCCAGCCAGGCACGCGGCATCGTGACCGATGTCGGCCTGTTCCTCGAGCAGCTCGCGATGGAGCTGGTGCCGGCGTACCGCCGCTCCTGATCGCGCCGCCACGCGCCCGCTGCTCCTCTCGTCGGAGTCTGCACGTGGGGCGGTCCCGGAAGCTGCTTCGTCAACCGCCGGGACCTGCTACTGGGCCGTCCCCGGGAAGGGCTCCAGTCATCTGCGGGTCGTACCCGTTGTCTCCGCCGGCTAATCAGGACCGGGGCTCTCGCCGGCGACGATCTGACTCGCGAGGTCCCGGATCTTGGTGTTGGAGTCCTTGGAGACGCGGACCAGGAACTGGAACGCCCGATCGCTGTCGAGCGTGTACCGCTCCATGAGGATGCCGATGGCCCGGCCGATCTCGGTCCGCGACTCGAGCGCCTCGTTCAGGCTCTCGAGCTGCCTCGCGTACCCCAGGACCACCCGCGCGTGCCGGGCAACGAGCCGAGCCTCGTGCAGCGGCTCCTCGAAGCCGCCCACCCGCCGGGAGTAGAGGTTCAGGCCGGAGACCTGACGTCCGTTGCGCAGCCGGATCGCGATCTGCGACCGCACCCCTGCCGCTGCCGCCTTCCCCGCGTACTGCGGCCAGCGGGGGTCGGCGGCGAGGTCGGTCGCGACGACGAGCTCCTCCTCGGTCACCCCGTCGAAGCAGGGACCCTCCTGGAGCTCGTACTGCATGTTGTCCAGCTCGTGGGCGAACGTCTCGGTCTCGGCGGTCGTCTCGACCTGACCGGTGTCGGTGTGGAGAACCGTGATGCTCGCGAAGTCGACCCCAGGCACGGCGTCGACCGCCGTGTCGACGATGCGCCGGCGGGTGTCGGCGAGCGAGGAGGGCTCGTCCATCGACGAGGCGAGAGCGTCCATCACCTCGAGGAGGCGGCTGCTGCTTGACATGGTGCTCGCCTTTCGACGCAGGGCCTGCCCGGAGCCTTCACAGGGACAACGGCAGAGACATGGACGATACCGTTGTCCCGGGCCAGCGGGGTCAGACGGCCCCGCCGATGACGATCCGCGCCAGGACGGGCAGGTGGTCGCTGGCCTCCGACAGCAGGCCATCCGGCAGCTGCGGTACGACGTGCTCCAGCACCCGCACGTTCCGGACCAGGAGGCCGTCGATCCGCTTCGTGGGGGCGTGGACCGGCGAGGTGAAGGCGGACGGGTCAGCGAAGTCGAGAAGTCCGGCGCGGTGGAACACCCGCCAGGCGGGCTTGCCGGGACGCTCGTTGAGGTCGCCGGCCAGCACCACCGGCCCCTTCAGCTTCGCGGCGTCCGAGACGGCCTCCGTCGCCTCGAACGGACGCGACCTGTCCAGCAGGGACAGGTGCACCCCGACGACGGCGAACTGGACCCCGTCCACCGCGCACTGCGCGGTGACGATCCCGCGCCGGGGCTTCAACCGTGGTTGCGGCAGCCGTCGGGCGCCCGTGGCCACCACCTGCACCCGCTGCGAGACGCAGATCATGTTGCTGCCGGCGTCGCGTCCGCCACCGGCGCGCCGCATCCCCCACGAGCGGGCAAGCCGGTTGCACTGCCAGCGCCAGACGAGCGGGATCTTCGGCGTCTCATTGACCACGAGGACGTCAGGAGCGAGCGCGACGACGGCTTCCCGGAGACGGGCGCGATGACGCGCCCCGTAGACGTTGTAGCTCACGACCGTCAGAACGGCCACGAGACCCCTGCCTCACCTGCTCCGGTGCAAGTCACCGACGCCGGGCGAGGTCGGCGACTCCGGACATTCCGGCCGAGTTGCCCAGCGCCGCTAGGCGAATCTCCAGCTCCGGACGGTGGCCTCGCCCGGAGAGCTGATGGCGGTAGGCCTCGCGGGTCGGGTCAAGAAGGAGGCTCCCCGCCTCCGAGACCCCTCCACCGATCACGACGACACCGGGGTCGAACGCGCTCGCCAGGTCGGCGAGGCCCTGCCCCAGCCACCTCCCGATGGTGGCGAACGCCTCGATGCACAGCGGGTCACCGGCCTGGGCCGCCGCCGTGATCATCGGACCGGTGATGGCGGTGGGATCGCCCGCGGCTGCTTTCAGGATTGCGGCGGCCCGCGGGGACCCGGCGGTGGCGGCGTCCCTGACCTCGTGGACGAGGGCCCGTCCACTCGCGTACTGCTCCCAGCAGCCCAGGTTGCCGCAGCCGCACAGCCGTCCCTCGGGCACCGCCCGGATGTGCCCGAACTCCCCCGCGATCCCGAACGTGCCACGAAACAGCTCCCCCTTCAGCACAATGCCGCCACCCATGCCGGTGCCGAGTGCCACCATCAGCAGCTCGTCGACGTCTGCGCCGGCGCCGAAGCGGAACTCGCCCCACGCCGCCGCGTTCGCGTCGTTCTCGACGACGGTGGGAAGCTCGACGGCGTCCTCGACGATGCGCTTCAACGGCTCGTTGCGCAAGGCGAGGTTCGCTGCGAACAGCACAGTGGCGCGCTGCGCGTCGATGTAACCGGCGGCAGCGATGCCGACAGCCTCGATCTCATGGTGAGATCGCAGCTGCTGCACGAGAGCGATGATCGCGTCCTCGGTGGCGCGGGCCTCCTGCGCCGGGGTGACGCGTCGCTGCGTCTCGACGATCGTGCCGTCCGGGTTGACAACGCCGGCAGCGATCTTGGTGCCGCCGACGTCGACGCCTATGGTCAAAGTCACGTGTCCTCCTTCGTGCAGTCGATCGTCTCGAATCGGGCGGCGCGCCGAGGCCGTCTCGAGGCAGTCGGGGTGCTGGCGACGCCCCGCCTGCAAAGCAGGGGGCACGCATCCTGCCAGTCAGCTTCCGAGCTCCACGCGGCGTTTGAGCCCTTTGAGGGCGGTGTCGATGACGACGCGTTCACCCTTGCGCTTGAGCAGGCCGATCATCGGGATGGCAAGGTCGACGCTGAGCTGGTACGTCACCTCGGTGACGCCGACCCCCGAGCTCAGGATGTAGGCGCCTGCCATGTCCTTCAGCATCGTGGCCCGCACCAGCGACCACCTCACCTGCCTGACGCCGTCCCATTGGTAGCTGAGCGTGTACTCGTCCTTGATCGGCGCGGCGTCCAGCACGAACGCCACCTCGTCAGCCCGGCCGTCGTCGAGGGTGCTCAGCACCTGCGTCGACTTCACCCCCTTGGCCCAGGCGGGGTAGCTCTCGAAGTCGGCGATGACAGCCATGATGCTCGCGGGGTCAGCGTCGATCACGATGCTCGACGTCGTGGAGTCTGCCATCGGGCGCTGCCCCTTCGCTGGTGATGCCGGTCGGCAGCCTGAGGCGACGTCGCCGCGTGCCCTGCCCGTCCTGAGACGCTGAGGATACTCGCTCGCCCACAGGCACGAGCGCCGTACCGAGGGGGCGGCGCACCTCGAGGATCCTCTTCATCTCGAGCAGCTGCCGCTTCAAGGGCAGCACGTAACGGCGCAGCACTCGCCGGCGCGACCCGCCTGCCGGTGGGTCGGCTCGCACGTAGACGTGGACGATCGTGCCGTCGCCGTGCTCCTGCAGCCACACCTCGGCGGTGCCCGTCAGCTCGCCCGCGACGGTCCAGCGGACGCCGAGACGTCCTCTGTCGTCGTACGGCGTCAGGACGAGACCCGGGAACCAGGACTGCCAAAGCACCTCGTCGCATAGGACCCGGCGAAGCAGGTCCGGCTCAGCGACGATGAACAGCTCGTCGATGATGTCGATGGCCGGCATCGCTGTCTCCCTCTGCGCGTTGTCCACCCGGGCATGCACGGCGATAGCCTGCACGAGGCCACACGGCGGAAGGGCGGAGGGCCTGTGCGGGAGTACGCGGCATCCCCGACCTTCGTCGTGCCCAAGGCAGGGAACCTGACGGACGACGTCGTCCGCAACGCTGAGCGCTACGGCGACCTGGTCGGGTTCCGCCGCCGGGTCGGTCCCGGCTGGCGCGACGTGACGTGGGCCGAGTTCCTTGTCGACGTGACGGCGACGGCGAAGGGCCTCATCGGCGCCGGGGTCGCATGCGGGCAGCGCGTCGCGCTGATGTCCAGGACCCGGTACGAGTGGACGGTTCTCGACTACGCCATCTGGTTCACCGGCGCCGTCACCGTGCCCATCTACGCGACGTCGTCGACGGAGCAGGTCCGATGGGTCCTCGAGAGCTCCCAGGCGGTGCTCGTCGTCGCCGAGACGGCCGAGCACGCCGCGCGCATCGACGACGCACGGTCCGGTCTTGCGGACCTGCGGCGCGTGGTCTGTCTCGAGGGCGGTGGGCTGGCTGAGCTGGTGCGGGCGGGTTCGGGCCTCGCGGACGCCACCGTGCAGGACCGCCGCCGAGAGGCGACCCCCGACACTCTCGCGACGGTGGTCTACACGTCCGGCACGACCGGGCGGCCGAGAGGCTGCTGCCTGACGCACGGCAACGTCATGTTCCAGGGAGGCGTGGCGACCTCGCTGCTGCCGGAGCTGTTCGACGCCGACGCGGCCAGCACCTTGCTCTTCCTGCCGCTCGCACACGTCTTCGCACGGGTGGTCGGGGTGGCTTGCGTCCAGGCGCGGGTGCGCGTCGGGCACACGGCGGAGATCACGGACCTCTTGGACGACCTCCGGTCGTTCTCGCCCACGTTCGTCCTTGCCGTCCCCCGGGTCTTCGAGACCGTCTTCAACACCGCCAGCCGACGCGCCGCCACGAACGGCAAGGCGCGGCTGTTCGGCGCCGCTGTCTCCACCGCCGTCGCGTACAGCCGGGCGAGCGACGGGAGCGGCCCCGGGCTGCTGCTGCGCGGACGCCACCGGGTCTTCGACCGGCTGGTGTACGCGAAGCTCCGGACGGCCCTCGGCGGACGCCTGCGGTGGGCCGTCTCCGGTGGCGCACCGTTCGGCGAGCGGTTGGCACACTTCTACCGGGGAGCGGGCGTTGCGGTGCTCGAGGGCTACGGCCTCACCGAGACCACCGCTGCGGTGACCGTGAACCTGCCACGGATCCAGCGAGGAGGAAGCGTCGGTCGGCCGTTGCCGGGGACGACCGTCCGGGTCGCGGACGACGGGGAGCTGGTGATGAGGGGGAGCCAGGTGTTCGCCGGCTACTGGCGAGACGAGCAGTCGACCGCCGAGTGTCTCGTCGACGGCTGGTTCTTCACCGGCGACGTCGGCGAGGTGGACGACGACGGGTTCGTCCGGGTCACCGGTCGGAAGAAGGAGGTCCTGGTGACCGCCGGCGGCAAGAACGTCGCGCCTGGCGTGCTGGAGGACCGCGTGCGGGCCTCCCCGCTGGTCGGCCAGTGCATGGTCGTGAGCGAGAGCAGGCCGTTCGTCGCCGCGCTCATCACCTTGGACTCCCGTGCCGTCACGGCCTGGCTGGCGGCCCGCCGCAGAACGGCCACGATCGCCGACCTGGTCCACGACCCGCAGATGCTGGCCGAGGTGCAGCGCGCGGTGGACGACGCGAACGCGTCCGTCTCCCGGGCCGAGGCCATCCGGACCTTCGCCATCCTCACCGCGGAGTGGAGCGAGGAGACCGGCGAGCTGACGCCGACGCTGGAGCTCAGGCGAAGCCTGGTGGCGGCGAAGTTCGCCGCCGACGTCGAGGCTCTCTACCTCTGACTCCCGACCGGGCCAGCGGGGCAGCGCTGGGTTCGGCGTCAGGCGCCATCGACCAGCAGCAGCTCGCGCAGCGTGCTGCCTGCGACTGACGCGGAGTACCGCTGCTGCACGAAGGCCCGTCCTCGCGAGCCCATCGCGGAGCGCCGCCCCGGGTCGGCAAGCAGGGAGCACAGCGCAGCCGCCACGTCCCCGGGACTTCGCGGGTCGACCACATAGCCGGTCTCGCCGGCGACGATGGTCTCCGGGGCTCCGCCGGACGCGCCGAGGACGACCGGGAGCCCACAAGAGGCAGCCTCGAGGAAGACGATTCCCAGCGCCTCGGGCTCCAGGCCGCGGAGGCGGGTGCGGCATGGAACGGCGAAGACGTCCGCGGCGGCGTACACGAGCGGCATGTCCGAGTATGGGGCGTCGAGCAGGAAGCGCACCGATCCGGCCAGCGCCGGCCGTGCGGCCGCTCGTTGCAACCGCCCGCGCGCCGGCCCGTCGCCGACGACGACCAGGACGGCGTCCGGATGGGCCGCCAGCACGGTGGGCCACGCGGCGAGCAGGACGTCATGGCCTTTGCGGGCCACCAGTCGCGACGCCGCGAGCACCACCTGCGAGTCCTCGCCGATGCCGAGGCGGCTCCGCAGCGCGCGGCCATCGAGGCCGGGACGGAACCTCTCGGGGTCGATCCCGGGCGACAGCCGCGTCAGCTTCCGGGCGTCCGCGGGAGGCAGCGCCCGGACGATCTCCGTGCGGCAGAACTCACTGACGTAGGTGAGTACGTCGACCTCGGCGGCTATCCGCCGGAGCAGGGCGCGGGTTCCCGCCACACTGGACCACCAGACCTCATGGCCGTGGGTGAGCCCGACCATGCGCCGTACGCCGACGGCTCGAAGAGCCGGCGCGAGCAGACCGAGCGGAGCCGACGCACCGAACAGCACGCGGTCGCAACCGTGCCGGACCGCGACCCGTTGAGCCGACCGCGCGACGCGAGGAGTGGGAAGAAGCACGCGGCTGCTGTCGCGCACGACGGGATACCGCAGCGGCTCGTCGACGATCTGCGAGTCCGCCATCCGGGCCGTGTAGACGACCACGTCCTCGGCCGGCAGGCTGGCGCACAACGACAGGACGAAGGACTCGATTCCGCCGCGCCGGGGCGGGAAGTCGTTCGTGACGACGAGGACCTTGGAGCCCATCAGCGGGGCGTGCTCAGGGCGGCGCAGGCTCGGGGCGGCGGGTCAGCCGTCACGGGCCAGCCTCTCGAGATTGCGGCGCCAGCTCTGCGTGAACGCGGCGCGCGACGTGTGCAGCACTGACGAGAAGGCTGCATCGATGCCGTCCGGATGCGCCTGCACCTCGCGGTAGAACGCGACGAGGGCGCTGCGGCCGTGCCGCCGCGCGATCAGGGTGGCGGCTAGCCACGCCTGCTCGTAGGTGGCCTCCAGCGAGGCGCCTCGGATGGCGAACGAGGCGTCGTCGGGGAGCCTGGCAGGCGCGTCCTGTCGCCGTACCAGCCGCAGGGCCGCGCTGGCGGCAACCGGCGTGGGCACGGCGACGGCGCCGATCCCGACGTAGTCCGCGAAGCCCTCCGCCACCCACAGCGGCATGTCAACGGTCGCGGCCCCGGTGGCGGCGTGGGTGGCTTCATGCGCGACGACGACGTGCGCGCCGACGGGCCCCAGCGTGTCGAAGACGGCGGGGTTGACGACGATGGCCACGGGTGTCGACGCGGCGTGCGACCCGTCGACCGTCGTCGTGACCGCGGCGATGCCGGCGTCGTCGTAGACGGTCGCACCGACGAGCGCGGCGAACTGGCGTGGAGTGGAGGGCTCGTAGCCAACCAGCCGCCCATGCCAGCCCGGCAGCACGTCGCCGACCGCGGCGACGGCCGACCGCAGGAGGCGGCTCAGCCGCGTGGCCGTCGTTTCATCCGCGGTCGCCACCAGGGTTCGCGGGCTCCGGCGAACCTCGAGAGCGGGCAGCAGCCAGATCGGGAGCCTGGCGTGGTCAGCGGTCTCGATCCCGGTGAGCAGCGCGCGTCCGCCGGAGTCCGCGAAGCGGTACACGAGGACGGAGGAGCTCGGCGAGGCGTCGAAACCAGCCGCTCGCCACGAGACGTCGATGCCGATGCTCCACGTGTCTGCGTGCCTGGAGGTCGCGTTCGAGGTCAGCCGGGAACCGGCTATGACGACTCCGAGCGCTACCAGGTTCGCGTACGCGTCGCTGGCCGCTCGTTGCGTGGCCGGCGCGTCGAGCCAGTCGGCGAGGAAGCCTCGGCGGTCGCGTTCCCGGAGGGCCCTGACCTGGCGCTGAACGACGGCGGCGGCGAGGGTCTCCCGCGACGACGCCGCCGACCATGACGACGATCCAGACACGAGGCCTGGGGTTGCCGGGGCCGGCGCTGCCGGACGCTGCCGGACGGCTCCATCGGTGCTGGTGTCGGTGCTCGTGTCACCGGTGAAGCCGCAGCCGCTCGTCACAACGGCGACGGCCAGGCCGGCGGCCGTCAACCGACGCGTCGGGCCCACGCGATCGGCATGGAGGTGACGGGGACGATCTGGACAACCGATCCGGTGTGCGGCGCGTGCACCAGCTGTCCGTTGCCGATGTACATCCCGACGTGGGACACCGGCGAGTAGTAGAAGACCAGGTCGCCCGGTTGCAGGTCGGAGATCGCGACTGGGGTGCCCTGCTGGGACTGGACCGACGAGGCGTGGGACAGCGAGACCCCCGCAGCCGCCCAGGCGTACATGGTGAGGCCGGAGCAGTCGAAGGTACTCGGCCCGGCTGTGCCCCAGACGTATGGCTTGCCCAGCTGTGCGAGCGCTGTCGACACGGCGACCGCCGCCCGGCCACTGGCCGGTGCCGACGTCGTCGGAGGCGACGAGGAGGTAGTGGGCGAGGACGGAGTCGCCGAGGAGGTAGTCGGCGCGGACGCAGGCGGCGCGGGAGCGGTGCTCGTCGTCGAGGAGATCGGCGGCCGTGCAATGCTGCGGCTGACTCTCGCCGACCGCGCGGCAGCAGCCGCCGCGGCCTTCCGCTGGAGCGCCAACAGGCGCTGACGCGCCTGCTCCTCGAGATGCCCGAGCAGCGCCTTGGCGTCGGCCAGCTTGTCCTCGACCGCAGACTTGTGCCGAGCGAGAGCAGCCCGGTCGGACCGGATGGCCGCCACCTCGCGCTCGGCCTGCTTCTCCTGGACGCCCAGCACGTTCGACTGTTGCTGGAACTGCGTCAGCAGGTCGGCCGAGCGCTGCTCGACGACGGCGTTCGTGGCCAGCGCATCGATGAACTGGCTGGGGTTGCGCGCCACCAGGAAGGACGAGCTGGTCGACAGGCCACCGCTGCTGGCGTAGTCCGACAGCGCCGCACCCACGATCTGGCGGCGCAGACTTGCCACGTGGAGGCGCTGACGGTGCACGTCGACCTGCAGTCCGGTCAGCCGCGCGCTGGCCTGCTGCATCTGCACCTTGACCGTGTTGTAGGACTCGGCAGCGATCTCCGCCTGATGGTTGAGGGTGTCGAGACGAGCCTTGACCTCGGTGATCGAGGGGCTCGGGCGGCGACCGTCCGGAACTGCCGTCGGGTCGGCGCTTCCCGGAGCGGGCACAAGGAGCAGCCCGGACAGCAGAGCAGCGCTGGCGGCAATTCCGAGCCGCCTGCCGACGTGCGGGCTCACCCGACTCAGGTCGCGTTCGTCATGGCCGTTCGACAAGGTCGACGGTCTCCTCTTGGCTCGAACGCCCGTGCCTTCAGTCCCCACCCGCACGGGCGCGGTCTCCCAGCCCGCCCGGCGTGGCCGGCTTGTGACGGAGACCAGTGGCTCACAGTACAGACGAGAGCCGCGTGCGGCCAACTGCCGCGCCGGCCCTGTGGGCGACGGCGATGCTGGATGACGGCTCGCTGACGATGCTGCCCGGCTGCGGGGAGCAGGGCGGGATCCCTGTGCGGCGGAAGCCTTCAGCCGAGCTTGCCGAGGGGTGTGGTGCCGGAGCTGTCGACGACGAAGTGGCATCCGTGGGGTGATCGCCAGAGCCAGACTCCGGAGCGGGGTTGGGTGACTTTCCGCCGGCCGAAGGTCTTGATGCGATGTTCGTGCCGCCTGGTGTGTGCGAGGTTGCCCATCGAGGTCTGGCCGGGTGGACCGCCGTCGTCGGGCGGCAGGTAGGGAGTCGTGTGTTCGTTGTCGTCGTGGCGGCTCAGGGAGCAGCTGAACGGGAAGAACCCGGCGGGAGTGCGGAGCCGGATCGCGTCGGCCAGCCGGGTCGGCACCTCGTCGCAGTCCACCGCCGGGACCACCTCCAGATCCAGCACCGGCTGCAGCCGCACGCTCCGGTCCCCGAGCCAGCCGCGGACCTGCTCCAGCAGGGCGGGTCCGAGGTCCTC
>JBBSIF010000002.1:0-50116 GCA_038232255.1 Propionibacteriales bacterium
AGCCCACTCCGAACACCGCCGGGTTGTCGTAGTCGTCCCCGTGCAGGCCGACGGCGACGGGTAGCGCCGCCACCGCCAGCAAGGAGCCGGCCCGGGCGACCGCGTTGTTCACCCCGCTCGCGATGCCGGCATGACGATCCGGAGCTGCCGCGAGGACGGTCGCCGTCAACGGCGCGACCAGGAGCGCCAGGCCCAGGGCGAAAACCGTGACGCCTGGGAAGACGCCGAGCCAGTAGCTCGAGCCGCTGCCGAGGCCCGCCAGCAGCGCGATGCCCAAGGCGCAGACCACCGGCCCGAGTGACATCGGCAGCCGCGGGCCGATGCGGGCGGCCAGTGCGCCTCCGCGGGCGGCCAGCAGCAGCATCACCACGGTGACGGGCAGGGTCGCGATACCGGCTTGGAGCGGCCCGTAGCCGACGACGGTCTGGAGCTGCAGGACGAGGAAGAACAGCATCGCGCCGAGCGCCGCATAGACGAGCAGGGTCATGGCGTTGGAGGCGCTGAACTGCCGGGAGCCGAACATCTCCAGCGGCACCATCGGCTGGGACTCCTCCCGCTCCGCGACCACGAAGGCAATCAACGCGGCAGCGCCGACTACAGCCGCCCCGATGACCACAGGTGCCGCCATCGTCCCCGCCTCGATGAGCGCGAACGTCAGCCCGCCAAGGCCCATGACGCCGAGTGCCGCGCCGAGGAGGTCGAAGTGGTGAGCGCTCTGGGGGTCGCGTGTCTCCGGCACCCACCGTACGGCGATCAGGACGGTGACCAGGGCGATCGGCAGGTTGATCAGGAAGACCCACCGCCAGCTGGCGTACTCGACGAGCCAGCCACCGAGGAACGGCCCGAGCGCGGTCGTGATCCCCCCGAGCCCGGACCACGCGCCGATGGCCCGGCTGCGGTCCGCCGGCCGGAAGGCGCCCTGGATCATCGACAGGCTCCCCGGGGTGAGCAGCGCGGCGCCGATGCCCTGCAGCGCCCGGGCGGCGATCAGCTGCGTCGGGTCCTGGGCGACCGCGCACAGCAGGGAGGCGGCGGTGAAGCCGATCACCCCGACGACGAAGACCCGCCGGCGGCCGTATCGGTCACCCAGCGAGCCGCCGAGCAGGATGAGCGACGCGAGGGTCAGCAGATAGCCGTTGCTGATCCACTGCAGCTGGGCGAGACTGGCGTCGAGGTCGGTCCCGATCCGCCGCAGCGCGACGTTGACCACGGTGCCGTCGAGGAACGCCATACCGGAGCCCAGCACGGCTGCCGCGAGGATCGCCCGGCCCGTCCCTGACCCGTACTGCACGCGGTCGCTCACTGCGAGAACGTACCGCTTGGCGGCGGAGGAGCGCTCGCCGACGTGTCGCCGTGCCGGGATAGAGTGACCCTGTGCGACAGGACCAAAATGCAGGGACGCTCCTCACCGACCGGCCGGGGCGGCAGCTGACCGGTTCGCCTGTGCTCGTCGCTGTCGCTCTCGGTCTGGTCTACGTGGTGTGGGGGTCGACGTACCTCGCCATCCGGGTGATGGTCACCGACCTTCCGCCACTGGCATCGGCGAGCTGGCGCTATCTCGCGGCAGCCGTTCTGCTCGGCGCGGGGTTGGCGGTTCGCAGCGGTTGGCGCCGTCTCCGCGCCTCTCCGCGTGAGCTTGCGGGATGCGCCGTGCTCGGCCTGCTGCTTCCGGCGCTGGGCAACGGACTGGTCTCCGTCGGCGAGTTCAACGGGGCACCGTCGGGGATCGCGGCACTCATCGTCGCCGCTGTGCCGCTCTGGATCATCATCCTGCGGGGTGTCACCGGGGACCACCCGCGGGGGCACACCGTCGCCGGAGTGCTGCTGGGCTTTGCCGGCCTGGTGGGTCTCGTCACCGCCAGCGGCATCGGCGGCGACGTGGTGCTTGTGCCCTGTCTCGTCATCGCCGTTGCCTCGCTGTGCTGGTCGTTCGGATCCTGGTGGATGCCCCACCTCACGCTGCCGAGCGACCCCTTCGTCGTCGCGGTGTACGAGATGGCCTTCGGCTCGCTGTTCCTGGCGGCTTTCGCGCTGGTGGGTGGGGAGAGCCTCGTGCCCGGGGGCGGGACGAGCGACGCGTGGCTCGCCTGGGGCTACCTCGTTCTCTTCGGCTCGGTCGTGGCGTTCACCGCGTACGTGTGGGTGCTGGACGCCGCCCCGATCTCACTCGTCTCCACCTACGCCTACGTCAACCCGGTCGTGGCCGTGTTCCTCGGCTGGCTGATCCTGTCCGAGCCGGTCACGCTCGCCATCGTGATCGGCGGCAGCGTCGCGGTCGTCGGGGTGGCGATCGTCGTCGCCTCCGAGCGGGAGGCCCATCCGGCCGAGCCGACCGCCGACGCTGCCTGATCGGCGTACGCCGCTCCCCCCGCCACACTCCCGCTCCCCCTGGCCCCCGCCGCGGCACGATCCGACGTGCAGGTTGCTGGGGCGAACTGGTCGTCGGATCCGTGCGCGGGTTCGGCGGCCCTAGGCGAGGGATGCCAGCCAGGCGTCGTGGAGGTCGGAGAACCTGCCGCTGCCCGAGTGCACGAGGTCGCCCGGCGCACCGTCCTCGATGATCTCGCCGTGCTCCATCACCAGCACACGATCCGCGATCTCGACCGTCGAGAGCCGATGGGCGATGATGATCGCCGTCCGTCGGGCCAGGATCGTCCGCAGAGCCCGTTGCACGAGCCGCTCGGACGGGACGTCGAGGCTCGAGGTCGCCTCGTCCAGGATCAGCACGGCGGGGTCCGCGAGGAATGCTCGAGCGAACGCCACCAGCTGGCGCTGGCCCGCCGACAGCCGGCCGCCGCGGTTCGCGACATCGGTGTCGTAGCCGTCGGGGAGCCCGATGATGAAGTCGTGAGCGCCGATGGCCTTGGCCGCCTCGACGATCTCCTCGCGGGTGGCGCTCGGCTTGCCGAACCGGATGTTGTCGGCCACCGTGCCGTTGAACAGGTAGTTCTCCTGCGTGACCATGACGATCGCCTTCCGCAGATCGTCCTCGGCGAGCAGCCTCAGGTCGATCCCGTCCAGCGTCACCTGGCCTTCCGTGGGGTCGTAGAACCGTGCGACGAGCTTCGCCAGCGTCGTCTTGCCCGCCCCCGTCGTCCCCACGACGGCCAGCGTCTGACCGGCAGGGATGTCGAGGTTCATGTGGGGGAGGACCGGCCGGCCCTCGACGTACGAGAACGTAACGCTCTGGAAGCTGATCGCCCCTTCGGCCTCCGGCAGCGGCGTCGACAGCGGTGGCTCGGCGACGGAGGGCTCCTCCTCCAGCACGCCGGACAGCTTCTCGAGCGCGGCCGACGCCGACTGGAACGTGTTGTAGAACTGCGACACGTCCTGCATCGGGTCGAAGAACTGCCGGAGGTACAGGAGGAAGGCGGTCAGCGTGCCGATCGTGATGTCGCCGTTGAAGGCCCGGTGCGCACCGTAGAGGAGGACGACGCCCAGCGTGAGGTTGCCGATGATCTTGATGCCCGGCATGAACACCCCGACCAGGCGGAAGGCACGCTCGTTGGCGGACCGGTAGTCGTCGTTGACCGTGGCGAAGATGTCCTGGTTGCGGTCCTGGCGGCGGAACGCCTGCACGGCGCGCATCCCGTTGACCGTCTCGACGAAGTGCACGATCACGACGGCGACCGTCTCGCGGGTACGACGGTAGGCGAGCGCCGACTGGCGGCGGAACCAGGTGGTGAGCCACCACAGCGCCGGGAAGCAGAGCAGCGAGACGAGGCCGAGCGGAAGGTCGAGGAACAGCAGGATGACCGCGGTGCCCACCAGGGTGAGGACTGCGGTGATCAGCCCGTCGAAGCCGGTCTCGAGCAGCTCGTAGATCGCGTCGATGTCGGAGGTCTGCCGAGAGATCACCCGACCTGACGTGTACTCGTCGTGGAAAGCCGGCGACAGCTTCTGGAAGTGCTTGAACATCCGCCGCCGGAGGTCGAGCAGCACGTTCTGGCCGATTCCCCCGGACCTGAGCAGGAAGATCTGCCGGGTCACCGCCTGGGCCACGACCATGACGAGCAAGATCGCGATGATCCCCATCAGCTTGGCGGGACCCTCGCCGGCGCGGATCGGTGGGATGCCGAGGTCGATCCCCTGTTTGACGAGGAAGGGCACCGACAGCCGGGTCGCGTTCTCGATCAGCACCACGACCATGAGCCAGACCAGCGCGCGCCGGTAAGGCCTCAGCAGCGACCCGAGCAACCGGCGGGACCGCTCCTGCAGGAGCAGGGTGACCCGGTCGGGGATGTCGTCCTCGTGCTCGGCGGCGACGCCTCGCCAGTTGGTCCGCGTGCCGCTCCCGGGCGTGCTCATCGCAGCACCGCCCCGGCTCGGTGGACGTCGAGATCCTCGTCGGTGTCGGCGTCCGCAGCGAGCAGCTCGCGGTAGGCGGGCACCGTCGAGAGCAGCTCGTGGTGCGTGCCGACGTGCGTGATCGTCCGCCCGGACAGCAGCGCGACCCGGTCGGCCAACATCACTGTCGACGCGCGGTGCGCCACCACGAGCGAGGTGGTGTCGGCGAGCACGTGCCGCAGCGCCTGCTCGACGAGCGCCTCGGTGTGGACGTCGAGCGCCGAGAGCGTGTCGTCGAGCACGAGGACCTTGGGCCTGGCGAGAACGGCGCGGGCCAGCGCCAGCCGCTGGCGCTGGCCGCCCGACAGCGACATGCCCTGTTCGCCGATCCTCGTCTCGAGGCCCCAGGGCAGCTCGTAGACGAACCCCGCCTGGGCGGTCTCGATCGCGTCCCGGATGTCGTCGTCGCTGGCGTCGGGTCGGCCGAGGGTCACGTTCTCCCGGACGCTCATCGAGAACAAGGTCGCGTCCTCGAAGGCGGTGGCGACGATGCGGCGCAGGCTCGCGAGCGTGAGGTCCCGCGTGTCGACGCCGTCGATGCTGACCCGGCCGCCTGTCGCGTCGTACAGGCGGGGGACGAGTGCGGTCAGCGACGTCTTGCCGGAGCCGGTCGCGCCGACGATCGCCACGGTCTCGCCGGGTCGTACGTCGAGGTTGACGTCCTGCAGGACGAGCTCGTCGGAGTCGGGGTAGCCGAAGTCGACGGACTCGAACCGGAGCTGCCCGCGGGCATCGGGCAGGTCGACGTCGCCGCCGACGATGCTGGACCTGGTGTCGAAGATGTCGAGGACGCGGTCGGCTGCGGTCACCGCCTCCTGGGCCATCGACAAGATGACGCCGAGTGACTCGATCGGCCAGATCAGCTGGAGCATCAGCGTGATGAACGCCACGAGCGTGCCGAGCGTGAGCTGGTGGTGGCCGACGCCCAGTGCACCCAGCAGCAGCACGATGACGAGGCTGACGTTGGGGATCACCTCGAGGAACGTGAAGAAGCGCGAGGAGAGCCGCACCTTCTCCATCGAGGTCTCGTAGAGCGTCTGCGTCTTGTCGGAGAAGTTCGCCTGGCTGTATCCGTTGCGTCCGAAGGACTTGATGACGCGGTAGCCGATCGCCGACTCCTCGACCGTCGTGGCGACGTCGCCCTGCTGGTCCTGCACGCGGCGCGACACCACGACGTACCTGGACTCGAACCGCTTGCTCAGCGCGATGATCGGCACCGCCGACAGCGCGACGACCAGGCCGAGCGGCCAGAACAGCTTGAGCAGCAGCAGCGTCACGACTGTGAGCTGGATGATGTTGATGATCAGGAAGAGCAGCCCGAACCCCATGAAGCGCCGTAGCGCGCTCAGGTCCATCGTGATGCGCGACAGCAGCTGACCGCTCTGCCACCTCCCGTGGAACTCCATCGGCAGGTTCTGGATGTGCCGGTAGAGGTCGTTGCGGACGGCGGTCTCGAAGCCGAGTACGGCGCGGGCCTGGATCCAGCGGCGGATGAGGATCAGCCCTGCCTCGGCCAAGCCCAGCGCCAGCGCGAGGATGCCGAGCGGAAGGATCGGAGCGATCTCGTGGTCGCTGATCGGCCCGTCGATCATGGCCTTCGTGACGAGTGGGATCGACAGGCTGACGAAGACGCCGAGGAGGGCGGACAAGCCCATGACGGCGAGCGCTCCGCGGTAGGGGCGCATGTAGCTGCGAAGCCGCCAGAGGGAGTGGACTCCGGCCTGGCGGCGGGGGGAGGCAGCGGCCGGCGCGGGTGCTGTCTCGGGAGAAGCAGAAGAGGGCATCGTGGGGCGTTGGCCTCCTTGGCTGCGGCTGATGTGCTGCGACGCGTCGGGTGAGCGGGCCGCGCTGGGCATGAGGAACGGGATGCGACTGGGTGTAAGCACCACAGTAGTCGATGCCTCTGACAGCGGCGAAAGGGTTTCTGCTCCTGGCGCAACCGCCGGGCGGTGTCGCGAGCGCAAGGAACTCGTGCCTACGGCGCGGACCGCCTCATCCCGCTCCAGCCCGAGGAGTCGATGCACGTTCCGCACGGACTCCTCGGCGACGACGGCTCCGGGACGCGCGACGAACGTGCACGCCGGCCGAGCACGCCGTCGGGGACTGGCGGCTGACGAGCCCGATGCCGTTCCAAGTGACCACAATTCCTGCCGCATATTGTTCAAGTCCACGAACATCGGCGTGGACAAACCTTGCAGTCTGTCTTGACCACGAGACCGATGAAGAGGAATTCCGATGAAGCTGACTGTGACCACCGCCGCCTTGTGCGTCACCGCGATCGTGTTGGCCGGGTGCGGGGGTGGCTCGGGCAGCACCAGCAAACCATCGGGTGATGGGCAGGTGGTCGACGGAGGCACCTTCACCATGTCGCTGACCACCGACCCCGGCAGTCTCGATCCCGTGGCCTCCGCGCAGGGTGCGCTGTTCCAGATCAGCGAGTTCGCCTACGACCGGCTGCTGAGCGTCAACCCCAAGACCGGTGCAGTCGAGTCCGAGCTCGCCACGAAGTGGCAGGTCGCAGGGGACAAGATCACGCTCACGTTGCATGACGGGATCACCTGCTCCGACGGCTCCAAGCTCACCGCCTCCGTTGTCGCGGACAGCCTGAACTACGTCGGCGACCCGAAGAACCAGAGCCCGTTCCTCGGCGTGTACTTCCCCGTGGGCGCCAAGGCGACGGGGAACGACCAGACCGGGACGGTCCAGATCACCCTGGCTTCGCCGGGGCCATTCGTGCTCAACGGGCTCGCGGACCTGCCGATCGTATGCCGGGCAGGCTTGGACAACCGGGCGCTGCTCAAGGACAAGACGGAAGGCACCGGTCCTTACGAGCTCACCGCGGCCGTCCCCGGTGACCACTACGACTTCAAGATCCGGCCGGGCTACACCTGGGGCCCGAACGGTGCCACCTCAAAGACGCCGGGTCTGCCCGACACCATCGTCGTCAAGATCGTCCCGAACGAGACAACGGCGGCCAACCTGCTGCTGTCCGGCGGCCTCAACGAGGCGTTGGTCAGCGGGCCCGACGCCCAACGCCTCGAGGGTGCAGGACTCTTCTCGGCCGAGACCACCGCCCTGCTCGGTGAACAGTGGTACAACCACGCAAGCGGTCACCCGACCAGTGATCCGGCTGTGCGAATGGCACTGACTCGTGGCATCGACCTCGCGCAGCTCGAGAAGATCCTGACGTCCGGCCACGGCGCACCCGCCACCACTCTCGCGACTGCCGACCCGACGGCATGCCCCGGCAACTCGGTCTCCGGCGCTCTGCCCACGTACGACGTCGCCGCGGCCAACAAGCTGCTGGACGACGCGGGCTGGACCAAAGGATCGAGCGGCACCCGCAGCAAGAACGGTCAGCCGCTGACGATCAGGTTCATCTACGACACGGCCATAGGGGCCGGAGTAGCGTCCGCAGCCGAGCTCGCCGTGCAGCAGTGGCAGCAGCTGGGCATCAAGGTCACCAGCCAGGGCCAGACGGGCACGGCGATCAACGACACGCTGTTCAGCACCGGAAACTGGGACGTGGTCTGGGAGCCGCTGAACGTGAACAGCCCGGACCAGCTCGTGCCGTTCTTCTCCGGCGCGGTGCCGCCGAACGGAACCAACTTCTCCGGCATCGCCAACGCGGTCTATGAGGCCGGCGTGAAGAAGGCCTCGGCGATCCAGGGCGTGCAGGGCTGCGCCGACTGGTTGAAGGCCGAGGCGGACCTCATCAAGGATGCCGACATCGTCCCCTTCGCCAACAGCGTGCCGAAGTTGTTCGGGAAGAAGGCCGAGTTCGTCGTTGCCGGCGTGCTCATCCCGACGAGTATCCGGATGCTCGCCAGCTGATGTCGATCAGCCCGGTCGCAACGGCCGACACGCCGATGGGCGGCCCGGTCGCGACGGGCTCACGGGTGACGAGCGTTCTCGCCAACGCATGGGTCCGTTTCGCGGTCAGACGCCTGGTGAGGCTGGTGGTGTCGCTGTGGGTGCTGGTTACCGCGTCGTTCCTGATGATCCACCTGATCCCTGGCGACCCGATTCGCGGCGCCCTCGGCCCCACCGCGCCGCAGGCGGTCGTCGATGCCCAGCGCCAGGCACTCGGGCTGAATGACCCGCTGTTGAGCCAGTACGGCCACTTCCTCCACGGCGTCCTCACCGGCGACCTGGGAGTCTCGCTGATCTCCCAGCTGCCGGTCTCGTCGGTGATCTCGGACCGGCTGCCAGCCACGGCCGCACTGGCCGTCCTGGCGTTCCTCGTCGCGTTGGCAGTCGCGATTCCGCTCGGCGTGACGATGGGCGTCCTGACCCGTCGGGGTCGCGGCCGGCGCGCCGAGCTCGCGTTCACCACGTCGGGCGTGGTGCTCGGCACGATTCCAGACTTCCTTATCGGGGTCGGTCTGGTCTACCTGTTCGGCGTCCACCTCAGCTGGTTTCCGGTCGCCGGCCGGTCCGGCCCGAATTCCTACGTCCTGCCGGTGCTCGCCCTTGCCGTCGGACCCGCCGCGGTGCTCGCGCGGATCGTGCGCGTCGAGCTGGTCAGCGTCCTCGAGGCGGACTACGTACGTACCGCCCGGGCCAAGCGGCTGCCGGCCGCCACCATCTACCTGCGGCACGCGCTGCCGAATGCGCTCACGGCAGCGCTCACGGTGTCTGGCCTGTTGCTCAGCTCGCTCGTCGCGGGGACAGTCCTCGTCGAGAACGTGTTCGCCTGGCCGGGTCTCGGCAGCACGATCGTGCAGTCGATCGTGCTCAAGGACTACCCGCTGGTCCAGGGCACCGTGCTGGTCTACGGCGCCGGCGTACTGGTCGTCAACACCGGCGTCGACGTCCTCCTCGCGCTGCTGGACCCCCGATCGCGGATCCGAGAGGCCTGACCATGGCGAGCGGAGCCAGGAACACCGCCGACCGTTGGCTGCGGGTGCTCCGCACGCCGCTAGGACTGAGCGCCGGTGCGCTGACGGCCGCCGTGCTCATCCTCGCCGTCGTGGGGCCGATCCTCTGGACGGACCAGGCGAGCAAGATCGACACCGACCACATCCTGGCGGGGCCGTCATCCCAGCACTGGATCGGCACCGACGGCCTCGGGCGCGACCTCTTCTACCGGGTTCTGGTCGCGTGCCGCCTGTCAATCGAGCTGGCCCTCTTGGCCACCGTCATCGCCGTCGCGATCGGCCTCCTGCTGGGCACCGCTCCGCTGCTTCTCGGCAGCCGCGCCGGCCGGCTGATGACAGCAGGGGTCAACATCGCGGTGGCGTTCCCCGGGCTGCTGCTGGCGCTGTTCTTCGCGGTGATCTTCGGCGTCGGAGCCAAGGGAGCCGTGCTGGCGATCGGACTCGCCGGCGCTCCGACGTTCGCCCGCCTGTGCCAGACGCTGGTGGCCGGCATCGCGGAACGGGACTTCGTGGCCGCCGCCCGGGTCGCCGGCGTCGGCCGTCTCCGCGTCCTGTTCCGACATGTGCTGCCCAACATCGCGGAGCCGCTCGCCGTTATCGCGACCATCGGCGCCGGCGGCGCGCTGCTCTCCTTCGCCGGTCTCTCGTTCCTCGGACTGGGGGTCCAGCCACCCAGCTACGACTGGGGTCGGCTGCTCCAGGACGGCCTCAGCGGGATCTACGTGCATCCAGTCGCCGCTCTCGCCCCCGGAATCGCTGTCATCTTGGCCGGCCTGGCCTTCAACCTGTTCGGCGAGTCGGTGGCCAAGGGACTCGGTGTCGCAGCTTCCCGCGTCACGGTCCAGGCGGGAGGAGAGGCAAGCTTCGCGGAGACGATGATGCCACCAGACCACGTGGAAGAGCTTGGTGAAGCCGAGCTCGCGGAGTCGGGGCAAGAATCTGTGCTCGATGTGCGTGACCTGTCCGTGACGTTCCCCGGCCCGAGCGGGCCGGTGCGGCCGGTCCGAGGCGTGACCTTCGCGGTTCACCGCGGAGAGGCCGTCGGCATCGTGGGTGAGTCCGGGTCCGGCAAGTCACTCACGGCTCTCGCGGTCGCCCGGCTGGTCGAGGAACCCGGCGCCGTGGACGCGGGCCGCCTGAGCCTCCTCGGGACCGACCTGCTCGTCGGTGCGCCGCGCGTGCACCGCGAGCTCTTGGGCACGTCCCTCGCGATGGTTTTCCAGGACCCCATGACGTCGTTCAACCCCACCATGCGGATCGGCGCCCAGCTGGCCGAGGTCGCACGCTACCACCAGGGGATGACTCGGCGGCAGGCCTTCGCCCGCGCGGTCGACCGGCTGCGCGCCGTGCGCGTGCCGGCCGCGGAGCGTCGAGCCCACCAGTACCCACACGAGTTCTCCGGTGGCATGCGCCAGCGGGCCATGATCGGGATGGGCGTGATGGGTCACCCCGCTCTGATCATCGCCGACGAGCCGACCACCGCGCTGGACGTCACGGTCGAGCAACAGGTACTGGCGCTGCTCCAGTCGATCCGCGAGGCCAGCGACGTCGCGATCATCCTGATCAGCCACGACGTGACCGTCGTCAGGGCGGTGTGCGACCGGGTGCTCGTCATGTACGCCGGCCGGATCGTGGAGGACCTCCCGGCCGACCAGCTGGCCACCGGCGCCAAGCACCCCTACACGCGCGCACTGGTGGCCGCCGTACCGGACATGACCACCGACCGCGGGCAGCCCCTGGCCGTGATCCCGGGACGACCGGTCGAACCCGCGGAAGTGCCCATCGGGTGCGCGTACGCCGCCAGGTGCCCGTTGGCTGACGAGCACACCAGGCGCGAGGACCCGGCCCTCGTCACCGTCGCCGCCCGTCACCGGGTGGCGTGCTGGCACGCCGGCGAGCCATTCGACATCACCCGGGACGAGGCCGATGTCACGGCGGACCTGGCAAGCACCGAGGAGCTGTCATGAGCGAGCTGCGCTTCGACAACGTATCCGTGCGCTTCGGCGGTCCGCGACACGGTCTGACGGCCGTGGACGGGGCGAGTCTGACCGTCCCGGACGGGGGCGTCGTAGGCCTGGTCGGTGAGTCGGGCTCCGGGAAGTCGACTCTGGCCCGCGTCGCCGTGGGACTCGCGCCGCTGCACAGCGGCCGCATCCTGCTCGATGGACAGCCGGTGTCCCACCGCGGACGGCGCCGTCCGGTGCAGATGGTCTTCCAGGACCCGTACTCGTCGCTCGACCCGCGAATGACGATCGGGGAGAGTATCGCGGAGGCGATCCCGCCGGGCAGCTCGCGAGCCGAGCGCCGTGAGGAGGTGGATCGGCTGCTCGAGCTCGTGCACTTCGACTCTCGCCGGGCCATCGCCTACCCGGACCAGCTGTCGGGAGGTCAACGGCAGCGGGTCGCGGTCGCCCGGGCTCTGGCCGGGCAGCCGAAGGTCGTGATCGCCGACGAGATAACCTCGGCGCTTGACGTCTCCATCCAGGGTGCTGTGCTGAACCTCGTGCGTGAGCTCCAGCGCGAGCTCGGCCTGTCGATGCTCTTCATCTCACACAACCTGGCCGTGGTGCGGTACGTCGCCAGCCACATCGCCGTGATGTACCTCGGCCGGATCGTCGAGTACGGACCGGCAGCCGACGTCCTGACGGATCCCCAGCATCCGTACACCCGAGAGCTCCTCGCTGCGATGCCAGGGTCCGAGGCCGGCCGGACGCTTGCCGGGCAGGCCGCGGCAATCGAGCCCGCAGATCCGCACCACCCGCCTGCCGGGTGTCGGTACCACCCGATCTGCCGGGTCGGACCGACCGTCCTGCCCGAGCGGGAAATCTGCCGTACGACCGATCCCTCGCTGGACCACCTCCACCTCGCCGCCTGCCACTTCGCCAAGTCCGCCACCCCTTCCGGCGGCGACCAACCCGCCGACCCACCGCCGGCCCGGCCGGCCCAGTCCGAACCCACAACGAGGAGCTCTCCGTGAGCCGAAGAATGCGCATCGAGGACCTCGCCGAGATCGCCGTGCCCACTCAACCCGCGCTGTCACCAGACGCATCTCGGATCGTCTACGCGCTCCGCACGCTCGACCTCGACCAGGACCGCGCCGTCCACCGGCTGTGGTCGGTTGACATCGGAGACGGCACGTCGCCGGACGGCGCAGGTCCGGAACCACGGCCGCTCACCTCGGGACCGGACGACACGTCGCCGGCCTGGTCTCCCGACGGCAGCCGGGTAGCGTTCCTGCGCGCGCAGGACGGTCCGCCGCAGCTGTGGCTGCTGCCCGCTGGCGGCGGTGAGCCCGAGCAGCTGACCCGGCTGCCGCTCGGCGCCGGCGAGCCGGTTTGGAGCCCCGACGGAACGCGTCTCGCTTTCAGTGCGCCGGTCGACCCGGCGGCCCGCCCGGACGAGGACGGCGAGGCGCGCAGGGCCCGGGCTTCGAACCCCGTGGTGACAGACCGCTTGGACTACCAGGCCGACGGCACCGGGATCTTCGGGGAAGTCCGGGGGCAGGTCCATGTCGTGGAGGTGCAGACCCGAGCGTGCCGACAGGTCACCCACGGCACCGAGCACGCCAGCAGCCCTGCCTGGTCACCGGACGCGAAGACGCTGGCGTTCACCGCCCAGACGGGGGACAGGCCCGACCTCGACTACCGGGCCACTGTCCACCTCGTCGACGCCGTCGACCCGTTGGCCCGGCCACGGCCGGTCGGTCCCGCGGACGGGTTCGCATCGAGAGTCACGTGGACCACCGACGAGAACGTGCTGCTGGTCGTCGGCTGGCCCGGTGGTCCCACAGGTCACGCCCGACTGCTCACGACGACGCTTGACGGGAGAGCGTCGCTGGACCTCGCCGGCTCCCTGGACCGCAACGTGATGCCGGGTGCACCGGCCTATCCAGGCGCGCTGCCCCAGCTTGCCGACGGCAGCACCGTGTTGTTCTGCGTGCGCGACCGCGGCTGCACCCACCTGTACGCCGTCGACGTGAACGGCGGCGACCCCCGCCTGGTGCTCGGCGGGGACGGACGAGTTGTTTCAGGCCTGTCGGTCTCCGGCAACGCCGCGACCGTCGTGCTCAGCACCCCGACGTCGTACGGCGAGATCGTCTCGGTCGACCTGACCACCGGAGCCGAGACCGTCCACACCAGCCACGGCGCCGCCTTGGACGATGTCGAGCTGTTCGTCCGAGAGGAGCGCACGTTCCTGATCAGTGACGGCACGACCGTCCATGCCTGGCTGACCCGTGACCCGGAGGCCACCGAGCCCGGTCCACTGCTGCTCGACATCCACGGCGGCCCGCACAACGCCTGGAACGCCGCAGCCGACGAGATGCACCTCTACCACCAGGAGCTGGCCGCGTGCGGCTGGGCGGTGCTGGTGGTGAACCCACGAGGAAGCGACGGCTATGGAAGCGAGTGCTACGACGCCGTCTCCGGCGCCTGGGGACTCTCGGACGCGGCGGACTTCCTCGAGCCGCTGGACCAGCTTGTCACCGAGGGCATCGCTGACCCGGCTCGGCTCGCGGTCACCGGATACAGCTACGGCGGCTTCATGACCTGCTACCTGACCGGTCACGACGACCGGTTCGCGGCGGCGGTCGCCGGTGGAGTCGTCAGCGACCTGGTCAGCGCCGGCGGCACCTGTGCCGACGCCCACTTCCTCAGCGTGTACGAGCTCGGCGGACCGCCCTGGCAGACCCGAGACCGATACGACGAGATGTCGCCGTACAGCCGCGTCGCCCAGGTTCGCACCCCGACCCTGATCCTGCACGGCGACGCCGACCTCACCTGTCCCGTCGGGCAGGCCCAGCAGTGGCACACGGCGCTGCGCGAGCGCCACGTACCCACCCGCCTGGTTCGCTACCCGGGTGCCTCCCACACGTTCATCCTCACCGGGCGTCCCTCTCACCGGGTCGACTACAACCGGCGGGTCGTGGACTGGGTGGAGCAGTACGCCGGCGACACCACGGGTGCGCGCCGCACCCGACTGGACGCCGCGCACTGGCAGCGCCGGCTCGACCATCTCGCCGCCAAGCACAAGATCGTCGGCGCTCAGCTCGGCATCCTCCGCGTGGGACGCAACGGCACCGCCGACGACCTCGTGGTAGCGGCGTATGGCGTGCTGAGCGTCCATACTGGCACCTCGGCGACCACTGAGTCGGTCTTCCAGATCGGCTCGATCAGCAAGGTGTGGACGGCGACGGTCGCCATGCAGCTGGTCGACGAGGGACTGGTGGAGCTGGACACAGCCGTCGCCGAGGTTGTTCCCGAGCTGAGGCTTTCCGACCCCGATGTCACCAAGACCGTGACGCTGCGCCACCTGCTCACCCACACCAGTGGAGTCGACGGCGACATCTTCACCGACACCGGGCGCGGCGACGACTGCGTCGAGCGCTACGTGGAGCTGCTCGCCCAAGCCAACCAGAACCATCCATTGGGGGCGACCTGGTCATACTGCAACTCCGGGTTCACCCTGCTCGGCAGGGTGATCGAGAAGCTGACCGGCAGCACCTGGGACCAGGCGCTTCGAGACCGGTTGTACACGCCGCTCGGCCTGACCCACACGGTCACGCTGCCCGAGGACGCCCTGCTGTTCGGCGCCGCGATCGGCCACGTCAACGAGGAGGATGGCGGCGAACCGGGCCTCGCGCCCGTGTCGATGATGCCCCGATCGCTCGGCCCGGCCGGCCTGGTCACCTCCACGGTGGCCGACGTCCTCACGTTCGCGCGGATGCATCTGAACGGCGGCTGGGCGGCCGACGGCACCCGCGTTCTCAGTGCGGAGAGCGTCAACGCCATGGCTGCGCACCAGGCGGACCTCCCCGACAAGTACAGCCTCGGCGACTCCTGGGGTCTGGGCTGGATCCGGTTCGACTGGAACGGGCACCGGCTGATCGGGCACGACGGCAACACCATCGGCCAGTCGGCGTTCCTCCGCATGCTGCCCGAGCAGGGCGTCGCGGTCACGCTCCTCACCAACAGCGGGGGCGCGCGCGACCTGTACGAGGACCTCTACCGGGAGATCTTCGCAGCGGTGGCCGAGGTCGAGATGCCCCTCCCGCTCGCCCCGCCGGAGGAGCCGGTGAGCGTGGACGTGGCGCCCTATGTCGGGACCTACGAACGGGCGTCGGTGCGCATAGAGGTGTTCAAGGACGCCGACGGCGGACACCTCAGGACCACGGTCACGGGGGACATGGCCAAGCTGAACCCCGAAGGCCCCAAGGAGTACTCGATGGTGCCGGTGCGGCAACACCTCTTCGTGATCCGGCCGCCCGATGCCGAGACCTGGACTCCGGTCACCTTCTACTCGCTGCCCACGGGTGAGCACTACCTGCACTTCGGTGCCAGGGCAACGCCGAAGGTCGGCTGAGGTGACCTCCGCCGCCGACGCGCGGGCCAGGCTTCCCGCCGTGCGGGCTCCCACGCTCGATGGCCTCGGCGGCGTCGGGGGAGGAGGCCGCTGCCCAACAAGGCGGCGCGCGGCATGAGCTCTGTCACCAGTGCGCGCTCGCTCTCCGCGTGCCTGGTCGCAGACCCGCTCGCTGAACCGCTCGATACCGCCAACAGTGACGAGCCGTCTCCCTCGGGGCCACGATGACGACCGAGGAAGACACGGCGGCCGCGGGGACTGGCGCCCAGGTGGCCGTGGCGTCCTTCGATGGCGACCCGGTCGTGCAGCAAGCCGTCCGAGCCGGCGATGCCGCGGCCCATGCTGCTGGGGTCTCCGTCTGCGAGGTGACCTCCCTCGAGGATCTCGAGGCAGTTGTCCGGCTATACGCGACGATCTGGGGTGGTGCCTCGAGCCCGTCGGTGCCACTCGAGCTGCTCCGCGCGTTCGCGAAGGCCGGAAACTACGTCGGGGGTGCTTTCGACGGCGAAGACCTGGTCGGCGCCTGCGTGGGTTTCTTCACCACGCCGGCCGAGCGTGCACTGCACAGTCACATCGCCGGCGTCTCCCGCCAAGCGCTCGGCCGGAAGGTGGGGTTCGCGCTCAAGGTCCACCAACGCGGGTGGAGCCTCCAGCGGGGCCTGACCGAGATCTCCTGGACGTTCGACCCGCTGGTCTGTCGCAACGCCCACTTCAACCTGGTCAAGCTGGCCGCGCGTGCCGACGAGTATCTCCCCAACTTCTACGGCACCTTGACCGACACCATCAACCGGGCTGATGACACCGACCGACTGCTCGTACGCTGGCATCTGCGGGACCCTGACGTTGCCGCTGCCTGCGCCGGCGTCAACACGCCGGCGGTGGCCGAGGCCCACCTCGCGGCTGGGGCGGTGGTGGCACTCGGTGTCTCGAACACCGGCGAGCCGGAGCCGGGGAGGCTCGACGGGCGGGTCTCCCTCGTCGCGGTGCCCCCCGACGTCGAAGCCATCCGGCAAACCCGTCGGGACCTGGCTAGGCAGTGGCGAGTGGCCGTCCGCGAGACGCTGACGGCGCTGACGGCTGGCCATGCCCACATCACCGGGTTTGACCGAGCCGGCTGGTACATCGTGCACCGCGACGGCAGCACGCCGACGGCGCGGCCAACGGGATGACGCGATTGCTGATTCCGGCATGTGGCGCTGCCGAACGCCTCGACAGCGGCCGGGAGAGCGGCGGCGCGGCCGAGCCGTCTCGGGGCGTCAGTGCTCGGCGAGCCAGCGCTGCGTGACGCCGAGCAGGATGTCGTTGGCTGCGGGCTCTCCGACCGAGACGCGCACTCCGTCTCCGTCGAACGGCCGCACGCTGACCCCGGCCTCGTCGCACGCGTCGGCGAACGCGACGCTGTCGTCGCCCAGCGCCAGCCACACGAAGTTGCCCTGGGCGTCGGGAACCGTCCAGCCCTGTCGCGTCAAGGTGTCGTGCATCCGCAGCCGCTCAGCGACGATCGCGCTCACGCGGTCGAGAAGCTGTGGCTCCGCCTCCAGCGACGCGACAGCCGCGGCCTGCGCGATCGACGAGACACCGAAGGGCAGCGCGCACTTGCGGATGGCCTCCGCCGCCGCCGGCGGGCCGATGGCGAAGCCGACCCGCAGCCCCGCGAGGCCGTACGCCTTGGAGAAGGTGCGCAGGACGACGACGTTCTCGCGACCCTCGGCGAGCTGGAGACCGTCCGGGGTCTCCGGGTCGCGGACGAACTCGCAGTAGGCCTCGTCGAGAGCGACGAACACCGAGGCGGGCACCGCGTCAAGGAACTTCGTGAGCTCGTCGCGGTGGACAGCCGGACCCGTCGGGTTGTTGGGCGAGCAGACGACGACGACCTTCGTCCTGTCGGTGACGGCGGCCAGCATGGCCGGCAGGTCATGACGGGCCTCCGCGGTGAGCGGCACCGCCACGTTCGTGGCTCCGGTCAGCCCCACCGCGATCGGGTACGCCTCGAAGGAACGCCAGGCATACACCACCTCGTCACCGTCGGCGCAGGTCGCCTGCAGCAGGTGGTACAGCACGGCGACCGAACCGGCACCCGACGCGACCTGACCGACGTCGACGCCGTACCGGTCCGCGATCGCGGTGTGCAGGGCCGAGACGCCCATGTCCGGATAGCGGTTCATCGTGACGGCGGCTTGCGTCGCCCGCTCGATGACGCCCGGCAAGGGTGGATAGGGGTTCTCGTTGCTCGACAGCTTGTACGACGTCGCGAGCCCGGCCGTGGGAGGCTTGCCCGCCTTGTACGCCGGAATGGTGGCGAGCGCCTTGCGGAACTGCGGGGTGCTCATGAAGCCTCACTCTAGATCGCAGGTCTGGAGGGCCGCCCTCCGTATGGTCTGTGCCATGCCCCTTGGAGACGGCCGTCGCCGCGGCCTGGTGCTGGTCGCACTGGCCGCGACGCTGTTCTCGGTCAACGCCGGCGTGTCCCGCGCCATCCAGGCAGCGGGGGTCGACTCCGCGACGCTCACCACCGTGCGGTGCACCGGGACCACGGTCGTGCTCCTCGCGGTGCTGGGACTGCGGGGGGAGCGGCTTCGGCTGCCCCGAACGCTCGGCGACGCCCTGCGCGTCGTCGGCTTCGCGATCTCCGGGGTGGCGCTCGTGCAGTGGCTCTACTTCGTCGCCATCGACCGCCTGCCGGTGGGGGTCGCGCTGCTTCTCGAGTTCACCGCCCCGGTGCTGGTCGCGTTGTTCGCCCGGTTCGCCTACCGCGAGCCGTTGCGCCGCCGCATCTGGCTCGGGCTCGCGCTGTCCCTCGGGGGTCTCGCCCTGGTGGCTGAGGTGTGGTCGGGGCTCACGCTGGACGGTCTCGGCGTGTTGGCCGGCTTCGGTGCGGCGGTCTCGCTCGCTGTCTACTTCCTGCTGGGCGAGCACAGTGTCATCGAGGGCTCCCCGCTCGTCGTTCTGACGGAGGCGTTCGTGGTCGCCAGCGTGTTCTGGAACGTCGTCGCGCCCGTTCCCCGCCTGTTCGACAGCAGCCTCAGCCGGCAGAGGACGCTTGGCGGCAACCTCGCGTCGGTGCACTGCCCCCTGTGGCTGCTGCTCGCGTTCATGGTGGTGCTCGGCACCGCCGTACCGTTCCTTGCGGAGCTGAGCGCCCTGCGGCGTCTGAGCGCCACCGAGGTGACCCTGTTCGGGATGCTGGAGCCCGTCGGCGCGACGGTCCTCGGCTGGACGTGGTTCGGCGAGACGCTGAGCATCGTCCAGATGGGTGGCATGGGAGCGATCCTGGCGGGCATCGCGCTCGCGCAGACGGCCCGCTCGTCCCGGCGGAGTGCTCTCGTCGCCCCCTCGGGTGGATGACGCCGTGACGCCGGGCGAGAGCGAGTCGCTCAGGCCGTCAGCAGCTCGCCGCCGGGCACGAGGCGCAGGTCGCGCCCCACGACGATGTCGAGCGGGTTGGTCAGGCAGCGCACGGACCCGCCACCCTTGTGGAACTCGGACACGTCGACGAGCTGGACGGCGAAGCCGCGGCTCCCGAGCTCGGTGCGCACCCGGTCCGGGCACGCCGGCATCACCACGGTGCGGCCGACGACGACGGAGTTCGCGCAGAAGGTCAGCGCCTCAGCCTCGGTCAGGACGACGGGGTCCGGGACCAGGGCGAGGAGCGCTTGTGCGCTCGGCTCATCGAAGGCAGCCGGGCAGACGAGGGCTGCCTGCTTGTCGAGAGGGCAGAAGGCCAGATCCAGGTGGTACATCCCCGGATTGGTGATCCGCAGGCCGCGCACCGCGATGTCGAAGTCCGTCGCGAGCTGCTTGAGCGCCTGCTCGTCGGTGCGCGGCCCGAAACCGACCACGAGCGACCCGGCGAACGGGAAGGCGTCGCCTGCCTCGAAGAACGCCCCGACTCCGGACCGGCCGAGCTCGGACACCGCGAACCCGGCGCCGGCGAACCAGCGGGCAGCGGTCTCCGCCTCGTTCCGCCGCTCCTCGTGGCGCATGTGCGAGATCGCCACCCGCGGTCCGCGGGCCCCGGTGAGCGCGAGCCCCAGGTTCATGGCGTACACCATGTCCGGTGCGTCCACCCGCTGCTCGAGGACGTCGACGGAGGCACCAAGCGCCTCCAAGGTGGAGACGAGCTGCTGCCACTGGCTCATCGCCAGCGCGGAGTCGGGCTGAGCCGCCGGATCCATGTAGGGGTTGATGACGTAGTCGACCCGGAAGTGCGCTGGCCGCACTCCGACGTAGTGCCTGCCCCACGCCAGCGGAGCCCCCGGAACGCGCATCTTCCCCCCATATGATGTCTGACTGTCGGACAATTCTAGACAGGCAGAGCCTGCACCCATCGGCGCGCTGCCGTCAAGCCCGGTTTCCGTTCTCCTGTCAGGTCGCGTGCACGGTCTAGGGTGAAGCCTCATGTACGGAGACCTGCAGCTCGAGTACTCCTCGACCGTCGAACGGGCTGCGGACGAGATCCGGCGTGCGCTGTTCGCCGGTCGGCTCGAGCCGGGCACTCCGCTGCGTGAGGTGGCGCTGTCGGAGGCGATGGGGGTGGGGCGCAGCACGATCCGCGAGGCTCTCGCCGTCCTGGTGGCTGACGGTGTCGCCGTACGCGTGCCCAACAAGGGGGTCGCGGTCAAGGAGCTCTCGGCGGCGGATGTCGGCGACCTCAGCCGAGCTCGGGTCGCCCTGGAGTCCGCTGGCGTACGGCGTTGGACGGAGGCCACCCCTGAGCAACGGGCGGCGGTCCACGAGGCCGCCGAGGCCTACACGGGCCTGGCCGCCACCACCGGCGACACCGCCGCCCTCACGGAGGCGCATCTGCGGATCCACCGCGCCCTCGTCGGCCTGACGGGGAGCCGGCGCCTGCTCGCCGCTGCCGACGTGTACAACGCCGAGCTGCGGCTCGGACTCGCCCACCTCGACCGGGTCCGGGGCAACATCGCCGAGCAGGTCGAGGACCACCGCTTGCTGGTGGGACTGCTGGAGGCCGGCCGGGTGGAGGAGGCCGCGGTCGAGCTCGACCGCCACCTTGCAGCCGCCGAGGTCTCGCTCCGGGACGCCATCGGGCATGGCACCATCGAGCGATGACCAACTGGGTCCTGCGGGTCGTCTCGAACGCCTGCGCCCTGGCGGTGGCGGCCTGGCTGTTCACCGGGATCGTCGTCAACGGCTCGTCCCAGGGCGACCGCATGCTGACGCTGATCCTCGTCGCGCTGATCTTCGGCCTGGTCAACGAGATCGTCCGCCCTCTGGTCGCTCTCCTGTCGCTTCCGTTGTACCTGTTGACGCTCGGACTCTTCTCCTTCGTCGTCAACGCCCTGATGCTGTGGCTGACCAGCTGGCTGGCAGGAGCTCTCGACATCGGCTTCGGCGTGGCTGGCTTCTGGACAGCGGTCTTCGGCGCCCTGGTGATCACCGTCGTCAGCTGGGTGATCGCGCTCGCGTTGCCGTCGACCAAGAGCCGCGGCTGGCGCTGAACCGTGGTCGACCTTCCGGCCCCCCGGACCCCCCGGGGCTACGCGCTGGCACTCGTCTGCCTCGGCAACATCTGCCGTTCGCCGATGGCGCACGTCGTCCTGGCGCACAAGCTCGCCGCGGCGGGTCTCGCGTCCCAGGTCGCCGTGGCCAGCTCCGGAACAGGTGACTGGCACATCGGGGAGAAGATGGACCACAGAGCCGCCGAGTCCCTGGCGCACCACGGATACGACCCGACCGTGCACCGGGCGCAGCAGTTCGTCGGGGACTGGTTCACCCGCTACGACGCGATCCTCGTGATGGACGCCGGCAACCGGCGGGACGTGCTGCGGCTCACGCCAGCCGACGGCGACCGTGAACGTGTGCTGCTGTTCCGGGCCTTCGATCCCGAGGCCGGTGACGATCTGGACGTTCCGGACCCCTGGTACGGCGACCAACGCGGCTTCGAGGCAGTGCTCCAGATCATCGAGCGGACCACGGACGAGCTCGTGACAAGGCTCGCAGACCCCTGACGACGAGGTGGATTCGCCCTGCGAACCGTCGTACCGTCGATCCATGGCACGCATGGCGGGCATCGCCGGGAAGGTCGAGGCGCTGCTTCGAACCGCGGTGGTCGCCACGACGCCGGTCGCGGGAGGCGACGTCTGCAGCGCGACCCGGGTGCGGCTGAGCGACGGGCGCAACGCCTTCGTCAAGACCCGCTCCCAGGTCCCTGACGACTTCTTCGCCGTGGAGGCGGCGGGCCTGCGGTGGCTCGGCGAGGCAGCCGGCGGCGCGGCGGTCCCGGAGGTGCTGGCGTGCTCGACGGACTGCCTCGTGCTGTCCTGGGTCGAAGCGGGCAGGCCGACGCCTGAGGTCGTCGAGAGCTTCGCACGCCGGCTGGCCGCCACGCACGCCGCCGGCGCCGACGCTTTCGGCGCGCAGCGCCCCGGCTACATCGGGGCCGCCGCGCTTCCCAACACCCCTTCCGACGCGTGGCCGCACTTCTGGGTCATGCACCGGCTGCTGCCCTATCTGCGAGCCGCGCGGGACCGACGCGCGATCTCGCCAGGCGACGCGGCAGCGGTGGACGCCGTGATCGACAACATCGACGCCCTCGCCGGGCCGCAGGAGCCACCGAGCCGCATCCACGGTGACCTCTGGAGCGGCAACGTGGTGTGGAGCGCCACGGGAGAAGGTGTCCTCGTCGACCCCGCGGCGCACGGCGGCTCCCGGGAGACGGACCTGGCGATGCTCATGCTCTTCGGCGCAGCGCACCTGTCCCGGTTGCTGGAGGCCTACCAGGAGGTCCACCCGCTGGCCGACGGATGGCTCGAGCGCGTGCCGCTCCACCAGCTTCACCCGCTCCTCGTGCACGCGGCGACGTTCGGAGGGTCGTACGGCGCACGGGCGGGCGACGCCGCACGTACCGTGCTCGCGGCGCATCAGGTGGTCACATGACTGACCGACGCGCGCCTGCTCTCAGGCGTGTCTCAGATCCGCGTGGGACCGTGGGCGCCATGCGCATCCTCGTCGTCGACGACGACCGTGCCGTGCGCGACTCCCTTCGCCGCTCCCTCGAGTTCAACGGCTACGAGGTCGCAGTGGCCAACGACGGGGTGGAGGCGCTGGCGCGGATCAACGGACTGGCTCCCGATGCGTTGATCGTAGACGTGATGATGCCACGGCTGGACGGAATCGAGACGACGAAGGCCCTGCGGGCCGCGGGCAACGACCTGCCCATCCTGGTGCTCACAGCGCGCGACGGGGTCACCGACCGGGTCGACGGCTTGGACGCCGGAGCCGATGACTACCTCGCGAAGCCGTTCGCCCTGGACGAGCTGCTGGCCAGGGTGCGGGCGATGCTGCGCCGCCGCTCGCTCGGCAGCGTGTCCGCTCCCGATGAGGAGCCGCTCATGTTCGCCGACCTCACGATGAACACGGTGACCCGGGAGGTCGACCGGGCGGGGCGCCCGATCACGTTCACTCGGACCGAGTGGGACCTCCTCGAGCTGTTCATGCGCCGCCCCAAGCGCGTTCTCGAGCGCGCCTTCATCCTCGAGGAGGTGTGGGGCTACGACTTCCCCACGACAGCCAACTCCCTCGAGGTCTACGTGGGCTACGTTCGGCGCAAGACCGAGGCGGAAGGAGAGTCGCGGCTCTTGCACACCGTGCGCGGCGTGGGATACGTCCTGCGCGAGACGCCCCCGTGAAACGGGTCTCGATGGCGACCAGGATCTCACTCCTGGCGGCCTGTGCCGTGGGGCTCGCGGTCGCCGTCGCGAGTCTCGCCGCCTACTTGACGCTCCGGTCCCAGCTGCACGACCGGCTGGACGAGTCCCTGCTCCAGCGCGCCGAGCAGGCGAGCAAGACCGACATCTCGCACGAGCGGCGCGCGGTGCGGGTTGCCCCGGATCTCCTGCAGGCCGCCGACGTCCAGTTCTACCTCATCACGCAGGGACACTTCTTCGCGTTGACCGGCCCGAACGACGTCGGACACCCGACAACGGACGAGCTCCGGGTCTCCCGCGGTCAGCTGAGCCGTACGTTTCGCACGGTGAATGTGCAGGGCACCGACTACCGCGCCGTCACCGTTCCGGCCGGCCGCGGCATCGCGCTGATGCTCACCCAGTCGCAGGAGTCCATCGAGAGCACGATCGACAGGGTGGGTCTCGTGCTGCTCCTGGTGGGAGGCGGCGGCATCGTCGCGGCCGGCCTCATCGGTCTGGCGGTGGCGCGGTCAGCCCTCCAGCCGGTACGACGCCTCAGCGCCGCCGCGGAGCACATCGCGCAGACTGACGAGCTGACCCCGATCCCCGTGACGGGGGACGACGAGATCGCCCGGCTCGCCGCCTCCTTCAACGACATGCTTGCTGCCCTCGGTGCCTCGCGCGACCGGCAGCGCCGGCTGATCGCCGACGCCGGCCATGAGCTGCGGACGCCACTCACGAGCCTGCGGACGAACCTGGAGCTGCTGGCTCAGGCGGATCGGGAGGGCGGGCTGTCCGCCGTCTCGCGTCAGGAGATCTTCCTCGACGTCACCGCCCAGGTGGAGGAGCTCTCGACGCTGGTCGGTGACCTTGTGGAGCTCGCGAGGGACGAGCCGCTGTCGAGAGCACCGGAACCGTTGAACCTAGCCGATATCGTGACCCGCGCGGTCGACCGGGTTCGCCGCCGGGCTCCCGCGGTCGTCTTCCAGCAGGCGGTGACGCCGTGGTGGGTCGTCGGCGAGGCGCAGATCCTCGAGCGCGCGGTGACGAACCTGCTCGACAACGCGGCCAAGTGGAGTCCCGCCGGAGGAACCGTGACCATCACCGTGAACCGTGGCAAGCTGACGGTGAGCGACGATGGTCCTGGCGTCGCGCAGGAGGATCTGCCGCTGATCTTCGAGCGGTTCTACCGGGCGTCCGACGCGCGTACCATGCCGGGCTCGGGTCTCGGCCTGTCGATCGTCCGCCAGGCTGCCGAGCGGCATGGCGGAAGCGTGCACGCGGTCAACCGCAGGCCGCACGGGAGCAGCTTCACGCTGGTACTTCCGGGGGGACCGCACCGTCCGCCGCCGCCGGCGCAGCCCCCGCAGACGACCTGGCCCGGGCCACTCGACCATCTCGCGGTCGGTGGGAGCTGATTCACAGAAAGCTCTGCACCTGATCTCAGCAAGTCCTCAGCCGCAACCGAGAAGGTGAACAGTGTGAGCACCGGAGACCCGACTCCACCGCCGTACCCGTCGGGGTACGCACCGAGTCCTCCACAAGCGTCCCCGCGGCGCGGCGGTCGGGTGATCGGGACGGCTGTTCTTGTCGGCGCCCTGGCCGGCGGAGCCGCTGGGTTCAGCGGAGCGGCGTTGCTCCACGAGACGACCTCGCACAACGCCGCCTCGCTGAGCCGCTCCCAGACACCCGGGCTCGCCGTGTCTCCCGACACCAGCAGCACCGCCGCACCGGACGCGTCGACGGCCAGCGCGGAGACCGCCGCGGCCAACGTGCTTCCGTCGGTGGTCAAGATCTACGCATCCTCCAGCAGCGCGAGCGGATCCGGCTCGGGCATCGTCTTGACGACCACCGGGCAGATCCTCACGAACAACCACGTCGTCGAGCTCGCCGTCAACGGTGGCAAGCTCGCGGTCAGCTTCAACAACGGGGAGACGACGTCGGCGAGCATCATCGGCCGCGACCCGCTCACCGATCTCGCCGTCATCCAGGCCCAAGGCGTCGGCGACGCGAAGCCCGCCACCCTCGGCCGGTCGGCGGATCTTCGGGTCGGTGAGCCGGTCGTCGCGGTCGGCGCCCCCTTCGGCCTCGACAGCACCGTCACCTCCGGAATCGTCAGCGCGCTGAACCGACCGGTGACGACGCAGGGCGAGCTGGCGGACGACCCCTCCACGATCTTCCCGGCGATCCAGACGGACGCGGCCATCAACCCGGGGAACTCCGGGGGCCCGCTCGTCAACGTGTCAGGTCAGGTCGTCGGCATCAACTCGGCGATCCGCACGGCCACCTCGAGCCCGTCCGGCGGTCAGGCGGGCTCGATCGGGCTCGGGTTCGCCATCCCGATCGACGAGGCGATCCCGATCGTCGAGCAGCTGCGCAAGCACGAGACTCCCACCCATGCTCGCATCGGCGTCACCGTCGCCGACGCGACGGACAAGTACGGCCTGCCCGACGGCGCGCTCGTGAACACTGTCGAGCAGGGCACACCGGCGTCGAAGGTCGGGCTGAAGCCCGGCGACGTGATCACGCGGCTCAACGGGTCGGGGGTGACCGACTCGGACTCCCTCGTCGCCGACGTGCGCTCCTACCGACCGGGCGACACCGTGACCCTCACCGTCGTCTCGAAGGACGGGTCCACCAGGTCCGTCCAGGTCACGCTGGGATCCGACTGACGGATCCCTCCCAGACACGCCCCGGCAGCTACTCCGTCCCCGGCTGCCGGGGCGTTCCCTCGTCGTACGGCGGCCCAGTCGTGACGGATGGTGAGGCCTTCGGGTTGCTGGGGCGGCCTCAACCGCTCAGGTTCGGTCGGGAGTCGACGGGTGGTGAGGCCTTGGGCTAGCGGGCTCAGGCGTCCCCACGACGAGACCGGTCAGCAGCTCCTCCAGGACCGCCAAACCGTTCTGCGTGAGGATCGACTCCGTGTGGAACTGCACACCGCAGTAGTGCGGACCGCGCAGCACGTGGACATCACCGGTCTCGGGGTCGCAGTCCACGCTGATCCCAGGCGGCAGCACCTCGTCTGGGCTCACCCGCGCGACGAAGGTGTTGTAGAAACCCACGTTCTCGTGGCGGCCGAGGATGTCCACCGAGGTCTGCGTGCCCTGGAACGCGATGTCCTTGTAGTCGAGCCTCAGCCCCAGCGCGCCACACAGCACCTGGTGGCCCAGGCAGACGGCGAGGAACGGCAGGCCGGCTGACAGCAGGTCGTCGACGGCGGCGCGCACGGTGGCGATCTTCGGGTCAGCGAGGTCCCGGGGGTCACCCGGTCCGGGTCCCACGACGACGACGTCCGCGGAGTCGAACGCCCCGGGGTGGTAGTCGCGGTGGCTGATCGCCGTACCCTCCATCCCCAGCACCCGGAGCATGTGGCGCAGCATCGAGACGAAGTCGTCCTCGCCGTCGAGGATGACCGCCTTGCGTCCCACCAGCGAGGGCGACGGCGTCGCGCCCGACTGGTCGGCGAGCCAGAACCGGCTGAGCCGGCTGTTGCGGGACGCCAGCACGGCCTGCACCTCGGGAAGGCTCGTCAGCGACGTCACGTCGGCGAGCGCGGTTCCGGCCGGCGGCACCAGCCCGAAGGCAGCCAGGATGCCTGCGGCCTTGGCGCGGGTCTCGGCGACCTCCGACGAGGGATCGGAGTCGCGCACCAGCGTGGCGCCCGCGGTGACACGCAGCCGGCCGTCCATGTCGACGTCGGCCGTCCGCAGGACGATAGGCGCATCGAGCGTGGCGCGGCCCCGCCCGTCACGACCGAGGAGCGCGAGGACCGATCCGTAGTAGCCACGCCCGGCCTTCTCGTACCTCGTGATCAGTCGGCACGCGTTCTCCACGGGGCTGCCCGTCACCGTCGCCGCGAACATCGAGTCGCGAAGCACGTCGCGGACATCGAGCGTCGTCCGACCCGCCAGCAGGTACTCGGTGTGGACGAGATGGCTCATCGGCTTGAGGAACGGGCCGAGGATCGAGCCACCCTCCGAGCAGATCGCGCACATCATCTTGAGCTCCTCGTCGACGACCATGAAGAGCTCGTAGATCTCCTTCTCGTCGGACAGGAAGTCCAGCAGCCGGCCGGGCAGCCGGGCCTGGTCCTCTCCGTCCGGTCCCGGCTGCGCGGCGTCGGCGCCGGCGTCGAGGCGCAGCGTGCCGCTGATGGGGTTCATCGAGACCTCACCTGCCTGGACGCGAACATGGCGTTCGGGACTCGCGCCGACGAGGTAGCGGTCGCCGGTGAAGACCAGGAACGTCCAGTAGGCGCCGTGCTCCTGCTGGAGCAGGCGGGTGAAGACGCCCAGTGCCTTGTCCGCGTCCCACGACTCGACCGTCGCGCGGTAGTCCCGCGCCAGGACGAGGTTCGCTCCGGCGCCGTTGCCGATCTCGTCGCGGATGACGGTGGCGACCAGCTCGGCATACTCGTCGTCGTCCATGCCGAAGCCGGCGGCCCCCGTTGTCCGCAACGGCTCTGGCGCCTTCGCGTCGAGCAGCAGGCGAGCCGGGATCCGTGCCTCGACGTCGATGTCGATGCTGCACAAGGGAGTGGAGTCGTCGTGTGCCTCGAAGCCGCGCTCCCGGATCTGCGCGAACGGGACACACACCAGGCGGTCGACGCACGGGCCGCCGTCGGGCACAGTCTCCTCGAGGGGTACGTCGCGAAGCGTCGCATGGTCGGAGCGGACGCCACCGAGCAGCAGCACCTCGTCGGAGCCGTGCACCCTCACCAGCGCCCACGCCGGGCGTGCCATGACCTCCCGGAGGAGGCGCCGCCCCGTCGTCACAGCGCCGCCCGCCACAGCGCGCTGGAGCCCACGACGTGCAGGCGCTGGGTGGCGCGGGTCAGCACGACGTACAAGGTGCGGACACCGGCAGGCGACTGCGACGCGATCGCGTCGGGCTCCACGACCACCAGGCCGTCGAACTCCAGGCCCTTGGTGTCCAGAGCGCCCAGCACGGGCACGCGTTGCTCGTCCCGAGGGCCGAGCCAGCCCGACACCTTGCGCTGCCAACCGGCCGGGACGACGACCGCGACCGTTCCGGGCAGTTCGTCCGCCAAGGCCACGACGGCGTCCGCGACGGCCGCGGAGAGCGCGCCGGCGTCCACGTCGACCAGCTCGGGGTAGACCCCTGTCTCTCGTACGGCGACCGGCAGGTCGGCGTCGGGGATCAGCGCCTTCGCGTAGCTGCCGGCGAAGTCGAAGATCTCACGGGAGTTGCGGTAGTTGGTCGACAACCGGAACGCGTTGGAGCTCTTCCCGCGCAGGGCGTGCGCGCGCGCCGACGCCGCCTCCGCCGGATAGGGCCAGGAGCTTTGCGCGGCGTCCCCGACGATGGTCCAGGTCGCGTGCATCCCGCGCCTGCCGAGCATCCGCCACTGCATCGGGGACAGGTCCTGCGCCTCGTCGACGAGGACGTGGGCGTAGCCGTCGTCGTCCACCGAGCCCGTGGGGCGGCTCGACCGTGCAGCCGCAGGCCCTGACATCCGACGGTCGGACGTCGACAGCTCCGCGAACGTCTCGTCCTCCAGGCCCGCCAGCGGGTCGTCCTCCTCGTCGTCGGACAGCTCCGGCGCGTCGCCGAGGAGGTAGCGCAGCTCGTCCAGCAGCGGGACGTCCTCGACGGTGAGCTCGCCACCGAGGGACTCGGCGAGGTCGTCGACCTCGTCCCGGCTCAGCAGGCGCGCCGAGTCGCGGGCCAGCCGCTCCTTGTCGGCGAGCCAGCCGAGCACGTCGACCGCGTCGAGCACCGGCCACCAGGCGCGGACGAACTCCTGGAACTCGCGGCTGCCCTCCAGCGTGCGCGCAAAACCGTCCCGACCCTGCTCCCGCGCTCGATCTCCGACCGCCTGCTCCCACAACGTCGAGACCAGCTCACCGGCCACCCTGGTCGCCGCCTGGTTGCGCCGCGTCCCGCCGCCGAGGAGCCGCCGGCGTACGGCGTCCAGGGCGGCGTCGTCGAGCCGCAGGACGTCGTCCCGGTAGAAGATCCGGAACGACCTGGGAGCGCCGGGCACCGGGCCGGCAGCCGTCCGGGCGAGCAGCTGGCGCATTCGCGCCGACCCCTTGACGGTGGCCACCGAAGGCTCGTCGGAACGCACCGCCGTGACGCCGTCGACGACCTCCCCGAGAGCTCGCAGCGACACTGCCGTCTCCCCGAGGGACGGCAGCACCCGCTGGATGTAGGCGATGAAGACGGGGTTGGGCCCGACGACCAGCACGCCGCCGCCTTCGTAGCGTCGCCGGTCGGTGTAGAGCAGGTAGGCGGCGCGATGCAGGGCGACGACGGTCTTGCCGGTGCCCGGCCCGCCGCTGATCGTGGTGTAGCCGCGGTGCGGCGCCCGGATGGCATCGTCCTGCTCCTTCTGGATCGTCGCCACGACCGACTGCATGGAGCGGTCGCGGGTGCGGGTGAGGGCAGCCAGGAGCGCGCCCTCCCCGACGACGACCATGTCCGCAGGGGCGTTGTCGGCGTCCAGGAGGTCGTCGTCGATGGCGACGACTCTGTCGGTCCAGGACTGGAGCACGCGTCGTCGTACGACGCCGGACGGCTGCTGGGCGGTGGCCTGGTAGAAGACGGCGGCCGCGGGCGCCCGCCAGTCGACGAGCAGGACGTCGCGGTGCTCATCGCGCAGGCCGAGCCGTCCGACGTAGCGGACCTCCCCGTCGCGCAGATCGAGCCGGCCGAAGACCAGCCCGTCGTGAGCCGCGTCGAGGCTCGCCAGGCGCCTCGCGGCCTGGAACACAAGAGCATCGCGCTCGACGAGGCCACCCTGGTTCCCGAGCCGGGCTCGAGCGTGCCCGTCGGCGGCAAGGCGGCGTGCCGACTCGGCGGCTGCGTCCAGCCGAGCGTAGATCCTGTCGACGACCGACTGCTCGTGCTTGATCTCCTGCTCGAGCTGGTCAGCGCTGACCTGCTGGCGGACCGGACTTGACACCTAAGCGTGTCCTCCTGGCGTGCGGTGGCGCCCTGGCAACAGGCGAACTCACCATTGTGCCGCATGGCCGAGCCCGATTGGGGGTCCAGGCGCCGCGATGGGTACGGTTGGCCTGGTCGCGCGTGCGCCACGGCCGCCGCACGGGGCGGGGCCTGCCCCGGCGGTCTGCTACGCAAGGAGTGTTCGTGAGCAGTTCTGACCCTGACCTCGGGGACGTATTCGGGCCGGGCAAAGCCGGCGCATCACCTGAGCTGATCCAGCTGCTCACCCCAGACGGTGAGCGGGTCGAGCACCCCGACTTCTCGTTCACCCTCGACGACGACGCCATCAAGGGCTTCTACCGCGACATGACGCTGACGCGTCGGATCGACATCGAGGCAACGGCTCTGCAGCGCCACGGTGAGCTCGGGATCTGGGCTCAGCTGCTCGGCCAGGAGGCGGCGCAGATCGGGTCCGGCAGGGCGCTTCGCCCGCAGGACTTCGTCTACCCCACCTACCGCGAGCACGGTGTGGCCTGGTGCCGCAACCTCGACCCGCTGCGCCTGCTCGGGCTGTTCCGCGGCGTCGACCAAGGGGGCTGGGACCCCAACGAGCACAACTTCGGTCTCTACACGATCGTCATCGGCGCCCAGACGCTGCACGCCACCGGCTACGCGATGGGCATCCAGCGCGACGGCGCAGTCGGGAGCGGCGACCCCGACCGGGACGCCGCCGTGGTCGCCTACTTCGGCGACGGCGCGAGCAGCCAGGGCGATGTCAACGAGGCGTTCATCTACGCGGCGGTGTTCAACGCGCCCGTCGTCTTCTTCTGCCAGAACAACCAGTGGGCGATCTCGGAGCCGATCGAGCGGCAGACTCGCATCCCCCTCTACCAGCGGGCGCTCGGCTTCGGGTTCCCCGGCCTTCGCGTGGACGGCAACGACGTGCTCGCCGTCCACGCGGTGACCCAGGCCGCGCTCCAGCGGGCGCGGGAGGGCAGTGGCCCCACGCTCGTCGAGGCGTACACGTACCGCATGGGTGCGCACACGACCACCGACGACCCGACCCGCTACCGCGTCTCGGAGGACCTGGAGAGCTGGAAGGTCAAGGACCCCATCGCCCGCGTCAAGGCGTACCTGACCAACCAGGGCCTTGCCGACGACGACTACTACGCCGAGGTCGACGAGGAGGCCGAGAAGCTGGGCGAGCACCTGCGCGAAGGCTGCCGGGCGTTGCCGGACCCCAACGTGCTCGACATGTTCGACCAGGTGTTCGTGGAGCAGACACCGGAGCTGGCGGCGCAGCGCGACGAGCTCGCCGCCTACCTCTCGTCCTTCGAGGGAGCGCACTGATGACGACGATCACTCTTGCGAAGGGCCTCAACGCCGGCCTGCGCGCTGCCATGGAGAGCGACCCCAAGGTCCTGCTGATGGGCGAGGACATCGGCAAGCTCGGCGGCGTCTTCCGGGTCACCGACGGGCTGCAGAAGGACTTCGGCGAGGACCGGGTCATCGACACCCCGCTCGCGGAGTCCGGCATCATCGGTACGGCGGTCGGGCTCGCCCTGCGCGGCTACCGCCCGGTGTGCGAGATCCAGTTCGACGGGTTCGTCTACCCGGCGTACGACCAGATCGTCAGCCAGGTGGCGAAGTTCCACTTCCGGAGCCTCGGGAAGCTGCCGATGCCCATCGTCATCAGGATCCCCTTCGGCGGCGGCATCGGTGCCGTGGAGCACCACAGCGAGAGCCCCGAGGCGCAGTTCGCCCACACGCCGGGCCTCAAGGTCGTCGCGTGCAGCAACCCGGTGGACGGCTACTGGATGATCCAGCAGGCGATCGCCAGCGACGATCCGGTGATCTTCCTCGAGCCCAAACGCCAGTACCACGGTGCCAAGGCGGAGCTTGACGAGACGGCGACGCCGGACCCGCTGTTCACGTCGCGAGTCGTTCGCGAGGGCATCGACCTGACGCTGGTCACCTACGGACCGCGCGTCAGCGTCGCTCTGCAGAGCGCCGACGCGGCCGCCGCCGAGGGCCGCCAGCTGGAGGTCATCGACCTCCGGACGCTGTCGCCTCTCGACATGGGTCCGGTCCTCGAGTCGGTGCGCAAGACCGGTCGCGCGTTGGTGGTGCACGAGGCACCCGTCAACCTCGGCATGGGCGCGGAGATCGCGGCCCGCATCACCCAGGACTGCTTCTACTCTCTCGAGGCGCCTGTCCTGCGCGTCGGCGGCTTCGACACGCCGTACCCCCCGGCGCGGGTGGAGGAGCACTACCTTCCCGACCTCGACCGCGTGCTGGACGCCGTCGACCGCTCGCTGAGCTACTGACGGGAGACGACGGACATGGCAGTGAGTGAGTTCAAGCTCCCCGACGTGGGCGAGGGCCTGACGGAGGCCGAGCTCGTGACCTGGATGGTCAAGGTCGGCGACACGATCAAGATCAACGACGTCATCTGCGAGATCGAGACCGCGAAGTCGCTCGTCGAGCTGCCGTCGCCGTACGCCGGCATCGTCTCGCAGCTGATGGTGGCAGAAGGTCAGACGGTTTCCGTCGGAACGCCGATCATCGCGGTCACGTCGGGCACGGACGCGGCCGGCGAACGTGGCGACATCGACGCTGTCACCGCGGAGACCGTCGTCGAGGACGAGGCCACGGTCGAGACGCCACCCGAGGAGGACGCGATCGAGCCGGGGATGGTCGGGAGCCCGGCGCCGACCGCCGACGGCGCGGCGCCGACGCTCGTCGGCTACGGGCCCCGTACGGCGGAGACGAAGCGCCGCCCTCGCCGGACTACCGGCTCGCCACCCCCTTCGCCTCCGCCGACGCCGCAGCCCTCCCCAACCGCGCTGCCGACTGCCTCCGCGGTGGCTCCTGCAGTCAGCCCGGCGGCATCGAGGGCGCTGGCGAAGCCGCCGGTCCGCAAGCTGGCGAAGGACCTCGGCGTCGACCTCGCCGACGTCGTGCCGTCCGGCGCCGGCGGGACCATCGCCCGCGCGGACGTGGAGGCCCACGCGGGCGGAGGAGCGGACTCGCAGAGCGCGCCGGCGACAGCGGCGATGCATCAGGAGGTGCGCGGCGAGCGGGAGACGCGTGTCCCCGTCAAGGGCGTGCGGAAGATGACGGCGCAGGCGATGGTCTCCTCCGCCTTCTCCGCTCCGCACGTCACCGAGTGGATGGCCGTCGACGCGACGCGCACGATGAGGATGGTCGAGCGCCTGCGGCGGGACCGGGCGTTCCAGGACATCAAGGTGTCCCCGCTGCTGGTCGTTGCCCGCGCCGTCTGCGTCGCCGCCCGTCGTACGCCGGAGGTCAACGCGACCTGGGACGAGGCAGCCCAGGAGATCCTGGTCAAGCACTACGTGAACCTGGGGATCGCGGCGGCAACGCCCCGCGGGCTGGTGGTGCCGAACGTCAAGAACGCCGAGGCGATGTCCGGTCTCGAGCTGGCGCGCGCCATCGGCGAGCTGACAGCGGTCGCGCGCAGTGGCCGCACCCAGCCCGCCGAGATGACGGGCGGCACCTTCACCATCACCAACGTCGGCGTCTTCGGAGTGGACTCGGGAACCCCGATCATCAATCCCGGTGAGTCGGCGATCCTCTGCATGGGCGCCATCCGCAAACAGCCGTGGGTGGTCGGCAACGGCAGGATCAGGCCACGGTGGATCACCACCCTCGCCGTGTCGTTCGACCATCGCGTCATCGACGGACAGCAGGGGTCGCGGTTCCTTGCCGACGTCGCGGCGATCGTCGAGGATCCGGGCAACGCGCTGCTCTTCTGAGCGCCGGCACGCCCATCATCAGTTGCTGATGCTACGGACTCGACACAACAAATGCGCCGAAATGCTGGCTTCGGAGGCTCGGATGCGCTTTGATGAGAACAGCGGGCGGGGCTGAGGAGCGGCACGACGGGCGGATGCCCGTCGCAGAGTGCCCCCTCGGACGCGGCCGGGACGACCGCTCAGGTCGGGCTGTCCCTCTCTGACTGGGGGCTGGGACGGCTCATCGGGGGGTCGTCTCAGCCCCCAGCACGCGGGAGCCGCGTCACGGCGCGAAGGATGCTGGGGTGATCGCGTTTCGCGACTTCTCCTACCGCTACCGCAGCACTTCTGCTCCGGTGCTTGAGGCGGTGCAGCTCAGCGTCGCGTCGGGGGATCTCGCGGTGGTCGTCGGAAGCACCGGCGCTGGCAAGTCCACCCTGCTGCGTGCCCTGCAGTCACCGGCCGAGGGGCTGGGCGCCGGCTCGGTCTCGGGTGCCGTCACCGTTGACGGGACGGACGTCCGCGCGCGTTCCTCGCACGAGCTCGCGGCCCTCGTGGGGGGAGTCGGCCAGGACCCGCGAGCCGGGTTCGTGGCGGAGACCGTGGAGGGCGAGATCACTCGTCGCCTGCAGCTGCAGTCCACGGGCTCCCTGGCCGTGCGTAGGCGTGTGGAGGAGGCCCTCGACGGAATGGGCATCGTCGCCCTGCGGCACCGGGCGCTCGACACCCTCTCCGGTGGAGAGCAGCAGCGCGTCGCCCTGGCGTCGGTGCTGGCGCTGAGCCCGCGCGTCCTGGTCCTCGACGAGCCGACGTCGGCGCTCGACCCGGCGGGAGCCGAGGAGGTGCTCGCGGCTCTGCTGCGTCTTGTGCACGACGTCGGCGTGACGGTGCTGGCGGCCGAGCACCGTCTCGAGCGGGTGGTGGAGTACGCCGACCAGCTCGTCCTCGTCGAGGGCGGCCGATGCCGTTCCGGAAGCGCCGCGGACGTGCTCGCCGACTCACCGATCGTTCCCCCCGTGGTCGAGCTCGGACGGATGTGCGGGTGGGCTCCGCTCCCGTTGTCCGTGCGGGACGCGCGACGCCAGGCAGGGCCGTTGCGCACCCGGTTGGCCGACGTGACCCCGCCGGTCCGCGATCCGGTCATGTCCGGCGGGGGAGGCGACGGCCTCGTCGTCCGTGGCCTCGTCGTCCGGTACGACGGCGTGACGGCCTTGCGGGGCGTGCGCATGCAGGCTCGTCCCGGCGAGGTGGTCGCGCTCATGGGCCGCAACGGCTCCGGGAAGTCGTCACTGCTGCACGCCGTCGCCGGCAGTGCGGCTCGATCCTCGGGAAGCGTCACGGTGTCGGTCGCTCAGCCGCCCCAGCCGCTTCACGGCAGGGCCGAATCCGCGGTGACCCTCGTCCCGCAGCAGGCGCCCGAGCTCAGCTCCGCGTCGAACGTGTCTCGCGCCTGCGCGGCGGCGGACCACCGCGCCGGGGCCGTGGCGGGGACCGCGCTGGCGGTCTACCGCCGGCTGTGCCCGGGCGAGGATGCGGCGGGCACAGCCGATCCTCGGCGGTTGTCCCACGGGCAGCGGCTGGCGCTCGTGATCGCCACGCGGCTGGCGAGCCGCCCCGGTGTGGTGCTCCTCGACGAGCCCACCCGCGGGCTGGACTACGGCGCCAAGACGCGCCTCGGCGCGTTGCTGGGCGAGCTTGCCGACGCCGGGAGCGTCGTGGTGGTCGCCACCCATGACGTCGAGTTCGTGGCGCGGACGGCCACGCGGGTCGTCGTACTCGCCGAGGGGGAGGTGGTGGCGAGCGGTACGACGCGGAACGTGCTCGCCGCCTCTCCCGTCTTCGCCCCTCAGGTGGCCAAGGTGCTGGCTCCGCAGGACTGGCTCACCACCGACGAGGTGTCGACTGGGCTCGCCGAGGCGGCGAGGCGCGGCATCGCCTAGGTCGCGGACCGCCGGTCGTCGATCCGCTTGGCCTTGCCGAGCGAGCGCTCGAGCGCGTGCGGCTCGCACACCTCGACAGTCACGGTCACGCCGACGTGATCCTTGACGAGGCGGCCGGCCGCCGATGCCAGGGCGCTTCTGGTGCCGGCGTCCAGCTCTGCCTGGTGTGCCTCGACCCGGACGGTCATCTCGTCCATCCTGGCCGGCCGGGTGAGCACGCACACGTAGTGCGGCGTCAGCCCGTCGACCTTCAGCAGCAGCTCCTCGATCTGGGTGGGGAAGACGTTCACCCCTCGGACGATCATCATGTCGTCGGTGCGGCCGGTGACCTTCTGCATCCTGCGGTACGACGGCCGCGCCGTGCCCGGCAGCAGGCGGGTCAGGTCCCGGGTCCGGTAGCGGACCACCGGCATGGCCTGCTTGGTCAGCGAGGTGAAGACGAGCTCGCCCTCCTCGCCGTCCGGCAGCACGTCACCCGAGACCGGGTCGATGACCTCCGGATAGAACATGTCCTCCCAGACGTGCAGCCCGTCCTTCGTCTCGACGCACTCCTGCGCGACACCCGGCCCCATGACCTCGCTGAGCCCGTAGATGTCGACGGCGTGCATCGCGCACCGCTGCTCGATCTCGCGCCGCATCTCATCGGTCCACGGCTCGGCGCCGAAGATCCCGATCTCCAGGGAGGACGTCGCCGGGTCGATGCCCTGGCGCTCCATCTCATCGACGATCGCCAGGAAGTACGACGGCGTCACCATGATGATGCGCGGCTCGAAGTCGCCGATCAGCTGGACCTGGCGCTCGGTCATCCCGCCGCTGATCGGCACCACCGTGCAGCCCAGCCGCTCCGCGCCGTAGTGGGCGCCCAGCCCGCCGGTGAAGAGGCCGTAACCGTAGGCGACGTGCAGGAGGTCGCCGCGGCGGCCGCCGGCCGCCCGGATCGACCGCGCCATCACGTCGGCCCAGTCGCTGACGTCGGCGGCGGTGTAGCCCACGACCGTGGGCCGTCCCGTCGTACCGCTCGAGGCGTGGACGCGGGAGACTTCCGAGCGAGGCACGGCGAACATCCCGAACGGGTAGTTGTCGCGCAGGTCGGCCTTGCTGGTGAACGGAAAGCTGCCGAGATCGGCGAGCTCGCGAAGGTCGCTCGGGTGCACGCCCTTCGCGTCGAACGCCTGGGCGTAATGCGGCACGTGGTCGTAGACCCGGTGCAGCGTGTCCTGCAGAGCTCCGAGCTGGTGCGTCCTCAGCTCGTCCACCGACAGCGTCTCGCGGGCGTCCCACAGCTCGCGCGGGGTCGAGAGCTCAGCCATCGCCGGCCTCCGTGTCGGGTACGTCGACGTGCCGGCCGCCGACCGTGCGGCTGCGCCCGCGGAACTCGGCCACCACCTCGTCGCCACGGCGCACCTGGACGTCGTAGATCCCGTTCCGCCCGAAGGTGGAGCGCTCGACAGCCTCGGCGACGAGCAGGTCGCCGGCGTGGACGGGCGAGACGAACACGATGTCACACGCCTGCGCCACGGCACGGTCGTTGGAGGAGTTGCAGGCAAAGGCGAAAGCCGAGTCCGCCAGCGTGAAGATGAAGCCGCCGTGCGCGGTGCCGTGCCCGTTGGTCATCTCGTCGCCGACGGCCATCGACACCGCGGCGCGCCCCGCGGCCACCGACTCGAGCCGCATGCCGAGCCTGCGGGACGCCACGTCCTGCGCCCACATCACGTCGGCGCAGCGCCGAGCGAGCTCGTCCGGCGTCACAGTGCCTTCTCCAACATGACCGTGGTGGAGCCGTTGGCCTGGACGAGGTGCCCGACCTCGCGGTACCCGCGCGCCTCGTGAAAGGCGAGCGATCCGGTGTTCGGAGGGTTCGAGTAGACCTCGCACACCATCCGGCCATGGGGCTTCGCGGCCGCCTCCACGACGTCGTAGATCGCACCGGCGATGCCGCGCCGGCGAAACGCCGGGTCGACGGCGATCCGGTCGAGGTAGACGAAGTCGTCGAACCGTTCGGCGTGCCACTGGTAGTTGATCGAGCCGTACGCCGCCCCGGGGGCGTAGGCGATCGTGAAAGCTGCCACCGCGCCGTCGACCGCGCAGACCAGCGCAAAGGCAGCCGCTGTGCGATAGGCCTCCAGCTTGTCGGCGTCCAGCGGGCTCAGCGCCCAGACCGAGTCGGAGTTGAGCCGCAAAACGGCAGCGATGTCGTCATCGGTCATGGGGCGGATTTCCACGCCCGCACTCTCTCATGCTCGCCTCTCGGTTCGTCTGCGGTCGCCTGGCGGGGAGTGCCCGCCGTACCGCAGACGAGTCGCGGCGGCGGGGATCGTCTGCGGTCTGCTGGGACGCCTGTGACTGGTGATCCGCCTACCGGTCCTGCCGCGCAGCCACCGGACACCCGCTAGCCCGCAAAATCGGCGTCCGGAACCTCGATTCGAACGTTGCCGGGTGTTCGGTCGAAGGACAGCCGACCCGCCACCCCGCGTCCGCCTCGCTTCGGACTCGACGGCCACCGCCGCCGACCGAGGCGGCCAACTAGACTTCGCAATGACCGTGTCGGCAACGCGTTGCCGGCTCCCTGATGCGACGTGGAGGTTCTCGTGTCGACTGCCACCGACGCGTTCGCCCGTCATCGCCAGACTCTCGACGACGCGGTGGAGGCAACCCGGACGCGGGGGTACTTCAGCGCCTACCCGGAGTCCCCGAGCCCGAGGATCTACGGTGAGACGGCCGCCGCTGACGGCCGAGCAGCCTTCGAAGCCCTTCTCGGCAAGGACTTCCCGGTCTCCACTCCCGGCTCAGACGGCACGGTGGCGACGGAGAAGTCGCCCTTCGGCCTGCCGCTGGGGGTGCGCTACCCGCGCGTGACGCCTGAGGGCGTGGCCGAGCTCGTCCAGGCGTCCGGGCGGGGGCTCGTAGCGTGGCGGGACGCGGGAGTGCAGGCGCGCGTCGGGCTCGGCCTCGAGATCCTGGCCCGCCTGCACGCGCGGGTCTTCGAGCTGGCCAACGCCGTCATGCACACGTCCGGGCAGGCGTTCGTGATGGCTTTCCAGGCCGGCGGCGCTCACGCGTTGGACCGGGCCTTGGAGGCGATCGCCTACTCGTACGTCGAGATGACCCGCGTGCCGAGGACGGCGCTGTGGGAGAAGCCCGGGCGCAACGCGCCGATCCGGATGGAGAAGACGTTCACGGTGGTGCCGCGGGGCGTCGCCTTGGTGGTGGGCTGCAACACGTTCCCGACGTGGAACTCCTGGCCGGGTCTCTTCGCCTCCTTGGTCACCGGCAACCCGGTCGTCGTCAAGCCACATCCCGGTGCCGTGCTGCCGCTGGCCATCACGGTGCAGGTGTGTCGCGAGGTCCTGGAGGAGGCCGGCTTCGACCCGAACCTCGCCACGCTCGCCGCCGAGGATCCCGCCGACGGTGTGGCGGCGGTGCTCGCCGTCCGGCCAGAAGTGAGGCTCGTGGACTTCACCGGGTCCAACGCCTTCGGCTCCTGGCTGGAGGATCACGCCCGACAGGCTGTGGTGTTCACCGAGAAGGCCGGCGTCAACGCCGTGGTGGTCGACTCGACGGACTCCTTCGCGGGCCTGTGTTCCAACGTCGCCTTCTCCCTTGCGCTCTACACGGGTCAGATGTGCACCGCACCGCAGAACATCTTCCTGCCGTCTGCTGGCATCGAGACCGACGACGGGCACAAGTCCGTCGACGGCTTGGTCGCGGGGCTGCAGGACGCGCTGGACAAGCTGGTCGGAGACGACGCCCACGCCGTCGAGGTGCTCGGCGGCGTGGTGAACCAGGGTGTCCTCGACAGGTTGTCAGCGGCGGATGCCACTGGCGGGCAGGTGGTGATCGGGTCGCGGGAGGTGACGCACCCGCTGTTCCCGGAGGCGGTGGTGCGGACGCCGACGGTGCTGACCGTGGACGTGGCCGACCGGCCCGTCTACGAGCAGGAGTGCTTCGGCCCGGTCGCCTACCTCATCGTCACCGGATCCACCGATGAGTCGATCACGGTGTTCCGGGAGACCGCTCTGGGGCACGGCGCGATGACGGCGTCGGTGTACAGCACGGACGACGACGTCATCGCCGACATGCGATCGGCGTCCCTGGACGCCGGTGTGGCGCTCAGCGAGAACCTGACGGGGCAGGTCTTCGTCAACCAGTCAGCAGCGTTCAGCGACTTCCACGGCACCGGGTCGAACCCGGCTGCCAACTCGACGTACACCGACGGTGCCTACGTCGCCAGCCGGTTCCGCTTCGTGCAGTCGCGCCGGCACATCTGAGGGCAGCTAGTCGCGGTAGAGGGCGGCGAGCGGACAGGCGAAGGTGTCCTGGCCGCGGAGCCCGACGCGGTTGAGGTAGCGAACGACGATGCCGTAGGACTCGAAGAGGCCCGTCTCGGTGTAGGGGACGCCGTGCTTTCGGCAGTACTCCCGGACGATTGGCTGGGCGGCATGGAGGTTGGGCCGCGGCATGCTCGGGAAGAGGTGGTGCTCGACCTGGTAGTTGAGGCCGCCCATTGCGAAGTCGGTCACGATGCCGCCCCGGACGTTGCGCGACATCATGACCTGACGTCGTAGGAAGTCGACCTTCATGTCCGCCGGGACGATCGGCATGCCCTTGTGGTTGGGCGCGAACGCTCCTCCCAGGAAGACACCGAAGATCGCCATCTGGACTCCGAAGAACGCGGATGCCTTGCCCGCCGGCAGCAGCAGGAAGAGGACGACGACGTAGGCCACGAGACGGCCGATGACGAGCAGCGCCTCCACTCGCTGGTGCGGCATGGAGTCGCGCCGCAGCAGCGCCCGGACGCTCGAGAGGTGCAGGTTGACGCCCTCGAGGGTGAGCAGCGGGAAGAACAGCCAGCCCTGTCGCCTGACGAACCAGCCGGACACGGCGGAGGAGCGCCGCGACCGGGCGATCTCCGGAGTGAAGGCGAGGACCCCGGACTCGATGTCGGGGTCCTTGTCGACCTGGTTGGGTGCCGCATGGTGCCGGTTGTGCTTGGTCTTCCACCAGCCGTAGCTGAGTCCGGCGAAGACACCCGCGAAGATGCGGGCCGTCCAGTCGTTCCAGGCTGCGGACTTGAAGATCTGGCGGTGCGCGCTGTCGTGACCGAGGAAGCCGAACTGGGCGATGACGATGCCGAGCACGCCCGCGCAGATCAGCTGGAACCAGGAGTTCCCGAGGAGGACGACGACCACCCACACCACAGCGAAGGCCACGACCGCGGCGGTGATGCGCGTCCAGTAGTACGCGTAGCGGCGTCGCAGCAGGTCGTGGTCCCGGATGACCTTCGACAGGTCCGTGTACAGGCTCGCGTAGCGGTCCGCGCGGCGAAGAGGGGTAGGTGCATCGGCGGTGGTCGTCATCGCGGCCTGTTCTGTGCTGAGGCGGAGTCACCAAGGTCTCGGGCAACACCTCGATCCCCCGACGGGGCCGATGGTGAGACAAACGCTACCAGGCGGCGAAACGGGCTGCCGGGGCGCAGAGCTCCCCACGTGCCGGCGCACAGGTCGATGCAGGGGGTTCGCGGTCACCTGCCGGCGTCGTGGCTCTCGTACGCGGCTGCCTCGGCGCGCTCGGTCCTGCGCCGCCGGACCTGCCAGGTCACCAGGAGGGTCAGCGCCAGCACCGCGATGACGATGGCGGAGCCGGTGCCGATCCGCTTGGCCACCTGCTCGTACGACGCGCCCGCAAAGTATCCGACCAGGCAGAAACCGACGCCCCAGACGAAGCCGCCGACCGCGTTCCACGCCAGGAACGTGCGGTAGCGCATCTCGCTGAGCCCCGCTAGGCCCGGCATGACTGCGCGGAAGAACGCGGTGAACCGGCCCAGCAGAACAGCTGGCCCTCCCCGGTCGCGGAGCATGCCGCGCGCCACATCGAGCCGCGCCTCGTGGCGCAACAGCGGACGGGAGGCGACGACGCGAGGGCCGACGTACTTGCCGACCTCGTAGCCGACGCTGTCCCCCACCACGGCAGAGATGAACACGAGCACGCAGAGCACCCGGATGTCCAGGTGGTCGGTGCTGGCGAGGAAGCCGCCGAGGAGCACTGCCGTCTCGCCAGGGAGCACGAAGCCGATGAAGACCGCAGCTTCCCCGAAGACGAGAGTCGCGATGATCGCGTACGCCGCCAGCGGAGGCAGCGACTCGATGGCTGACGTCACGACGTCCACGACTGCACGCTACCGTTCTCCGCGCGGTGGCGACCGCGCTCGGCGACGGGGCCGCAGCCATCTCTGACAAACTATGGCGCATGCGAGTCTCCGCGAAGGCCGACTATGCGCTTCGCGCGTTGATCGAGATCGCCACGCGTGAAGACGGGGCCCGCGTGTCCGCGGAGGAGCTCGGCCAGCTGCAGCGCATCCCCCGTGGCTTCCTGCAGGCGATCCTCGCCGACCTGCGCAGGGCCGGCCTGGTGATCAGTGTGCGGGGCCAGAACGGTGGCTGGCGGCTCGCTGCCGACTCCTCCACGATCACCGTCGCCGACATCATCCGGGCGGTGGACGGACCGCTGGTGAGCGTCTACGGCCTGCGCCCGGAAGCCGTCGAGTACCACGACTCGGCGAGGGGTCTGCAGCTGGTCTGGATCGCGGCCCGGGCCAACATCCGCGAGGTCTTCGAGCAGGTGACGGTGGCGATGCTCGCCGAGCAGCGGCTGCCCGCGGACGTCATGGCCCTGACCAACGACAAGGACGCCTGGCGCCCGCACTAGCTGCGTCGTCGCCGGCGTAGAACCGTGGCAAGATCCGACGTACGGACCGCCAGGGCGTTCTGACTGTCGGATCTCTGGCGACGTGGCGGCCCAAGATCCGACGTACAAGCTGCTCGGCCGGTCTGACTGTCGGATCTTGGCGCAAAGAGCGCGACCGCAACGCTGGCGTGAGCCGTATCCGAGGTCGGGCAGGGTATCGACGTCCTCGGCGAGACGCCGGCGGGGGACGGTTTAGTGTCGGCCCATGGATACGCCTGGCTCCGAAGGCGAGGTCTCGGCGGAGCTGGGCCGGTTGCGCGCGAGCATCGACAACCTGGACGCGGCTCTCGTCCATCTGCTCGCCGAGCGGTTCGCCCGCACGCAGCAGGTCGGCGAGCTCAAGGCTCGCCACGGACTGCCACCCGCCGACCCCGACCGAGAGGCCGAGCAGATCGCCCGGCTCCGCCGGCTCGCGTCGCAGTCCCACCTCGATCCTGAGTTCGCCGAGAAGTTCCTCGTGTTCATTGTCACCGAGGTGGTGCGGCACCACGAGGCGCTGACGCGGCAACCGGACTGACCCATCTCGTTAGGCTCGCCTCATGCGCGTGACGTCGTTGTCGGTGTACCCGGTCAAGTCGACAGGGCCCGTCGCCGTGCGCGAGACGGTGGCGCATCCCTGGGGGCTGCACGACGACCGGCGCTGGATGGTGGTCGACGGGGCGGGTACGACGGTGACGGCCCGTACGCACCGACGACTGCTGCACGTGACAGCCGAGCCTCGACCCGACGGCGCTCTCGAGCTGACCGCTCCCGGCGCCGAGCCGTTGCTGGTGACGCCGCAGCGCGGGAGCGCCACCCTTCCCGTGACGATGTCCCGCATCGACCGGGCGGTGAGCGCCGGGGACGACGCCGACAGGTGGCTGTCCCGGCACCTGGGCGAGCCCGTCCGCCTGGTGTGGCTCGACGACCCTGGTCGCCGTACCGTCGGGGAGGTCCACGGCGGCGCGCCTGGTGACCCGGTCAGCTTCGCCGACACCGGGCCGATCCACCTGACGACGACGGCGTCCCTTGCCAGGCTCAACGAGTGGCTCCGCGAGTCTGCGCAGGAGCGTGGCGAACTGTTGCCCGAACCGCTGCCGATGGGACGCTTCCGGCCCAACGTCGTCGTTGACGGCAGTCCGGCGCCGTTCGCTGAGGACGAGTGGAAGCGAGTTCGGGTCGGCGACGTCGAGATGCGGTTCGCCGAGCACTGCGACCGGTGCGTCCTGCCGACGATCGATCCCGTGACGCTCGCCGGCTCGAAGGAGCCGACCCGGACGCTGGCGCTGCGGCGGCAGTGGGACCACGAGGTGTTCTTCGGGATCAGGCTGATCCCACTGACGACCGGCGTCGTCCGGGTGGGTGACGAGGTCGACGTCGACTGACGAGACGCCGCGCCTCAGACAGCGTCGGGCGGTGAGGCCCCGGCGGGCTCCAGGACGAAGACCGGGATCTGGCGAGTCGTCTTCTCCTGGTAGTCGGCGTAGTCCGCGTAGGCCTCGACAGCGCGCTGCCACCAGACCGCCTTCTCGTCCCCGGTGACCTCGCGGGCGACCATGTCCCGCTTCACGGGGCCGTCCTGCAGCTCGACGTGCGGGTTGGCGACCACGTTGTGGTACCAGACCGGGTTCTTCGGCGCGCCGCCGAGCGACGCGACGACGGCGTACCTGCCCTCGTGCTCGACACGCATGAGCGGAGCCTTGCGGAGCTTGCCGCTCTTGGCGCCGATGGTGGTCAAGATGACGACGGGCATCCCGCGCATCTGCGTGCCCTCGGTGCCGCCGGACTCCTCGTAGACCTCGACCTGCTCGCGAGCCCAGTCGCTGGGGCTCGGCTCGTACTCTCCTCGCAATGGCATGGTCCCAGTGAACACCGCCGCTCAAACGTCAGCCGCTGCCGGACCGGCCGTCTCGGGGGTCGGACATCCGGCGCGGTGACGACCCCTGGCTGAGCCGGGACAGCATGGCGTTGTACGCCGTCAGTGCTGCGTCGTCCTCGTCGAGATCGGCACCGTCCAGGTCGGCGTGCTGGCCGGTGGCGTCGAGGTGGTCGGCCAGCGTGCTGCGCCGGACGTCCTCGAGCCAGCTGCCGGCTGTCGCGTTGGCCGCCGCATGGGTGATGTAGGCGAGCACGACGCCGACGATGAGCACCATCATCAGGCCGTCGCCGAAGGCCCACATGATGGCGCCGCCGCGGTTGAGGTCCGCCAGCGGACTCGGTCCCCACGTCCGGTGCACGGCCGCGTAGGCGGGGAACAGCTCGTGGTCGGCCTGCAGCAAGACGATGCCGACGACCGTCTCCGGGGCCATGGCGAGGAACAGGACGAGCAGCCGCACCGGGTACGGCGGCCGCCAGCGGATCGGCTCGTCGCCGATGAGCGGCAGCAGGAACAGGTAACCACCGCCCAGGTAGAGCACGTGCTCGAGGTGGTTCAGCCACGGGTGCAGCATCATCTGCTGCATGAACGACGTGAGGTGTGTCCCCACGATCACCACGGCATAGATCGCGACCCCGGCCAACGGATGCGTCAGCAGGGACACCGGGGCCGAGGTCAGGGCGCTCCTGATCCGCCCTTGCCGGCTGCCCTGGCTGACCTGCACGAGCAGCGAGAGCGGGCTGCCGAGGACCAGCAGGGCTGGCACCACCATGATCAGCAGCAGGTGCTGCACCATGTGCACCCAGAAGAGCACGTGGCTGTAGGGCTCGATAGCGGTGTTGAGGCTCACGACGAGCGTCAGGAGCCCGAGTGCGAACGACACGACGCGGTACCAGGCCAGCCCGCCGGTGCCGCGTCGCCGCGCGGCGACCAGCCCCGCGACGTACGACGCCAGCGCCGCGGCGATGAGCATGTCCCACACCAGGTTGGCGTGCCACGTGGTCATCAGGACGTGCCAGGTGAGCTCTCGCGTGCCGCCCATCGGCATGTCAGGCACGGCTTCTCCCCACGGCAGTCATGGCTCCATTGTCGTCAGGTTCGGGTGGCGTGTGCTCGCGGGTGCCGCGCCCGGGCCGGTAGTCCCAGGACTCCCAGTGTCATGGTCGGGTCTCCTTTGTGGTCACACTCGGTCCGGGCTCGATCGCCTCGAGATCGTGGACGACGGTCGGGCTCTCCACCCGAGCGTCGCAGGTGAGCAGCTGCGGGTCGACCTTTCGCCTTCGGAGTAGGACGTTCCACCGCTGCCCACCGGAGGAGAAGACGACCTCGGTGACGCCGTCGACCTGTGACTGCGACTGCAGCCGGAGACCTCTGACCGCTGTCAACGCCAGGTGGCGTCGAAGGTAGATCTCCGCCGCTTGGGCCGCGAACCCGAAGCCGCTGCGGCCGCGCAGCTGATCGAGGTCGAGATGGCCGTGCTGGTGCCGATCCGCCAGCCGGGACGCGGTGGCCGGGTCCAAACGGCCGTAGTAGAGGCCGTCGGGGAGGACGAGGACGTTGCCGGCGAAGCGGTCTCCCCCGATGTGCGACACCTCCCACGACTCGCTCGGGTGAGATGACGCCAGCGCTCGGGCGATCGGCCGGCCCCGTTCGGCGCAGCAGCTGTCGTGCCTGCCGTGTGTGCAGGTCAGGAACACGGGAGCGTCCGTGGCTGTCAGTCCGGCTGGGCGGCCAGCGGCGAAGCCGCCCAGGTCGAGATCGACGACCTGTCGTGGGTCGTCCAGCTCGGCGGTCTGCATCCACGGCTGGTGCGGGTCGGCGTACGCCGCGAAGATCCGCGTCGACGAAGGTGTCGTCCGCCCATGTTGTCGGATCAGCAGCGGCCGGACCCCGAGGGGTCGGACGGTGCCGAGCAGGTAGTCGCCCACCTGCCGAGGGAGCCGGCTGTCGCGAACGGCGTTGACTCCCCACGGTCCCGGCACCTCGACGAGCAGGAAGGCCGTCACCGTCGATGCCGTGCCACCAAGAGGTTCGGCTCGCGCCAGGCTGCTGGCGGAGCATCGCAAGTGCTCGGTCAAACCCCCACCTGCAGGAGCCCTTCACGTACCAGCCGCCGCGTCAGCACGAGCCGGCTCTGGGGGTCCAGCCATTCGGCGAGGTCTGCCGGCCGCAGGGACGTCTGCTCGCGCAGGTACGCCATCGGCTCGGCGAGCCGGAGGGGCACGCGCAGCTCTCGGTCGCCGAGCAGCACGCGGAGGCGTTCTGCCTCCTGCCTCAGAACGCAGAGGCTGCCGGCCCGCCGGTGCAGGACGGTGGTGTCGTGCAGAGCGTCTGTCGAGAGGCGGTCGCGCAGTCCGCCCGTCAGGTACGGGGCGCGGGTGGTCAGGAACCGGTCGGCCTCCTCCGCCGCCGCCGCTTCCGCGTCCACGGCCGCGATCGCGTGCGCCAGATCGGCGAGGCGGGGAGCGAGTCCGCCGGCGAGTGAGCCGGAGTCGTCGAGGTAACCCGCGGGGATGGCGGCGTCGAGTTCCAGTCCCGACATCGCGTGGGCGGAGATCCGGTCGAGGACGTCGCGCCAGGTGACCGAGTTGATGCCGATCGTGACGTGCAGGGAGGCGTCGCTTTGCGCCCGAGCCGCGTGTGGCGTCCCGGTCGGCAGGTACATGCTGACGCCCGGCTCGAGCATCACCTCCCGCTGGCCGTCGTCGTCGTGGACCTCCCAGAGCTTCCTGCCGTAGGTCTGGAAGACGAAGACGTCGTGGGTGTCGCTGTGCACGGCGAACCCCTGCGATCCCGGCGGGGTGAGGTAGGCGTTTGCCTGGCAGGGATGCCCCAGCTCGCTCTCGAGGCTGCGGACCAGGTGGGTCAGCGGTGGCCAGTACCTGTGCAGGCCCTGGAGGACCAGGGTCGCGCCGCCGTCGAACAGCTCGAAGGTCTTGCGGGCATCCACGAGGCCGGTCAGCGACTCCCCGGCCAACGTCGCCGACCGGGTGTACCGGCTCGCCGGCAGGACGGTTCCGTCCTGCGCGACCCGCAGGGCCGGCGTACGCATGGCCGTGCTGGTGAGCAGGTGGTCGACGTCGTCGATGCTGAGCAACCCAACGACGTCGTCGGGAGCGGCCCGGTGAACGTGGACCGCTGACGCCCAGACCTTGTCGACGAAGGTCTGAGCATCACCGCTCAGCAGCTGCAGGGCGTCCAACACTCAGCTGTCGGTGCCGTCGCTGTCGGTCGTGTCCGTCCCGTCGGCGTCCGTCCCGTCGGCGTCCGTCCCATCGGCGTCCGTCCCGTCAGCGCCGTCGCCGTCGGTCGCGTCACTGTCCGAGGCGTCTCCGTCGATGGTGTCCGTGGCGTCGCCGTCTGACCCGTCGGCGTCCGTCTGGACTCCGCTCACACCGCCGCCCGCTCCGGTGGTCTCGATGTCGTCGTCGCCCAAGGGCGTGTCAGGCGTTGTGGTCATGGACTCTCTCCTTCGCTAGGGGGACGCCGATGCGCCATCCGCCCTTCGCCGTACCCGAGCGCGACAGGGCCAAACTGGGGGTGAGGTCAGACAATAGGCCGCGCGGCGCGAGTGGATAGTCTCGGCAGTAGCGCTCGAGCCGGGGAGGACAGGGGGTCGTCATGCCCAAGACCACCAAGGGTGGCAAGCCCATCACCGACGAGCTGCCGAGCACGATCCAACGATCGGGCAGCAAGGCCCAGCGCACCTTCGCCAAGACGCACGACTCCGCTGTCGAGACCTACGGCGAGGGTGAGCGCGCGAACCGGACCGCCTTCTCGGCGCTGAAGCACAGTCACGAGAAGGTCGGCGACTACTGGGAGCCGAAGGTGGAGAAGGGCCCGTCCGATCCGCAGGCCGAGGGCGGCCGGGAGACGTCGCGTGAGAGCGCCGAGGGCGTCGACGCGAACGCGTCGAAGCAGCATCTGTACGAGGTCGCCAAGCGGCTGGACGTCACTGGCCGGTCGAAGATGGACAAGGACGAGCTGGTCGAGGCGATCATGAAGGCCAACCGGCGGGCTACCGAGAAGGCACGCCGGGCCTGACGGCGGCGCCGGCTCACGTGCGTGCGTGCGTGAAGGTATGTCGGGTGGCCGATGCCAACCAGACGACGGCTGCGGACTCGACGACAGCAAGGACGAACAGCTGCAGCCCGTTGAGGTCCGTGAAGGCGCCGAGGAGCGGAAGTCCAACGACCACAGCCACCAGCTTCAGCCACGCGACCACCAGCAGGACCTTGACGGCGATGGCCGTGCGCGGCTGCACAGCAACTGCCTTCCTGCGCGGCGGCCAGCTGAGCACGATGACGGCCACCATGCACAGCGCTCCCACGAGGGCGGACACCGTGAAGGCGCGGGCTATCGCCCGGACCTGTGCGTGAGGAGGGGTGGTGGCGATCCAGTTGGCCGGGCGTGAACGCAGCTCGTCTACCGGCTGACCCCTCGATCCGTCGGCTACTGGCCCACACGCCCGTCGATCCGCTCGCGCAGCAGATCGGCGTGGCCGTTGTGGCGGGCGTACTCCTCGATCATGTGCACCAGCACCTCCCGCAGGGAGAAGGTCCCGCCGGGATCGGTGACGCCGAGGTCATCCGCCTCGGCCACGAACCCGTCTGTGAACGCGCACTCCTCCCGCCAGGTCCGCCAGGCCTCCTCGACGACGGCCGGGTCGGGCACGGCGCCGTCGAAGTCGCCGTCGCGGTGGTCGGCGGTATAGAAGTGTGCAGGCGCGTCGAGCCCGGAAAGCCGCCGACGGAACCAGCTGCGCTCCACGTCGGCCATGTGGCGCACGAGGCCGAGCAGGGACATCGTCGACGGCTCCACCGAACGGCGGGCCAGGTCGGCGGCGTCGAGCCCGGAACACTTGATCTCGAGCGTCAGGCGTTGGCAACGCAGGTACTCGACCAGGGTGGCCCGCTCGTCGCCGAGCCTTGGCCCGTTCTCCCGGGGGTCGTCCTCGAGGTCGAGGAACATGTCGGCTCTTTTGGGCGCAGGGCACATGGTGGCCAGTATCGGGTGGACCCGATTGTGTCCGCGACAGGGTTAGCGCGATCAGGCGGCGTCGTGGCGGCTCGGCGGAGTGCGGTTGGGGAGTGGAGGCGGCCGGGACGTGTAGACGTGGCCGGTAGGGGTGGCGATCCGGACAAGCTCGCCGGCGCCACCAGCGCCGGGTGTGCTTCGCCAGCCGGGGGCTTGCTTGGCGTGGTTGCATGCCTCGCAGAGTCCCTGCCCGTTGACCTCGCTCGTCGACCCCCCTTCCTGGACGGGCACCACATGGTCACCGTGGCGGATGGGTGCGCCGCACCAGGGGTTCGGCAGACCTCGTCACGCGCCACGATGAAGGTTCGCAGGTTGCCGTCGAGCGTGCGCCTGGTCGAGTCCATCTGGACGAGGCGCCCGGTGGCCGGATCGCTGTAGAGGCGGCGTACCCAGGCTGCGGCGGACTCGTCGAGGTCGCGCACCATCCTTCTGGCGTACGCCGCGGGGACGGCCCCGAAACCGTTGAGCCGCGCCGGTGTCTCGTCGTCGAGGAACAAGGCACGGTCCGTCATCACCAGCTGGACGTCGACGGGGGTCCCGCTCGCCTTCGTGAGTCCGGTGACCCGCTCGACGAGGGTGTCGGCCATGAGCTGGCCGCGGGTCCGTGGGTCGCCGGCGGCGCGTCTCGCATCGTCGG
>JBBSIF010000003.1:0-46346 GCA_038232255.1 Propionibacteriales bacterium
CGGCTGGCCGCCATTGACTACTCCGAACGTGGGGATGGGGCGAACGTGGTGGATGGTCGTCCTGCGTGTCGCTGCCCGCCGGGGATCGCGGTGCGTCGTGGTCGACTCATGAAACGTGGCCCGAGGCAGAACTCTGCGGGCCAACAGGCCCAGTGTACGCGACGGGCGCCGTCAGTCCTCCATCGCCTTCACGATCGTGACGCACATCGTGATCCACTCCCGCTCGTCGGCGGTCAGCGCTCGGTTCGCTTGCTGCGCATCCTCGATCGCCCAGTGTGCGTTGAGCACCATGCGAACGACGACCCACTCCCGCGCGCGGTCCTCGTCGAGATCGGCGACGTCGAGCAGGGTTTGGAACCTTCGGCGGACGGCGGTGCGCACGTTGCCGCTGGCGACGATCTCCTCCCACCGGTTCCACAAGGCGGGCGCCGGCTCGTAGTGCGGGTCTCCGGACATGGGCTTGGGGTCGATCACCAGCCAGGGCTCGCGGTCGCCGGCGAGGACGTTCTCGTAGTGCAGGTCCCCGTGGACCATCACCCCTGCGCTCGCGGGGTCCGCCACGAGCTCCCTGCCGAGTGACGTCGCCTGGGAGATGAGCCGGTGCGGGATCGGCGCACTCCTCGGCAGGGTGCTCATCGCCGCGACCCATCCCTCGACGTACGACGACACCGTGCGCAGCTGGGGCAGTGCGGGGACGTGCAGGCGGGAGTAGAAGCCGGCGATCACCTCGCAGGCGGGCAGGTCTGGGAGGTCGTTGAGGGTGCGCTGGTGCAGCCGCTCCAGGAGAAGCGCCCTGCGGTGCGGGTCGGCCCGCAGCAGCCGGACCGTGCCTCGCCCGTTCCAGTGCTGCAGTGCGACCGCCTCGTGCAGCGACTCGTCGTCACCGTCGAACGTCACCTTCACCACGGCGTCGCCACCTGGGGCCGTCCGCACCGGCGCCACCAGCGAGGCGAACCCGTGCCAGGGCGGACCGGCGAAGCGGAGCTCCCAGTCGGCCATGACCGTGTCGAGCAGGATCGGCAGCCGGTCGAGCCAGTCCGCCCAGTCAGGTCCCAGCACTGCCTGGGAGAGCAGGCCCGGTGGCATCGCGAACGGCAGCGTCATCCGCCGGTCGGCGGGGTCCCGCTGAGAGCGCCGCCCACAGCCGCCGCTCCCACTACCTCTTCGCCTTCTCGGCGGGCTCCGACGTGTTGAGCGCGGAGATGAACGCCTCCTGCGGCACCTCGACGCGGCCGACCATCTTCATCCGCTTCTTGCCCTCCTTCTGCTTCTCCAGCAGCTTGCGCTTGCGGGTGATGTCGCCGCCGTAGCACTTGGCGAGCACGTCCTTGCGCATCGCGCGCACCGTCTCCCGCGCGATTACCCGCGCCCCGATCGCGGCCTGGATCGGCACCTCGAACTGCTGACGCGGGATCAGGCTCTTGAGCTTCAACGTGAGCCCCACGCCGTACGCGTAGGCGGCGTCGCGGTGCACGATCGCCGAGAACGCGTCGACCGGGTCGCCATGCAGGAGTACGTCGACCTTCACCAGGTCGCTCGGCTGCTCGCCGATGGGCTCGTAGTCCAGCGACGCGTAGCCCTTGGTGCGCGACTTCAAGTTGTCGAAGAAGTCGAAGACGATCTCCGCCAGCGGCAGCGTGTAGCGGAGCTCGACGCGGGACTCGGAGATGTACTCCATCCCCTGCAGCGCGCCTCGGCGGTTCTGGCAGAGGTCCATGATCGCGCCGATGTGGTCCGACGGCGTCAAGATGGTCGCACGGACGACAGGCTCGTAGACGGCGCTGATCTTGCCGTCGCCGGGATACTCGCTCGGGTTGGTGACGACGATCTCCGAGCCGTCCTCCATCTCCACGCGGTAGACCACGTTGGGTGCCGTCGAGATGAGGTCGAGGTTGAACTCGCGCTCGAGACGCTCCCGGACGATCTCCATGTGCAGCAGGCCGAGGAACCCGCAGCGGAACCCGAAGCCAAGCGCTCCCGACGTCTCCGGCTCGTACATCAGCGCCGCGTCGTTGAGCTGGAGCTTGTCGAGGGCGTCCCGCAGCGTCGGATAGTCGTCGCCGTCGATCGGGTAGAGCCCGGAGTAGACCATCGGGTTCGGGTGCCGGTAACCGCTGAGCGGCTCCGTGGCCCCGTGGACCGACGAGGTCACGGTGTCGCCGACCCGGGACTGGCGGACCTCCTTCACGCCGGTGATGAGGTAGCCGACCTCACCGACCCCCAAGTGGTCAGCCCGCACCGGGTCCGGGGAGATCACGCCGACCTCGAGCATCTCGTGCACCGCTCCGGTCGACATCATCTTGATCCGGTCACGGTGCGAGAGCCTGCCGTCGACCACCCGGACGTAGGTCACCACCCCTCGGTAGGTGTCGTACACGGAGTCGAAGATGAGCGCCCGCGGCGGTGCGTCGGCGTCCCCGCGCGGTGCGGGAACCGTCGCCACGATCTCGTTGAGCAGCGCCTCGACGCCTTCGCCGGTCTTCGCCGACACCCGGAACACCTCGTCAGGGTCGCAGCCGATGATGTGGGCCAGCTCCGCGGCGTACCGGTCGGGCTGAGCGCTCGGCAGGTCGATCTTGTTGAGCACCGCGATGATGTGCAGGTCGGCGTCGAGCGCGAGGTAGAGGTTGGCCAGCGTCTGCGCCTCGATGCCCTGCGCGGCGTCAACCAGCAGCACCGCGCCGTCGCACGCCTCCAGCGACCGGCTGACCTCGTAGGTGAAGTCGACGTGGCCCGGGGTGCCGATCATGTTGAGGACGAACTGGGTGCCCGTCTGGTCGCCGGCCGTCGCCGTCCACGGCAGGCGGACCGCCTGGCTCTTGATCGTGATGCCGCGCTCGCGCTCGATGTCCATCCGGTCGAGGTACTGCGCGCGCATCGCCCGACCCTCGACGACGCCGGTGAGCTGCAGCATCCGGTCGGCCAGCGTGGACTTGCCGTGGTCGATGTGAGCGATGATGCAGAAGTTGCGGATGATCGCCGGGTCGGTCGAGCCGGGGCGCGGCGCCGGGGCTGGCTGAGGAGGCACGAGAGCTTTCGGGTCCGAGTCTGGGATGGCGGGTGGAGCAGGCTGGCTGTCGCAGCTGCCGGCACGTCGTACCGGCACCTCCATCCTCCCACGCCCCGTTTGCCCTCCCGCCTCCGCGATTCGTCTGCGGAACTGGCTGGTCTCGACGCGGGCGCACCGCAGACGAATCGGGAAACTCCGTGGTGATGCGGGAGTGTCTCGGGGAGAATCGCGCCGTATGCGGCACGAAGCATCGACCAACCCGGGGATGCCGGCTGATGCCTGGATGCGCGACGCCGTCGAGACCCGGGACGGCGTGTCGATTCCGGTCCGGGCCACGGCCCGCCGGCCGCGCTGGGAGGACCTGCCGGTCGCCGTCCGCGCCCGCGTGCAGGGGATGGTCGGCTGTGCGGTGGTCGGCAGCTGGTCGACCGGGACCGGGTTCACACCGGGGTTCGCGTCGCGTCTCGACCTCGCGGACGGACGCCGCGTCTTCGTCAAAGCCGCCTCGAGCGCCGACGATCTAACGCACGGCTGGCAGCTCAGTGCGGCGTACCGCGAGGAGGTCCGCAAGCTGACGCTCCTGCCGCCTGGCCTCCGAGCGCCTGCCCTGCTGTGGAGTCTCGATGACGACGTCGAGCGTGATCGCTGGGTGGTGCTCGGTCTCCAGTACGTCGAGGGACGGCCACCGCGACGGCCCTGGCGGCCCGACGAGCTCGGTCTCGTCACCGACATGCTGGCTGACATCGCCCCGCTGATGACGCGGGTGCCCCTAGGTCTGGAGCTGGGGACGTTCGGCGACGACTTCGGCGACTGGCCGCAGTGGCTGGCGCACGCGAAGGCGCGGGACGGCGCGAGCGGCTGGCTCGAGAAGGTTGCCGCTCTCGCCGCAGAATCGGTCGAGAGGTGCAGCGGTACCGGCATGGCGCACCTCGACCTTCGCGACGACAACCTCCTGATCGATGCCGGACGGCGCGTCTGGATCTGCGACTGGAACTTCCCGATGCTCGCCGCCCCGTGGGTTGATCTCGTCTGCGTGCTTGCCTCGGCCTTCGGTGACGGCCTCGAGGTGGAGCCGGTCCTGGCCTCGCACCCGCTGACCCGCGACGTCGATTCGGCGTCGGTGGACTCGCTGCTGGCCAACCTGTGGCTCTACTTCACGAGCAGCATGGATGCGCCAGTACCGCCGTTCTCGCCGCATCTGCGCGACCACCAGCGCTGGTACACCGACGCGACCGAAGGTTGGCTCCGCACCCGCCTGCACTTATCTCCTCCACCCCCTTCCGATTCGTCTGCGGTTCAGACTGAAGCTCGCGCGTGACCACCGCAGACGAATCGCGAGGGAGCGGGTGGGAGCGGCTGGTCGGGGTCCGCCGACCGTATGACGCGGCGCCGGTGTCGGTCCACTCCTGGGTCGAGGCGCTGCTCGGTGCGCCCGTCCTGGAGGCCACCCCGCGCGTCGGCGGCATGTCCCCGGCCGTCGCCGTCAGCCTCCGCGCCGCCAACGGATCCCGCGCGTTCGTGAAGGCGGTGAGCCCCGCCATCAACCCGGACAGCCCTCAGCACTTCCGGCACGAGATCGCCGTACTGTCAGCCCTGTCATCCTTGCCGCCGGTGCCCTACCGGGGGAGGCTGCTGTCGACGTACGACGACGGCGACTGGGTCGCGATCGCCATCGAGGACATCGACGGGAGGCACCCCGAGTGGAGCTCGCCGGCGGACCGGGCGAGGGTGCTCGAGGTTGTCCGCCAGCAGTCTCGTGAGTTGACCCCGGTCCCGCCGTGCATGCCGCAGGACGCCAGTTACGGCGGCATCGTCAAGTACCTGGAGAAGATGACGACGGCCACCCGGGAGGAGGTCGCGGCGCTGCCGTCCTGGGCGTCCGACGAGCTTCCGATGCTGCTGGGGCTGGCCCAGAGAACTCTTGACCATCAGCATGCGGAGTCCTTCTGCCATACCGATATCCGGCACGACAACATTCTGATGCGGCACCATGACGGCCAGCCGCTGCTGCTCGACTGGGGCGTGTCGCGGCGCGGGCAGCGATGGGGAGACACGATGGTCTTCGCGCTCGAGTGGATCGACTCGCGGTACTTCGACGAGATCGTGGCGACGATCGGGCTCACTCCGGCTGAGGAGGACGATGTGACCGGTTTCGTTGCGGCCATGGGGTGCTATCTGCTGATGGCCGCCGTACACCCGCCTCCCCCGTCGCTGCCTAACCTGCCGGCCTTCCGCCGCCAGGTGGGCTCCGCGTGCCTGGACGGCGTCCGGCGACGCCTCAACGCCTGACCCCGACCATCCGAGACTTACCGCCCCACCATCCGAGACTTGCGCACCCACCATCCGAGTCGGTGGATCCGCCAGCCCGGTGTCACGCCCAGGAGGCAGCGAACCGGGTCAGCAGGTCGGCAACCACAGGCTCGAGGCCGCCGCCACGCTCGGCGGCGGCGCGTTGGCGAGCCGCGCCGGTCCCGCGGGCAAGCAGGCGTTCGAAGCTGTCGGTCACCTCATCGAGGTCAGCACTGTCCTCGAGCGCAGCCCGGACGTGGGCGACCAGGCCCCCGACGACGTCGCGCGCCGGCCGGCGACCCCCGGTCCCGGGATCGAGCAGGTCGCGCGACAGGCCGTCTCGCGACGCCCGCCAGTGGGCGGCGCGGAGCATCTCGGAACGCCACGGCGACGACGCCCCGCGACGACCTCCGGAGGTCTCCTCGGCGACCGTGGTGACCAGGGCGCGCGTGAGCATGGCGAGGAGCAGGACGTCGTCGGGCTCGGTCATCGCATCGAAGACGCGGACCTCGACGGTGGGATACCTCCTGGAGAGGCGGGCGTCGTAGTACAGCATCCCGGCGTCGAGTGCTGCGCCGCTCGCGATGAGCGCATCCGTGGCGGCGGAGTAGCCCTCCGGATCGCCGAACGGGTCCGACGGTCCGGCGCTCGGCCAGCGCCCCCAGACCTGTGACCGCCAGCTCGCGTAGCCGGTGTCGTGGCCGTGCCAGTACGGCGAGTTGACGCTCAGCGCGCGGAGCACGGGCAACCACGGCCGCAGGCCGTCGATGACGCGGACTCCTTCCGCGTCGTCGGCCACATCGACGTGGACATGCGTGCCGCACACCGAGCCCTGACGCCCGATCTGTCCGAACTCCTGGACTATCCGCTGGTACCGAGGCTTCGGGGTGACCTGGTCCTCGCCGATCGCCAGCACCGGTGTGCCGACTGCGACGAGTGCCGCCGAGGCCGCCGCGGCTGCCGCTGCCGCCGCCCGGCGGGAGCTCAGCAGGGAGCGCCTCAGCTCAGAGGTGGTGAGGCACGCCTCCGTACCGGTCTCGAGCTGCTGGAGGAACAGCTCCTGGTCGAGGCTGGACTCCCTGTCAGACTCGTCGGACCCATCGGACCCGTCAGACCCGTCAGACCAGTCAGACCCGTCAAGCGCGTCGGCGGACCTGGCCGGCGCGACGAGTCCGTCGAGGTGGGCAGCGAGGGCGACGTGCGAGACCGCCCGCAGCCCCAGTGTCTCGGGGTCCACGAGCATGAGCTCCTCCTCGACGCCCATCTTGCGGTCCGCCACGGGTCAAGCCTTGAGGTCGGGACGTGAGGACGACCCGCTGACCCGGACCGCTGTGCCCTCCGGGAGATCCCCTGGGACCTCCCGGAGACCAGCCGGCGCCGCCACGCGGACGAGCACGACCGTCTGCGAGACGGAGTCGGCGTACACCCGTGGCAGCCGCTCACGCTCGGTCATCCCCGCCGCGCGGGCAACCCCCGTGGATGCGGCGTTGCGCACGTCCACCCAGGCCTCTAGCCCGTCCACGCCGTCCTGGGCGAGCAGCCAGGGCACGATGACGGCGGCGGCCTCGCTCATGATGTGCCGCCCCCAGTACGCCGAAGCGAGGCTCCAGCCGATGCCCTGGACCGTGGTCCCCGTGTCGCCGACGAGGCCGATCGTGCCGACGGCCGTGCCGTCGCATCGCAAGCGCACCGCCCAGGACGCTCCACCGTTGGCCATCACCTGCACTCCGAGGCGCTTCTCGGTCTCATCCAGTGACGTCGAGGCGCACGCGTCCACGTCGTATCGGTGGACCTCGGAGTCGGCGAGCATGAGGTGCAGGTCCGGCGCGTCACCTGCCGGGTCCAACGGAGTCAGCACCAGGCGCTCGGTCCCGAGTCGCTGGATGGGCAGCGGTGGACGGCCGGCGGCTCCGACAGTCATACGAACTGGGGGTACGTCGGTGGCGGCAGCGGGCCGGCGGCGGCGTCGCGGGCCGCCTCGTAGCCGGCGGCGATCTCGATGAGTGCCGCCTCACTGCCCGCCGTACCCCACAACGTCACGGCGACCGGCAGCCCGTGGGTCAGAGCGGACGGGACCGTCACGAGTGGATAGCCCGCCATCGCCGCCGGCTGCGTGCAGGACCCCCAGTGGTGCTCGGCGTTGACGAGGTCGATCGGGATCGTCGGGTTGTAGGAAGGCGTCAGGAGAGCGTCGAGCTGATGCTCGCGAAGAACCGCGTCGATCCCGTCGTCCCGGCCGTGCGCGAGGCAGGCGGCGCGTGCGGCCCGGTACTCCTCGGAGTCGAGGGTGGGTGCATCCAGCGCCTGCTCGAAGAACGACTGCCCGAAGTGCGCCAGCTCCTGCGCTGCGCGAGCCCGGTTGAACTCGACGACGTCCGCGAGCGTCCGCGGAGCGCCGTCGGGCCGGGTCGCGAGGTAGTCGGCGAGACCGGCTCTCAGCTCACTCAGCAGCACGAGCAACTCGTCCTCGAATCCGTAGTCCACCATCGAGACGACGTCGGTGGCATCCACGATCGTCGCGCCCTCCGCAGACAGCAGCTCGACGGCACGCTCGGCCGCCTGGTCCGCCAGCACGCTGTACCCCCAGAAGTTCTTCCGTGGCAGCCCGATCCTCTTGCCGGCAAGGCGTCCCGGCTGGGCATGAGCTGCATAGTCCACGCCGTTGCCTGCCAGCACCGTCAGCACCTGCGCTGCGTCGGGCACGGTCATCGCAAGCGGGCCTGGGGTGTCTTGGGACTTGGAGATGGGCACGATGCCGTGAGCCGGCACCAGGCCGACCGTTGGCTTGATCCCGACGCACCCGTTGTAGGCGGCCGGACACGTGATCGAGCCGTCGGTCTCGGTGCCGATCGCGTACGGCGCAAGCCGCGCCGCCACGGCCGCGCCGCTGCCTGAGCTCGAGCCGCCCGACGAGCGGTTCAACGCATAGGGATTGCGGGTCAGGCCGCCGTAGGCGCTCCAGCCCGACGTCGAACTCTCGTCACGCAGGTTCGCCCACTCGCTGAGGTTCGTCTTGCCCAAGACCACCATCCCGGCGCCGCGCAGCCGTCGTACCAAGGGGGCGTCGGCGCTCGGTGGGGTGTCCGCGAGCGCGAGTGACCCGGCGGTCGTCAGCAGGCCTGCTGTGTCGACGTTGTCCTTGACCAGGATCGGCCGGCCGTGCAAGGGGCCGCGGGACCGTCCGGCTGCGACTTCGGCGTCGAGCGCCACCGCGTCGTCGAGCGCTGCCGGATTGAGGGTGCAGACGCTGTTGACGAGCGGGTCGATGTCGCCGATGCGCGCCAGCGCGAACTCGACGCCTTCGCGCGCGGACCCATGGGCTGCAGTCATGTCGCCACGATGACACACGCGGCGCCATCTCCGGAGCCGGCTCCGGGCGCCGATACCGGGTGCCGGTCGACGGGTCGCTCAGAACCTCGAGGCAGTTGGGTCGTCGGAGCTACCCTGATGCCTCGACGTCCAGCCGCCGAGTCCGCCTCGACCGAGGATGAGATGAAGGGGTAGCCGGAACTGCCCTCAACGCTCGAGATCCGTCGACGCCGGCAGCCGCTCAGGGATTTGGCCGCCTCATCGACTCGCTGGTATTCTCGGTGGTCGCGTCCTGTTGGCAGGGACCCATCCGACGACGACTGTGGAGAGCACTCACCCGTGGCGAACATCAAGTCCCAGATCAAGCGCATCAAGCAGAACGACGCTGCGCACGAGCGGAACAAGTCGGTCAAGTCGGCGCTCAAGACCTCGATTCGTCGTTTCCACGAAGCCGTGGAAGCCGGTGACCCCGAGAAGGCCCAGGACCTGGCGCGTGCAGCGAGCCGCAAGCTCGACCAGGCGGCCTCGGCGGGCGTCATCCACAAGAACCAGGCGGCCAACAAGAAGTCGGCTATCGCCTCTCGGGCCGCCGCCCTCTGACCCTTCCGCGGTCGCCGGGCGGGGCTCGACTGTCGGTGAGCTGCGGGCTCGTGAGCCAGCGGTCGGCGGCTCGTCTTACGGCAGTCTCCGAGCTGGCTGCGCGCCCCTACGGATCGCGTTGCTCCGCACGAGCCGCGTTCCTCAACGGAGCGCGCGAGCCCTGAGCACGGATATCACCAACCGCTCGCAGGGCCACATCCGGTCGCCGGCCGCCCCCTTCACGTCGGCGTCGGCAGTCGCCGCCGCCTGGATCGCGAGCGCGAGGCCACGCGGCGACCAGCCCCGGGACTGACCAGCCAGCGACTTCAGCTTCCACGGCGGTACGCCGACCTCCCGCGCCAGGTCCCCCTCGCGGAGACCGCGCGGCGCCGACATGTAGCGAGCCAGGGCGCGCAGCCCGCCTGCGACGGCGCTCGTGATCAGCACCGGGTCGACGCGGCCGGCGAACGCCCACCGCAGCTGTTCGAGAGCGTCGCTGGAGCGACCCTCGATCGCCGCATCGGCGACGGCGAAGCCCTTCACCTCTGCTCGGCCCCCGAAATAGCGCCGCACCAGCTCCGCCGTAACCGGTGCGCCCTCGGCGTCCGCGGCAAGCTGGTCTGCGGCACCGGCCAGTGCGCGCAGGTCCTCCCCGACGGCATCGACCAGCACCGCTGCCACCGACTCGCTGATCGACGCCTTGTGGTGGCGGAACTCGCCGACCACCCAGCCCGGCAGCTCCCACTTCTTCAGCGGCTGCGCCTGGACCTCTCGGACCCCGGCGGCGCGCAGCCTGTCGAGGAGCGCCTTGCCCTTCGCGCCTGCGCCGTGCCGCAGCACCAGGGCGATGTCGGCGGCCGGCTGGTCGATGTACGACATCAACGAGTCGACCGCCTCCGGTGGCAGCTCCTCGATCCCGCGCACGACGACGCATCGCAGGCTCGCGAACAGCGAGGGGCTGGTCACCTCGGCGAGTGCACCGGCCCCGAGTGTCGACGCTGGCAGCTCTGAGACGTCGGCGTCGGCGTCGGCGCGGCAGATGGCCCGACGCGCCCTTACCACCGTGCGCTCGGCGAGGAACTCGTCGCTGCCGGTGACCAGCGTGGTGGCTCCGATGAAGTCGCTCGCCGCCGTCGCCATGATCGCCCAGCATGCCACGGAGCAAGGACAACCTCGGGCGGGGAATCGGCTGGCGGGCCCCTCCGGGCGTCTGGCACGGTGGCGCCGTGGTCTCGCGGGAGCGGCTGCCTCGGCTCCGAATGAACTCCTCATCCAATGGTGACGACACGGAGCTGCCCGCGTTCGGCGACGATGGCGATGTCGCCGTCCTGGTCGGTGCGGTAGATCCGCATTCCCAGCCGGTCCAGCCAGCTGAGTGTCTGGGGTGCGGGGTGACCGTAGGGGTTGTCCGCGCCGACCGAGATCAGCGCGACCGCAGCACCGGTCGCGGCGAGGAACCGTGGGTCCTGGGCGGCGGATCCGTGGTGCGCCTCCTTCAGCACGTCCACGCGAAGGTCGGTGCCGGAGGCCATGATCGCGTCCTCCTCCTCGGGCTCCGCGTCACCGGCGAGGAGGATGCGGATGCCCGCGACGCGCACGAGCATGATCACGCTGGCGTTGTTTGGGCCGGACCCCTCATCGGTGGATTCACCCCCGCCGGACGTGGCGCCAGACGTGGTCGCCGGCGGGCCGAGCACCTGCCACGCGAGCTGACCCACTCGTCGTCGCTCTCCCACTGCGGCCACGGTCACCGGCACGCCCGCAACAGCTGCCTCCGCAGTGACGGCGGCGTAGCGGTCCGACGGGACGTCGTACGGCGACGCCTCGATCTCCCGTACGTCGTGTTCGGCGAGCACCGCGGAGAGCCCATCCACATGGTCGGCGTGGAAGTGGGTCAACACCACCAGCGCGATCTCCTGGACGCCGAGCCGGTCCAGACACTCACTCATCAGCGCCGGATCAGGGCCGGTGTCGACGACGACGGCGACCCCGCTTCCGGCGTTCAGCACGAGACCATCACCTTGTCCGATGTCGCACATCACCATGACCCAGCCGTGCGGCGGCCAGCCGATCCGTCCTGGCGGATGCAGGAGCGTCACCACCAGCACCGCGACGACTGCCAGGCACGGCCACGGCCGAGACAGGATCGCGGGGGTGAGCACAATCAGGCTCAGGCAGATCAGCGACAGCACGGCGACGGCCGCCGCACCGGCACCCCAGGCGACGCTGGCTCCCGAAACCTTCGCGCCGTGCTCGGCAACCCACACGATCCACCACAGCGGCACACCCGCGACGTAGCCGGCGAGATGCCCCAGCGTCGCGTTCGCCACCGCCACCAGACCGGCCAAGAGGCTCGCCACAGTGGCTGGCCCCACCGCCGGTGCCACCACCAGATTCGCGAGTACGGCGACCAGGCTGACCTGACCGGAGATCGCTGCGATCGCCGGGGTGCAGGCCATCTGCGCTGCCAGTGGCACGGCAACGGCCTCCGCCAGGGGTCGCGGCATCCAGCGCGCGAGGAGGTCGCGCCAGCGAGGCGCGAGCGTGAGGATGCCGAGCGTCGCCAAGGTGGACAGCACGAACCCGATCGACCGGGCAAGCCACGGGTCGGCCAGCAGGAGTCCGATGACGGCGACGCACAGCACGCGGACTCCACGGCTTCGTGACCCGCTCGACAGGCCGGCGAGCGCCACCATTCCCATCGCCGCCGCGCGAAGCACGCTGGGTTGGGGACGCGCCAGCAGGACGAAGAGCACGACTGCAACGGCGCCGACGACGCCCAGCGCGTATCCCTTCACCCGAAGCCATCGGGCGACGAAGAGCACGAAGCCGAGCACCAACGTGAGGTTGGAGCCGCTGACGGCCAGCAGATGGGTCAGCCCGGTCGTCTTGAAGGCCGTCGTCGTCTCCTCCGGCATCGCCGAGACGTCTCCATCGACGAGCGCCGGCAGCAACGCTCGTTGCGGTGACGGCAGCGGAGTGGCCGCCTCCGTCAACCCGGCGCGAACCTCGCCGATCCTCCGCGTCACCCAGCCCGGTGGAGCCGTGACGGTTGGTTCACCCGAGGCGATCAACACGGCCGCCAGGTCAGGGCCGTCCGGGCTCTGCAGATGTCCGAACGCGGCGATGCGCTCGCCGTACGACACGTCCAGCCAGCTGATCTCGGCGATCACGAGCACCGGCGACCGGACGCTCCACTCCGCTCCGCGGGCGGTGACGTGATCCACGATGACCGAGAGCAGCACGAACGGCTCGAAACGCCCGTCCCTGCGCAGCGGGTCGCTCGTGACCCGGCCGGTGACGTGAACCGATGCGCCGTCGCTCGCCAGCGCCCTCAGCGGTCCCGCCTGGACCGCATCGGCACGCAGTCCCGCAGCCGCCATCGCCCCACCGGCGACCACCAGTACCACGGCGACGGCAAGGCGAGAGCCCGCGAGGAAGGCAGGGGGGCGCCCGACAAGCAGCGCACCCGCGGTCCAGAGCAGCAGAGCTGTCGCCACGGCGCGGCCCGGGGGCCAGCCGAGACCAAGAGCCGCAGCGCCCCACGCGGCGGCACCGCCGGGGACCAGCCGAAGGTCCAGCGGCTCCGACGCCTTGGCTGCGCTCACGCATGGCCGTTACACATAGACGTAGGGGCGCAGGTCTGCCAAGGTCGCATCGCCGATGCCGGAAACCTCGAGCAGCTCGTCCACGCTGGTGAACGACCCGTTGTCCGTACGCCACGCCAGGATGGCCTGGGCGGTCACCGGTCCTACGCCAGGGAGGGTGTCGAGCTGCTCTGCCGTCGCGGTGTTGAGGTTGACTGGCGTCACCGCGCTTCCCGCCGTGCCGGTGGACCCGCCGGGGATTCCCGTCGGCGCCGTACCGATGAACGGGACGTCGATCCCGACGACGATCTGCTCGCCGTCGACGAGCATGCGTGCGAGGTTCAGGGACGTCAGCGCGACTCCCGGTCTCGCTCCGCCGGCGGCGGCGATTGCGTCGACCACTCGGGACCCGGCGGGAAGCTCGACGATGCCGGGCTGGCGGACCTTGCCCGCCACGTCGATCACGAGACGTGCCGCAGCACCGGTGGTGACCGCTCCGGCAGGCGCCACCGTGCTCGGCGGCGACGGTGGCTCTGGTCCAAGACTGGTCACGGGGCTGGTCGGCGCGGGTGCAACGCCATGGCCGCTGAGCTGCACGGACTCCGACTGGGGCACCGAGCGCAGCGACCACCAGGCCACCGCGACGACGAGCGCCAGAACGGCGAGAGCGGCCACCGTGACGTGGGGTGCGCTCAACCCTCCGGGGCCGAAGCCGATCCGTCGAGCGCCGATGTGGCGAGGGCCATCCGTCGACGTGGCTCCAGACGCGACGATGGCCGCAGAGTCGGGGACGGGGTCCTCCGGGTCGGCTGAAGGCCCGCCAGTGGTGTCAGGGGAGTCGCCCGCATGCTGCTGGGCAAGAGCCGCCAGGCGACGCTGAGCGGCCGCCACCATGTCAGCCTCCAGTCGGGTCGTCCGTCGGAACATGGACCGACGTTAGGCAGCGTCTGCTCCCCTCGGCTCGCGTCCGACCGCTACCTGTGGACAACCTCTCGCCGTACGCCGCCTGGGGATGCCCGCCGCCGCTGTCCGCATTGCGCGCGACGTAGCTCTCGGATCGTCGGGCGGGAAGTCTCGGATCGTCGGGCGGGAAGTCTCGGATCGTCGGGCGGGAAGTCTCGGATCGTCAGGGGTGGGGGGCGACGACCACGCCGAGCATGCCCGGGCCGGCGTGCGCGCCCAGCACGGCCCCCACCTCCGTGACGACGAGCTTTCGGAGCGCCGGCAGGCGGGGGCGCAGCCGGTCCGCGAGCGCCGACGCGCGTTCCGGGTCGGCCAGGTGCGAGACCGCGACGTCGACGGGGTCGTCGCCTGCCGCAGCCACGGCGATCTCCTCGAGCCTCGCGAGCGCGCGGCTCGAGGTCCGCACCCTGTCGTGCTGCACGATGCGGCCCTCCTCGATCCGCAGCAACGGCTTGACCGCGAGGGCCGACCCGACAAGCGCGGCGGCCGCGCCGACCCGGCCACCGCGGCGCAGGTACTCGAGCGTGGCGACGTAGAAGAACGCATGGGTCGCCGTGGCCCGGGCACGTGCCACCTCAGCTGCCTCCTCGACAGCTGAGCCGGCGTCCAGCGCGGCCGCTGCAGCCGCGACCGCGAAGCCGGTCCCCATGCCGAGCTGTCGCGAGTCGACGACGATCACCTGGATCCCGACCCCCCGCGCTGCCAGCAGGGCCGACTCCACCGTTCCGGACACCTCACCCGACAGGTGGATGGACAGCACAGCCTCGGCCCCGTCCTTCGCCGCCTGCCGGTAGACCCGCAGGAAGCGCTCCGGTGCCGGTCGGCTGGTGCTCACGGGCACCCGGTCGCGCAACGCTGTCGCGACGCTCTGCGGAGACATGCCCCTCCCCTCGTCGTACGACGCGGTCCCGATCACCACCTGCAGGGGCACGACCGTCACGCCGAGCGCCGACGCTCGCTGCGGATCGACCGACGTCGAGTCGGACACCAGCGCGGCGCGGCGGGCCATGACAGGCGACCCTAACCGACCCGGTCAGCCGAGAACGACGTTGACCACTCGCGGTGCCTTGACGATGACCGACCGCACCGCCCGGTCCGCGATCGCCCGCTGGACGTTCGCGTCGGCCAGCGCGAGAGCCTCCAGCTCGGACTCGGTCGAGTCCGGGCTGACCGTCAGCTTCGCCCGCACCTTGCCCTGCACCTGGACCACGCAGGTGACGGAGTCCTGCACCAGCAGCGCCGGGTCGGCCCTCGGCCAACCTGCCTTCGCGACGGTCGGCGAGTGGCCCAGCCGCTCCCACATCTCCTCCGCCGTGTACGGCGCCACCAAACTCAGCCCGATCGCCACGGTCTCAGCGGCCTCCCGGACGGCGGGGTCGCCCGGTCCGGGACCCGCGTCCGCGTCGATGGCTTTGCGGGTCGCGTTCACCAGCTCCATCAGCCGCGCCACCATCACGTTGAAGCGGTGGCTCTCGATCAGCTGGGTGGCATCCTGGATCGTCCGGTGCGTCACCCGGCGCAGCGCCACGTCACCGGTGGCCACGTCCACCCCCGGAGGGCTCGTCACGTCGCCGCTCAGCCGCCAGGCCCGCTGCAGGAACTTCAGCGACCCTGCGGGCGACATGTCAGCCCAGTCGATGTCGTCCTCCGGCGGACCGGCGAAGACCATCGTCAGGCGGACCGCGTCGACGCCGTACGTCTCCAGCTGCTCGCCCAGGTCGACGCCGTTGCCGAGGGACTTGCTCATGCCCTTGCCCTGGTTGCGCACCTCCCCCTGGTTGATCAGCGCGGTGAACGGCTCGACGAAGTCCAGATATCCCATGTCGTGCAGGGCTTTCGTGACGAACCGCGCGTAGAGCAGGTGCAGGATCGCGTGCTCGACGCCTCCGACGTACTGGTCGACGGGCTCCCACCGTCGGACGGCCTCGACGTCGAACGCCTGCGTCGCGTCGTTCGGGGTGGGATAGCGCAGGTAGTACCACGACGAGTCGACGAAGGTGTCCATCGTGTCGGTGTCGCGGCGAGCCGGGCCGCCGCACGCGGGGCAGTCGACGTTGACCCAGTCCGATGCGGCCGACAGCGGCGACTCCCCCTTCGGCTGCAGCTCGGCGCCGGTCAGGTGCGGCAGTACGACGGGCAGCTGGTCCTCCGGCACGGGAACCTCACCGCAGCCGGGACAGTGGACGACCGGGATCGGCGCACCCCAGAAGCGCTGCCGCGACACCAGCCAGTCCCGCAGCCGGTAGTTCACCGCGCCGGTTCCACCGCCCGTCCTCTCCAGGTAGGCGATGATCGCCCGCTTGGCGTCGGCGACGTCCAACCCGTCGAGGCTCACCTCGTCGTTGGCGGAGTTGACGGCGGGACCGTCTCCGCCGTGCGCCTCACCGTCGAAACCGTCGGGCGGCTGCACGGTGCGGATGATCGGCAGGTCGAACTTCGTGGCGAAGTCCCAGTCCCGCTGGTCCTGGCCGGGCACCGCCATGATCGCGCCGGTGCCGTAGTCGGCCAGCACGTAGTCGGCTGCATACACAGGGATCTGCTGCCCGGTCGCGGGGTTCGTGGCGTGCACGCCCAGGAACACGCCGGTCTTCTCGCGGCCCTCGGTCAGCCGCTCGATCTCCGTCGTGCGCCGTACGTCGTGCAGGTAGGTCTCCAGGGCAGCCCGGAAGTCCGGGTGGCACAGCTCCGCGGCGAGCGGCGCGTCGGCGGCCACCACGAAGAACGTCGCGCCGAACAACGTGTCGGGTCGGGTCGTGAAGACGGTCACCACGCGGTCCTGTCCGGCTGACTCGCCGGCGCCCTCGATGGCGAAGTCGACGTGCGCCCCCTCGGACCTGCCGATCCAGTTGCGCTGCATGGCCAGCACCCGCTCGGGCCAGTTCCCCTGCAGGGCGTCCATGTCGTCCAGCAGCCGCTGCACGAAGTCGGTCACCTTGAAGTCCCACTGCGTCAGGTTGCGCTTGGTGACCTCGAAGCCACAGCGCTCACAGCGGCCGCCGACCACCTGCTCGTTGGCCAGCACCGTCTGGTCGTGAGGGCACCAGTTGACCGCCGAGGCCTTGCGGTAGGCCAGCCCGGCGGCGTACAGCTTCAGGAACAACCACTGCGTCCACTTGTAGTACTCGGGGTCGGAGGTGTGCAGGCGCGTCGACCAGTCGACGGAGATGGCGTAGCGACGACACGACTCGGCCTGGGTCTCGATGTTGCGGTAGGTCCACTCCGCCGGGTGCTCGTCTCGTTTGATCGCTGCGTTCTCGGCGGGCAGCCCGAAGCTGTCCCAGCCGATCGGATGCAGCACGTCGTACCCCTGCTGGAACCAGTAGCGCGCAATCACGTCGGCCAGCGCGAAGACCTCCCCGTGCCCCATGTGCAGGTCGCCCGACGGGTAGGAGAACATGTCCAGCAGGTAGCGCCGCTCACGCGAGCCGTCGTCGAGGGCCTTGAAGGGGTCCAGGTCCTGCCAGACCCTCAGCCACTTCTCCTGCGTCGCCACCACGTCGTAGCGGGCCTGCTCGCCGGAGCCTACGGAGGACGTCTCCGCCTGCTGAGCGCTCATGTGCTCGTCTCCCCTCATGCCGCGTCCCGCCTTCTTGCATCGCTGCTGCACTGCTCCTCCCCACGCCCGGCCGCGGGCACAAAAAAGCCCCTCAGAGACCGAGGGGCAGCCGCGACGCTCGGACCTGGCGCATCGCGGCTAGAGAAGAAGGAGGAACCTCTGCATGACGCCAGAATAGCGCAGCCGCGTGGTCCGAGCGCACGAATATGCTCGCGCGAGGAGTTGCGCGGCTACGGGTACGGCGGGGGCAGGGCTTGGTCGCCCCAACCCCGGTTCGTCTGTGACCCACCCGGGGCCCCGACCCGCAACAGCGCAGACGAATGGAGGGCCCGAGTCCGTCCAGCCCGCCCAGCCGACTCTGGCGGCGTGACCGCAGGAGCCTCAGGACCAAGGGGGCGGGCCACGCAGCCCTTCGCCTAGGCTGCTTCTCATGAGCCACGCCGACGCGGTCCGGAGCTACTGGGAGGCGGCCGACAAGCGCGACTGGGACGCCTTCGAGGCACTGCTCGCGGACGACGTGGTCTACCGAATCCCGCAGACCGGCGAGCAGATCACCGGCAAACGTCACTACGTGCGGTTCAACATCGAGTACCCCGGCGACTGGCGCATCGGCGTCGAGCGCGTGGTTGCCGAAGGCTCCGAGGCGGCCTCATGGATCTCCTCGACCGTCGGCAGCGACAGCCAGGACGCCGTCACCTTCCGCTTCGACGCCGCGGGGCTGATCTGCGTTGTCACCGACTTCTGGCCTGAGCCGTATGACCGGCCGGACCGGCCCGAGGGCGTCCTCGACGTTCCCTGAGGGCTGCCGGCTGGCCCCGCCTACGCGGGGGATGGTCGACGGCTCGGCCGGAGAGTCGGTGGAGTTTGCCCGGATCGTCGCTGCATGGTCACCCGTGGCGCGGTCGTCGTACCCAGCGCGGACAGGGCTGAGCAGAGCCCCGGCGAACGCCGCCACACACGGTCGACACCGCACGGCGGCCGGCTTCACCCGCCGAGGTGCCGGCCAGTCCCGTCCTCAGCCGCCAGCCGTTGAGGAAGATCTCGCAGTCGCAGAACCCGCCACGCCGTCCGAGCCGGTGCTCCAGGGCCGTTGCCCGCGGAGCTCGCGCATCCCGCCACCGCCGGGTCCAGCGCAGCGTGGCGTTGCAGCCGAAGGCGTCGAGCATGCGCCAGACGTAGCAGAGGACGCACTCGTCGGGCAGCGGGGTCGTCAGTGCCTCGGCCACCGTCCGAAGCTCCTGCTCTGCTGCGTCGGCTGCATCGGCCGCATCGGCCGGGTCTCGCTGCATCATGGCCTCCTTCGGCTCCGGTCCTTCGTACCGCCGAAGAGCAGCCGCGAGTTCGCTTCCACCGCGATGCTGTGGACGAGTCGGTCCCGGCGATTGGCTGTGGAGGTGCGCGACACGAGGCCGAAGCCTTGTCACCCGGGCGGGTTGTCGATCGAGCCCGGTCTCGATGACGCCTCGCGGAAGTCAGGCGGCCGTGTCGAGCCGTGCTCCCGAGTCGGTGGCGAACACCCGCATGTCCTTCGGCTCCGCGGTCACGTAGATCATCGATCCACGGGCGACGGACCGGCGGGTCTCGATGCGCACGACGATGTCGGTCGCGGAGGTGACCGCGTCGGTCCCGGACGGCGGTGCGCCGGCGGTCCCGTAGACGTAGGCGTCGGCGCCGAGCTCCTCGACGACCGAGACGGTGATCGGGAGACCCTCACCGTCCGCCGCGAGCCGCAGGTCCTCGGGCCGTACCCCGATCGTCACTCCTCCGCTGTGCTGTCGGCGGTTCTCCGGCGTGACCGGCACCTCGAGCTCGTGGCCGAACACCACGGCACCACCGTCGGTGAGCCTGCCCTCGAAAAGGTTCATCGCGGGGGAGCCGATGAAGCCGGCCACGAAGAGGTTCCTGGGGTTGTCGTACAGCGCCAGTGGAGCGTCGACCTGTTGCAGCACCCCGTCCTTCAGCACCGCGACCCGGTCACCCATCGTCATCGCCTCGACCTGGTCGTGGGTGACGTAGACGGTGGTGACGCCGAGCCGCTGCTGCAGTGAGGCGATCTGGGTGCGGGTGGACACGCGCAGCTTGGCGTCCAGGTTCGACAGCGGCTCGTCCATGCAGAACACCTGTGGGCTGCGGACGATCGCCCGACCCATCGCCACCCGCTGACGCTGCCCGCCCGACAACGCCTTCGGCTTGCGACCCAGGTACTCCGTGAGTCCGAGCAGCTCCGCGGCCTCGCCGACGCGCCGCTTGCGCTCGCTCCGGGACTCACCGCCGATCTTGAGAGCGAAGCCCATGTTCTCCGCGACGGTCATGTGCGGGTAGAGCGCGTAGTTCTGGAACACCATGGCGATGTCGCGGTCCTTCGGCGCAACGTTCGTGACGTCTCGCTCGCCGATTCTGATCGTGCCCTCGTCCACCTCCTCGAGGCCGGCGAGCATGCGCAGCGACGTCGACTTGCCGCAGCCCGAGGGACCGACGAGCACCATGAACTCGCCGTCCTCGATCTCGAGGTCCAGACGGTTCACCGCGGCTATCGGCGTGCCCGGGTACTGCCGGGTCGCGCCCTGAAAGCTGACCGTGGCCATGCGAAGGCCCCCTTCACCGGCGGCACGTGCCGGACGATCCGTTGTAAAGGCTGACGGGGTCACCTTTGCACAGTCGTACGGCGACTGCCAGCCGCTGCCCGGCGTCGGCGGCTCGTAGCGCAAATCGATTTTCATTCGGCGCCCGGCAGGGTTCCGCAGCCTGTCGCGCCGTGCCATCATGAGGTCGCCGCCAGGCTGGCGTGCCTCCCGCGACGGCGCGGGTCGTCGTCCCTCGACCGACCGGACAGGATTGCCATGGACGCTCCGCGACCCATCCCTGCGGACAAGTTCTCGTTCGGGCTCTGGACGGTGGGCTGGCCGGCGAGGGACCCCTTCGGGGACGCCACCCGCGGTCCCGTGGATCCCGTCGAGACCGTGCACCGGCTCGCGGAGCTCGGTGCCTACGGGATCAGCTTCCACGACGACGACCTCATCCCCTTCGGCAGCGACGAGTCGGCCCGGGAGGAGGCGGTACGACGCTTTCGCGCCGCGCTGGACGAGACCGGCCTCGTGGTGCCGATGGCCACCACCAACCTGTTCACCCACCCGATGTTCAAGGACGGCGCCTTCACCTCCAACGACCGCGGAGTACGGCGGTACGCGCTGCGCAAAGTCATGCGCAACCTCGACCTGGCGGCGGAGCTCGGCGCGACGACCTACGTGCTGTGGGGCGGACGAGAGGGCGCCGAGGTGGACGCCGGCAAGGACGTCCGCACCGCCCTGGAGCGGTACCGCGAAGGCCTCGACCTGCTGGCCGGCTACGTGGTCGACAAGGGGTACGACCTCCGCTTCGCGCTGGAGCCGAAGCCCAACGAGCCGCGCGGCGACATCCTGCTCCCGACGGTGGGCCACGCTCTCGCGTTCATCTCGACCCTGGAGCACGCCGACAGAGTGGGGGTGAACCCCGAGGTCGGGCACGAGCAGATGTCGAACCTCAACTTCGTGCACGCGATCGCCCAGGCGCTGTGGCAGGGAAAGCTCTTCCACATCGACCTCAACGGCCAGCACGGTCCGAAGTTCGACCAGGACCTGGTGTTCGGCCACGGCGACCTGATCAGTGCCTTCGGCCTCGTCGACCTGCTCGAGAACGGCGGTCCGGACGGCGGTCCGGCGTACGACGGCCCGCGCCACTTCGACTACAAGCCGCTGCGCACCGAGGACATGACCGGGGTCTGGGAGTCGGCCGCCGCCAACATGGCCACCTACCTGCTGCTCCGGGAGCGCGCCGCCGCCTTCCGGGCGGACCCCGCCGTCCAGGAGGCGCTCGAGCGGGCAGGTGCGACGGAGCTCGCCGTACCGACGCTCGCCGACGGCGAGACGCTTCAGGACCTCGCGGCCGACCGGTCGGCGTACGAGGACTTCGACATCGACGCCGCCGCCGGCCGCGGCTACGGCTTCGTCCGCGTCGACCAGCTGGTGGTCGAGCACCTGCTCGGCGCCCGCTGAGCTGTCGGCGCTGAACCCATCCGCCCAGACCGCGACGCCCAGGAGGACATCCATGACTGACCATCCCGCACGCCGCGCGCTCGTCGTTCGAGGTGGCTGGGAGGGGCACCGCCCGGTGGAGGCCACCGAGCGGTTCATCCCGTTCCTCACCGACCACGGCTTCACCGTCGACGTCCACGAGAGCCCCGAGGTGTACGCCGACGGCGACGCCATGGCGGACCTCGACCTGGTCGTGCAGTGCTTCACCCAGGGAGTCGCCACCGACGAGCAGGTCAACGGGCTGTCAGCAGCGGTCCTCGCCGGGACCGGCCTCGCCGGCTGGCACGGCGGCATCGTCGACTCCTTCCGCGCCTCGCCGGACTACCTGCACATGACCGGCGGGCAGTGGGCGGCGCATCCCGGCGGCTTCGTCGACTACGAGGTGTCTGTGGTGCCGGACCGCGCGGACCACCCCATCGTCGAAGGTCTCACCCACTGGGCCCACCACACCGAGCAGTACTGGTGCCTGACCGACGACCTCAACGACGTCCTGGCGACCTCCCGCTTCCAGACCGGGCCGGACACGCCGTGGCGGGAGGAGATCGTGGTGCCGGCCGTGTGGACCCGGCAGTGGGGCGCGGGGCGGGTGTTCGTGACGACGATCGGGCACCACCCAGAGGACCTCGACGTTCCGGAGGCACGCACGCTGACCGAGCGCGGACTGCTGTGGGCCAGCCGCTGAGGACCCCGGCCGGGTGCGACCGCTGCCGGTGCGGGCGGCCGCGATGAGCGCAGCCGCGAGGACCCGTATCGTGCTGGACACCGACCTGGCCATGGGAGCGCCCGGCTCGGACATCGACGACGGCTTCGCGCTGGCGCTGGCACTCGCCGATCCCGACCTCTCGGTCGAGCTGGTCACGACGGTCAGCGGCAACACCGACGTCGACACGGCCACGCGGCTCACCCTCGGTCTCCTCGAGCGGCTCGGACGCGCGACGGTGCCGGTCGTCCGCGGCGCGTCCCAGGGCCTGCGCGGATGGCGCCGCGAGCCGCCGACGACGCTGCCGCCAGCCCCAACGCTCGCACCTGAGCCGGGGTACGCCGCGCTGCGCATCATCGAGACGGTGCTGTCCGAGCCCGGTGCCTGCACTCTCGTGGCGATCGGACCGCTCACGAACGTCGCGCTCGCGCTCGCGATCGAGCCCGCACTCGCGGAGCACGTCCAGCAGATCGTGGTGATGGGCGGGGTGTTCCTCCAGCAGACCAACCGGTGGCAGATGCCCGGCGAGTTCAACACCTGGGCCGACCCGGACGCCACCGCCATCGTGCTGGCGAGCGGCGCTCCGCTGCGCTTCGTGGGGCTCGACGTGACACTCCAGGTCCGCCTCACCCGCGAGGACGCCGCGGCGATGGCGTCCGGCGGCAGCGACTTCGGGCGCTTCGCTGCCGAGTGCACGCAGGAGTGGATCGGGTACGTCGAACGTGAGCGTCCGGGCGACATCCTCGGGCACGGCAGCTGCGCGCTCCACGACCCGCTGGCGGTGGCGGTGGTGAGCCGGCCGGATCTCGTCACGTGGCAGGAGGCATACGTGCAGGTGGAGACCGCGAGCAGCCTCACGCGAGGAGTCATGGTGGCCGATCTGCTCGCGGGGCAGCACCCGCCGGAGCCGAACTGCGAGATCGCGACAGCCGTCGACGCCGCCGCCTTCCTCGACCTGTTCCTGGGGCGCATCCGTGAGCTCTGATCGCCCGACCGCTGTCCCAGCCGGGGGCTCGGATCGCCCGATCGCTGCCACCGCCGGGCGGGCGGCGGCGCGGCCGGGACGTCGACCCGCCGCTGTCGTCGTCGTCGGATCGGTCAACCGCGACTACGTCTGCCGGGTCGCCACCGTCCCGCGGCCAGGCGAGACCCTGCTCGGCGCCGACCTGAGCCTCGGCAGTGGCGGCAAGGGCGGCAACCAGGCCGTCGCGGCCGCGCTGCTGGGCGCCCCGACCTCCATCGTTGCCCGCGTCGGGGACGACGCCGACGGCAGAGCGCTGCTGGCAGACCTCGCGACCGCAGGGGTCGACGTCTCCGGCGTCAGCACGTCGCCGGACGCCCCGACCGGCGTGGCGTTCGTCATGGTCGCCGACGACGGAGAGAACGCCATCGTCGTCGCACCGGGAGCCAACGGTGAGCTGGACGCCGGTGCCGTCACGGCGGCCCTGAAGGGTCGGCTCGCGGCGGGGGACGTCCTCGTGATGCAAGGCGAGATACCGCTTTCCGGTATCGAGGCCGCGGCGGACAAGGCGGAGCGGCTGGGCGCCCGGGTCGTGCTGAACCTGGCGCCGTACCGGGAATTGCCCGAGGCGCTCCTGGGCCTGTGCGACCCGCTGGTCGTCAACGAGGGCGAGGCCTTGGCCCTGCTGGACATCGCGGCGGAGGACGTCGTCGACTCGGCCGACTTGGCGATCCGCGTTGGCGGCTGGGCGCGGTCAGCGGTCGTGACGCTTGGCGCCGCGGGGGCCGTGGTCGCTGAGCGCTACGACACCGAGGAGATCCCCGCCGGGCCCATGACCGTCGTCGACACGACGGGAGCAGGCGACGCGTTCACCGGAGCACTCGCCGCAGCACTCTGCGACGGTGCCGACCTGGCGACGGCCGCTCGACGTGGCGCTGCGGCCGGCAGCTACGCCGTGGGCCGCGCCGGCGCACAGGCCAGCTATCCGCGCCGGGAGGACCTGCCGGCCTCCTCTTGAACATCCCCGTCGCCTGCTCTAGCGTGAGCAATCGATTTGCACGCGGATGCTGACGTTCCCGCGGGGCTGCCGAGACCGCCGTCTCGAGGCTCGCGGCGGACGGCTCAGGAGATCCCCGTCACCGCCACGGAAGGCCGCTCGTGACAGCTCAACTCGACGGCGTCGCCAGACCAACCCTCGGGGTGGCGATGGTGGGCTACGCCTTCATGGGCGCGGCCCACTCGCAGGCGTGGCGGGCGGCGCACCACTTCTTCGACCTGGCCCGGACGCCCGAGATGCTCCTGCTCTGCGGACGCACGCCGGACGCCACCGCGGCAGCCGCTGACAAGCTCGGCTGGGCGTCGTACGTCACCGACTGGCGAGAGATTCTCGACCGCGACGACATCGACGTCGTTGACATCTGCACGCCCGGCGACAGCCACGAGGAGATCGCCGTCGCCGCGTTGGAGGCGGGCAAGCACGTGCTGTGCGAGAAGCCGCTCGCCAACACCACAGCCGAGGCCGAGCGGATGACCGCCGCCGCCGGGAAGGCACATGCCGCCGGCGTCTTGTCGATGGTCGGCTTCAACTACCGGCGCGTCCCCGCCCTGGCGCTCGCCCGGCAGATCATCGAGGTCGGACGCCTCGGCGATGTCCGGCACATCCGCGCCCAGTACCTGCAGGACTGGATTGTCGACCCGGAGTTCCCCCTGGTCTGGCGGCTGCAGAAGGACAAGGCCGGCTCCGGCGCGCTCGGCGACATCGGCGCGCACGTCGTCGACCTGGCGACGTTCCTGACCGGTCAGCGGCTCGTGGGCGTGTCCGGGATGCTCGAGACCTTCGTCAAGGAGCGCCCGCTGCCGGCGAGCGCCACCGGGCTGAGCGGCAGTGGCGGCTCCGGCACCGGCGACGTGACCGTCGACGATGCTGCGGTCTTCTTCGGCCGCACGGATGGGGGTGCGCTGGCGACGTTCGAGGCGACGCGCTTCGCGACCGGGCGCAAGAACGCCATGCGAATCGAGGTCAACGGCTCTCTCGGCAGCCTGACCTTCGACTTCGAGTACATGAACGAGCTGCACGTGTACGACGCGACGGTGCCCGCCTCCGACGCCGGCTTCCGCCGGATCCTCGCCACCGAGGCCGACCACCCCTATGTCAGCGCCTGGTGGCCGCCCGGTCACGGCCTCGGCTACGAGCACACGTTCGTCCATGAGGTCGCTGACTTCGTCGCCGACATCGCAGCCGGCCGGCCGCCCTCGCCGTCCTTCGCCGACGGCTTGGCGGTGCAACGCGTGCTCGACGCCGTCGAGCAGTCCTCCGGCAACGAGTCCCGGTGGACACCGGTCGAGGCCCGCTGAGATGGCCGGCCACCGCGTGCCCGTCCGACCGAGCAGCCCAGGGAGGCCTTGATGCCACGACCCGTCACGCTCTTCACCGGCCAGTTCGCCGACCTGCCGTTCACCGACATCTGCCGCCTCGCCGCCGACTGGGGCTACGACGGCCTGGAGATCGCGTGCTGGGGTGACCACTTCGACGTGGACAAGGCGGTCTCGGACCCGTCGTACGTGCAGGGACGCCGCGCCATCCTCGAGCAGCACGGGCTCTCGGTGTTCGCGATCTCGTGCCACCTGACCGGGCAGGCGGTGTGCGATTACCCGATCGACGAGCGGCACCAGGCCATCCTGCCCTCCCGGGTGTGGGGCGACGGTGAACCCGAAGGCGTCCGCAGCCGCGCTGCCGAGGAGATCACGAACACCGCGCGGGCGGCCGCGGCCCTCGGCGTGGACACCGTCATCGGGTTCACCGGCTCCTCGATCTGGCACACCGTCGCGATGTTCCCGCCGGTGCCGCCCAGCATGATCGAGCGCGGGTACGCCGACTTCGCGGCGCGCTGGAACCCGATCCTCGACGTCTTCGACGCCGAGGGCGTCCGCTTCGCCCACGAGGTGCATCCGAGCGAGATCGCCTACGACTACTGGACCACGGTGCGTGCCCTGGAGGCCGTCGACCACCGCCCGGCGTTCGGCCTCAACTTCGACCCGAGCCACTTCGTCTGGCAGGACCTCGACCCCGTCGGCTTCCTGTGGGACTTCAAGGACCGGATCTACCACGTGGACTGCAAGGAGTCCGTGAAGCAGCTCAATGGCCGCAACGGCCGGCTCTCCTCGCACCTGCCGTGGGGCGACCCGCGCCGCGGCTGGGACTTCGTCTCGACAGGGCACGGGGACGTGCCGTGGGAACCCGTGTTCCGGATGCTCAACGCGATCGGCTACGCAGGCCCCATCAGCGTCGAGTGGGAGGACGCCGGCATGGACCGCCTCCTCGGTGCGCCGGACGCTCTCGCCTTCGTTCGACGCCTCACCCAGATCGAGCCGCCTGCTGCGTCGTTCGACGCGGCGTTCTCGTCGGGCGGTTGACCATGCTGCGCGGCGGCCCGTCCAGAGCCCGCCGACCCTCCTCTGCAGATGGAAGGTTCGAGCCGTGACCAAGATTCGTGTCGGTCTGATCGGGCTCGGTGAGGTCGCCCAGGTGGTGCACCTCCCGGTGCTGCAGGCGCTTCGTGCGTCGTACGAGGTGCGCGCCGTGTGCGACATCTCGCCCACCCTCCTGCGCACGGTGGGCGATCGGTACGACGTGCCGGCTCGGTACGCCGACGCCGCCGAGATGCTGGACGCCGAGGAGCTCGACTGCGTGCTGGTGCTCAACAGCGACGAGTACCACGCCGAGTGCGTGGTGGCTGCGCTGGAGCACGGCGTGCATGTCCTCGTCGAGAAGCCGATGTGCCTCAGCCCCGCGGAGGGGCAAGCCATCATCGACGCCCGGGACAAGTCGGGTGCCACGGTCATGGTGGGCTACATGCGCCGCTTCGCGCCGGCCTTCACGGAGGCCGTCGAGCGGGTCAAGAGTCTTGGTGCCATCAACTACGTGCGGGTGCACGACATCATCGGCCGGAACACCCTGATCGTCGGGCAGAGCTCGACCGTCGACCGTCCCGACGACATCCCCCGCCACCTCATGGAGGAACGCTGGGAGCGCGGCCGCAAGCTCGTGCAGGAGGCGATCGGCGACGTCGGTGACGAGCTGTCCGGCACCTACCGGCTGCTCTGCGGGCTGGGCTCCCATGACCTGTCCGCGATGCGGGAGCTGATCGGCCGGCCGAAGCGCGTCGCCGCCGCCCGCTCCTGGCGTCAGGGCGGCTTCATCGCGGCGCTGCTCGAGTACGACGGCTTCTTCGCCACCTACGAGACGGGCGTCGACGACCAGGTCCGCTTCGACGCCCACATCGAGGTGTACGGCGACCTCTCGACGATGCGGGTCCAGTACGACACGCCGTACATCCGGCACCTCCCCACGTTGCTGGTCTCCGAGGACACGGTGGGCGACGCCTTGGAGCGGACGGTCCGGCGGCCGCACCTGAAGGACCCATACACCTACGAGCTGGAGTACTTCCACAAGGTCGTCACCGAGGGGGGTGCGCCGAAGACCGACCCGGAGGACTTCCTGGCGGACCTCGACCTGTTCGCCGAGATCATCAAGGTGCTGGCGGCGAACGACACCTGAGCCGGCTGAAACCGAACATAGGTCGAGAACGGCCGAAGATTGCTGACGCGGTGGACCAGGCCCCCGGTCTAGCCTCGGAGGCAGAAGGACAACGAGGGAAGGGGTTCCTGTGCTGGACCAGAAGTCACCGAAGCTCGACGACAAGGCGGTGGAGTTCTTCCGCGCCAACGGCTACCTGCTTCCGGGCGTGCAGATGTTCTCCCCCGACACGCTGGCTCGGCTCGAAGCCATCTTCAACGAGCATCTGGCGGACAAGGGCGACAAGCTGTCCGACGAGCTCGACACCCCGCACTACCGCGACGCCAGGCTGCTCGACTTCCTGCTCTCCGACGAGGTGCTGGACACCGTCGAGCCGCTGATCGGTCCCAACATCGCCCTGTGGTCGAGCCACTTCATCTCGAAGGACCCGTTCACCGGCCGCGAGACGCCGTGGCACGAGGACAGCGCCTTCTGGGACGGGCGGTTCAGCGCGTACGACGGCATCGTGACCGTCTGGCTCTCGCTGGAGAACGCGAGCACCCGCGAGAACGGATGCATGCGCGTCGTCCCGGGAACCCATCTCACGTTCGGCGCCTCCGAATACGTGCCGGCCGACATGTCCGTGAAGACGTTCCACGCGGAGATCGCGGAGGTCGACGAGAACAGCGCCGTCGACTTCGAGCTGCAGCGCGGGGAGTTCTCGCTCCACGACGGCCGGATCGTCCACGGCGCCAAGGCGAACCACAGCGCCATTCGCAGGACCGGCTACACGATGCGCTACTTCCCGAGCTCCCTGCGCATGTTCGACAACGAGATCAATCAGGGTTGGAAGATCTGGCTCGCCCGCGGCGAGGACCTGGCGGGCAACACCTACGCGAACGCGCCAGCCCAGGCGTGAGGCTCGGCTTCCTCACGGCATGCCTGCCGGGGCAGTCGCTGGACGACATTGCGGCGTGGGCCGGTGGGCACGGCTACTCCGCCCTGGAGGTGGCGGCGTGGCCGCGGACTCGTGGCCGGGACTGGGAGGCAAGCCACCTCGACGTCGCCGCGTTCGACGCTGACGCCGCGGAACGGGCGCAGTCGACGCTGAGCAGCAATGGGCTCGAGATCTCGGCGGTCGCCTACTACGAGAACAACCTGCACGCCGACCCGGGGCAGCGGGAGAAGATCCACGAGCACCTGCGGCGGTGCATCGACGCCGCTGCTCTCATGGACTGCGGCCTGGTCGGGACGTTCGTCGGCCGAGACGTGACGCGGAGCGTGGCCGACAACCTGCGGCTCGCCGAGAAGACGCTCCCCCCGCTCGTGCACTACGCCGGCTCCCGCGGGGTGCGCCTGGTCATCGAGAACTGCCCCATGGAGGGCTGGCACCCCGACGGCTACCCCGCGAACCTTGCGTACTCACCGGAGCTCTGGGAGTGGATGGCGGGTCTAGGCCTCTACCTGAACTTCGACCCCTCCCATCTCGTCTGGCTCGGCATCGACCCCGTCGAGGCGCTGCGACCGGTTGTGGGCCGGGTGCTGCACGTCCAGGCCAAGGACGCGGAGGTCGACGCGGCCGCTCGCAACCGCTACAGCGTCTTCGGCCGGGTCGTCGACCGCGGCACGCCGTGGGCGAGCGGGTGGTGGCGCTACCGCATTCCCGGGCTCGGCGAGGTGGACTGGCGCCGGCTCGTCGACGTGCTGTACGAGGGCGGCTTCTCGGGCACGGTCTCGGTCGAGCACGAGGATCCGGTGTGGTCGGGGACGCCGGACCGGGTCAAGCAGGGGCTGGTCGTCGCCCAGCGGACACTCAGCCCCCTGCTGGTCGACTGAGGAGGGGGTCGCACCATGCAGCGTGGGGTGTACTTCGACGCGTGGTTTCCGCGCCAGCACTGCTACCACCCGAGCCTGCCGCCCCGGCGGCTGCGCATGGTCGACGACCTGGTCGACTACCGGGCGACGGTGCTGGTCTGGGCATCCATGGGAGGCGGCTCGCTGTCGCTGCCGTACCTCGACCAGGAGGCGTTCGGCCAGGTCGACGCCCGGTCCCGCTTCTACGGCTTCGTCAACGACAGCGAGTTCATCAGCGAGTGCCACAAGCGCGGGATCGCCGTGTTCGGCATCGTCTTCGAGGCCCAGGGCTGGGAGTTCCCCGTCGAGCTCAACGACGAGGAGGACACGATCCTCTCGCTCAACGAGATGCGAGGCGTCGGGCACCGGGACTGGATCGGTCTGCGGCAGTTCTCCGGCAACCGCTATCCGAAGCTCTGGAAGCCGGTCGAGCACTACTTCCCCGACGGGCTGGTCAACAGTGACGGGGAGCCTGTCACCGACCTCCTCGAGGAGTGCTGCTCCCGCGACATCCACCAGATGGCCTGCCACGCGCAGTGGGTCGAGTGCCCCGACCGCGACCACCGTTGCTACTACATGGACCGCAACAACCCCGTCTGGCGGGAGTACCTCAAGGCGGTCATCCGGATCCAGATCGACGCCGGAGTCGACGGCATCCAGCTCGACGAGGCCGAGCTCCCGATGGGTGCCTTCCAGTACGGCGCCTGCTTCTGCAAGGACTGCATGAAGGGGTTCCGCGCCTACCTGCAGCAGCAGCCCGCCGCTGAGCGCAGCCCCGAGCTCGACGGCGTCGACCTCGAGACCTTCCACTACGGCGACTGGCTGCTCGCCTGTGGCTTCGACTTCAAGACCGGGCGCGACGCAACGCCGCTGTTCGGCAACTACTTCCGCTACCAGTGCGGCGCCATCAAGCGCTACTTCGCCGAGCTCGCGACGTACGCCCGTGAGTACGGACGCTCACAGGGCCGTGAGGTCCTGGTCTCCGGCAACTTCTTCAACCTCGACCCGACCTATCTCGCGCTCGCCGACGACGTGGACCTGTTGATCACCGAGATGCGCAACACCACCTACCGCCAGCCCGAGTGGTACCGCTACGTCGCCGGTTTCGCCGGCGGCAAGGACGTCGTCGTGGTGGAGAACCCGTACGGCGGAGTCGTCCCGGAGCTGGTGCGGCTGTTGCACGCCGGCCGGGGTCACGACCTGCTGCGGCTCTCGCTCTACGAGGGAGCCGCCTTCGGAGCCAGCATGACCGTGCCCTACGGATCGTGGATGGGCGCCACCATCGAGGACTCCTTCTACGCCCCGCACGAGCTCGCCACGGAGGTGCAGACCTTCCTCGCCGAGCACGACGACCTCTTCAGCAAGTCGTCCTGGAACAGCGTCGCCGTCGTGTTCAGCATCGAGAGCAACCGAGGCCTGATCAGCAAGCAGGACGCGAGCGACAACCTGACGAACGCGAGGGACGAGTCGATCAGAGTCCCCTACCGCGTCGTGACAGCGGCGCTGGCGGCGGCACCGGTGCCGTTCGACGTGGTCCTCTTCCCCGACGGCGTGACCGCCGAGGACCGCGTCAACCTGGGCACACTCGAGAATCACTCGACGATCGTCCTGCCGAGCTGCACCTATGTCACGCCTCGGCAGGCGAAGGCGCTGCACCAGTTCCTCGACAAGGTCGGCTGCGTCGTCGTGGTGGGCGACTTCGGCGACAACCTGGACGTGGCCGCGCGCGCTGCCGTGCTGGAGCATCCGGGAGTTCGCCGTACGGAGCACTACGACGTGGACGAGCTGCTGCCGCAGGGTCGGCAGGTGGTCGTCGGTGCCGACTGCGGCGTCAACATCCAGCGGCTGGTCGACGGTTCGGCGGCCGTCCATCTGGTGAACTACACCTACCAGGCAGACCTCGACGCCGTCCAGGAGCGCACCGACGTGGAGCTGCGCGTCGAGCTGCCCGAGGCGCGTTCGCACGCGACGGCGTTCGCTGCCGACGGAAGGGTTTGGGAGCTCGACGTCCGGCATGACGGTCCTGCGCACGTCCTGCGCCTTCCGGTCCTCGGCGTCTACACCGTCGTCGTGCTCTCCGACGGCACCCGCGGCTGAGCCCGAAGCCGACGAACAGTGAGACAGGTGACGCCATGAGAATCGCCGTGCTCGAGGGACCGGGCGCCTTCGCCCTCGAGGACGTCGCGATCCCGGAGATCGCCTCCGACGAGGTGCTGGTCCGGGTCGCCGCCTGCGGCGTCTGTACGTCGGAGCTCGACGTCTGGGCGGGCACGGCGCCGGCCGCGTTCCCGCTGTACCTGGGCCACGAGGTGAGCGGCACGGTCGTGGAAGTCGGCTCCACGGTCACGGGTCTTGCGCCGGGAGACCGGGTTGGGATCTGGGTGACGACCCGGGGGTTCGGGGAATACGTCGCTGTGCGCGCCGACTACTGCCGGCTCGCTGGCGATGTGCCGCTCGACCTGATGCTCGCCGAGCCGTTGGCCTGTGCGGCGAACGCTGTCGAGCTCGCCGACGTGCGGCTCGGCGACGACGTCGTGGTCGTCGGTGCGGGGTTCATGGGCAACCTCGTCCAGCAGCTCGTCGCGCTGCGGGGCGCCCGGAGCCTGGTCGTGGCCGACCTCCGTGCCGACTCCCTCGATCGGGCCACCCGGCTCGGCGCCACGAGAGTGGTACAGGTCGGGGTGGAGTCGCTCGCTGACGCGGTGGCAGACGTCACCGATGGCACCGGCGCCGACATCACGTTCGAGTGCACGGGCACGCAGGGTGGGCTGAACGGCATCGGGGACATCACCCGCATGAGTGGCAAGGTCGCCCTCGTCGGCTACCACCAGGGACCGCCGCGAAGCATCCCGCTGGCGCATTGGAACTGGATGGCGTTCACGATCGTCAATGCGCACTTCCGCGAGGTCGCCACGATCATGCGCGGCATGTCGATCGCGTCGCGGCTGATGGCCGCGGGCATCGTCTCCCTGGCGCCGCTGGTGACGCACCGGTTCGCCCTCGAGGATATCGACGACGCGTTCCGCACCTCGCTGGACAAGCCGCCGGGGTTCGGCAAGGCCGTGGTGACCTTCTGACCCCTCCCCCTGACCTCCCGAAGTGTCGGGAGCGGAAGGATCCGACGCTGAGACCGCCCCGACGACCTGGCCGTCGGATCTTGGCGCGGGGGCGGCGGAAGGATCCGACGCTGGAACCGCCCCGACGACCTGACCGTCGGATCTCTGGGCAAGCGCTGCGGAAGGATCCGACGCTGAGACCGCCCCGACGACCTGACCGTCGGATCCTGGCGCCAAAGCCAAAGGTGGCGGGCGCGCCAAAAGGGCGCCAAGGGCGCGGGGGCGGCGCCAGAGGGAGCGCGGCGTCAGGCGGACTGGCGCTGCACCAGGGGGCAGGGCAGGATCACCGTGCGGCTGACGTCGTCGTACCGGCCGAGCATCCGGTCCAGCAGCAGCTCACCGGCCGCCATGCCCGTCTCGTAGGCGGGGTTGCGGATCGTGGTCAGCGCGGGGGTCACGATGGTGGCGGCGTCCACGTCGTCGAAGCCGACGACCGCGACGTCGGCCGGGATGGAGAGTCCCAGCTCGCGCGTCGTGTCCAGGGCTCCGATGGCTGTCAGGTCGTTCGCGCAGAACACGGCGTCCGGCCGCTCCTCCAGGCTCATCAGCTGCTGCATCGCCTGACGACCGCCTCTGCGCGTCCAGTCACCGCGTGCCATCAGGCGCGGGTCACACTCGCGCCCTGCCTCTGCGAGGGCTCGGCGGTAGCCGTCGGCCCGTGCCGTGCCGGACTCCGCTGGCCCCTGGATCATGGCGATCCGGCGTGCTCCGCGCTCGACCAGGTGCTTCGTCGCCGCGTGCGCGCCGACCTCGTCGTCGACCGCCACCAGATCGACCCGCGGATGGTCGAAGATCCCGCCCACGCAGACCACGGGGGTCCCGACGGCGCTCGGGCCGACGCTCGCGTACATCGACACGTCGACCGACGCCATCACGATGCCGTCGACGCCACGGTCCAGCACATCATGGGTGAACGCGAGCTCCCGTTCCCGGTTGCCGTCGGTGTTGCAGACGTAGGTGCCGTAACCGACACCGTCGACCGCGTCGGCTAGACCCCTGGTGAGGACGGCGTAGAAGGGGTTCGTGATGTCGGGTACGACGGCCGCGACCATCTTCGACCGGTTGGTGCGCAGGCTGCGGGCGACGGCGTTCGGGCGGTAACCCAGCTGTCGGATGGCCTCCTGCACGGTGCCCTTGGTGGCCTCCCCGACCAGTCTCTTGCCGGAGAGCACGTGCGAGACCGTCGTCGGGCTGACTCCTGCCAGGTTTGCGACCTCCGAGATGGTGACGCGGCCCCTGTCGGCGACCGGCTCGTTGTCGGTCGTGTCGTTGTGGACCACGTGCGGTCCTCTCGTCCAAGCGGCGCCGCCATCGGCGCGGGGAGGTTGACGGCGCTTTCGTCGGGTTCCTAGAGTAGCAAATTGATCCAAAACGATTTGGTGATCCAAGCAAGGGAGGGGAAGCGAGTGATCGACGCCTCCGTCGAGCGCTACCTCCTGGGCTCCCTGGTGGCGGAGCGGGCGGGCATCACCGTCCTCGTCCAAGACCTGCGCGGCGTCGACGTGCACTGGCACGACTTCTACGAGCTCGTCTACGTGCGGTCCGGCTTCGCGCTGCACCGGCTGAACGGGCGACCGCACCGAGTCGAGCCCGGAAGCATCATCATGATGACGCCTGCTGACTTCCACGAGTTCGAGGCGACGTCGGCGCAACCTCTGAGCTGCTACAACGTCGTCGTCGACCCGTGGGTGGTGGAGCAGGAGCTCGACGACCTGCTTGCGCACGGCGTCAGCTGGGAGACGGCGGTCCTCGACCCGGGGGGCTCTTCGGAGGCGGACTTCGCGCGGCTGGAGAGGGAGTTCCAGGCAGGCGCGGCTGGCTCCGTGCCGCTGATGACCGCCCTCTTGCGTTGCATCCTCGTCGAGGCGTCGCGGTTGCGCGGGGCCCCCTCACCCGACGCGGACGTCGAGGGCACCAGCGCACCCGAGGACGTACGGCGGGCGATCCGGTACGTCGAGCGGCACTTCCGGGAGTCCATCACGTTGGCCGATGTCGCCGCGGAGGCACGTCTCTCGCCCAACTACCTCAGCGAACGGTTCCGCCAGGTGACGGGAACACCCTTCCAGGCGTACCTGCAGAGTCGTCGCCTGCGCTTCGCCCGCTCGCTGCTGGCATCGACCCGGCTGGGCGTGACCGAGATCTGCCACGCGGCGGGGTTCAACAACCCGTCGCACTTCGGACGGGCCTACCGCCGCCGGTACGGCGAGATGCCTTCGGCAGCGCGTCGAGGGCGGGTGTGACGCATCTCATCGGAAGCCCTTGACATCCGCAGCGCGGGGGGCGACGCTGTCCGGATCGTGCCAAACGATTTGCACAGTTCGCGCAGGATTCATCGGCCGTAAAGAGGGAGTTGGTTGGGGTGAGGAACCACGTGTCCCGCAGGTCAGTCGCGGTGGTCGGCCCGTTGGTGGCGGCGGCGCTCGTTCTCGCCGGCTGCTCCAGCGGTGGAAGCTCGAACACGAACCAGGGTGCCGGCAAGGGCACAGTGCCGGAACCGAAGAGCCCCGTGACGGTCACGTTCTCCTCCTGGGTAGGCACGGACGACACCATGAAGGGCCTGGCGGCGGCATTCCACAAGGAACATCCGATGATCACCATCGACTTCCAGAACGTGCCGGCAGAGCAGGCCAGCCAGAAGCTCACGACCCAGATTGCGGGGGGTGACCCGCCGGACGTGGCGTTCGTCAACGCCAGCGACACCGCTGACTTCGCCTCTCGAGAGGCCCTCGTCAACCTCGACAGCTACATCAGCCGTAGCACGATCGTGAAGGCCGACGGCTACGTCCCCGCGTTCAAGACCTTCGTCACCTACAACGACAGCATGTACGGGCTACCCATCGACGGGGAGTCGACCGGACTCTTCTACCGCAAGGACCTGTTCGCGGCCGCTGGCATCGACGGGCCGCCCACGACCTGGGACGAGTTCCTTGCTGACGCCCAGAAGCTGACCAACCCGGCTGCGCACCAGTACGGCTACGAGGTCTTCGCTCCGGAGGCCGCCTACTACTGGTACCCGTGGCTCTACCAGGCCGGTGGTGACCTGCTCGACGCCAAGGGCAACATCCTGTTCACCAGTCCGGAGGCGAAGAAGGCCGCCGAGTTCTACGTGAACCTCGCCAAGTACTCACCCCCGGACTACCTCAACTCCAACTCGTACGACGGCCGTACCGCCTTCGCACAGGGCCAGGTCGGCATGTACATGGCGGGCGCCTGGTTCGCCGGCACCCTGAGCGGGGAGTTCCCGAAGATCGACGGCAAGTGGGCAGCCGCGCCGTTGCCGAACGGTCCGGCCGGATGCAAGACGACGATCGCCGGCGACTCGCTGATCATGCTCGCCGGCACCAAGAACGCGGACGCGGCCTGGAAGTGGATGGAGTTCCTCTCCCGGCCCGACAACATGGCGACGTGGACCTACAAGTCGAAGAACGGCACGCTGCTTCCGCCGTTGACGTCACTGCTCGACTCGCCGGACCTGATCAAGACCAAGCCCGTCCTCGAGGGTTTCGCCAAGCTGATGAAGTGCGGCGTCGCCAGCACCGTGTCGAACCCCAAGTTCCCACGGGTTGAGGAGATTCTGAACCAGGAGCTCGGCAAGGCGATCTACGGCGACCAGACCGCGGATCAGGCCCTGGAGAACGCGGCCAGCCAGGGAGAGCAGATACTGTCCCGCTGAGCTCTTTCGCGACCACTGTCGGCTGAGCTGACCTGGGCGGGAGCCTGGGTCAGCTCCGGAACGGGGGGCCTCCCGCATGGCAACGGCTGCAGCAGTCGAGCCGGTAGCTCGGCGTAAGAAGGGCGTGCACTACACGCTCCGGCGCATGCGGCGCGAGTGGTCGGCGTACGTCTTCCTGGCGCCGGGGCTCATCCTCTTCGCGTTCTTCACGGTGTTCGCGCTGATCTTCGCGTTCTACCTGACGTTCCACGAGTGGAACATCATCCAGCCGGACAAGCCGTTCGTGGGACTCCAGAACTACCGCGACATGATCCACGACGAGAACTTCCGTGAGTCGATCATCAACACCGCGTACTACACCGGCGGCTCGGTGCCGCTCACGATGGCGATCGGCCTGGGGATCGCCCTGCTGCTCAACCAGCCGATCCGGTTCCGGAGCCTCCTGCGGACGATGTACTTCCTGCCCGTGGTCACGCCCTTGGTCGTGACGGCCATCCTCTGGAAGTGGCTCTACAACGGCGACTACGGTCTCTTCAACTACTACCTGCTGAAGACCCACCTCATCCACGACCCGCTCTTCTGGCTGTCGAGCAAGAACCTGGCGATGCCGTCGGTCATCCTGATGAGCGTGTGGGGTGGCGTCGGGTTCTCCATGGTGGTGTACCTGGCGGGCCTGCAGGCGATTCCCGAGGAGCTCTACGAGGCGGCCAAGATCGACGGCGCCGGGGCGTTCAGCCGACTCCGCTACATCACGATCCCGATGCTGGCACCCACGTCGTTGTTCCTGCTGGTCATCGGCATCATCGGGTCCTTCCAGATCTTCACCCAGATCTTCGTCATGACCAGCGGCGGCCCTGTCAACAAGACGACCACGATGGTCTACTACATCTACGAGTCCGCCTTCAAGTTCTTCGAGATGGGCTACGCCAGCACGCTGGCCTACGGCCTCTTCGCGCTGCTCTTCCTCCTCACGCTCGTGCAGCTCAGGCTCTACCGAAAGGCGAACGCGTGACGGCCACGAAGGAAGATCCGGCGCTGGCGATCCCCGCAGTGCTGGTGGCGCAGCCGAGGACCAAGCGGCAACGCCGCCAGAAGGGGTCGACTCTCAGCAAGGTGCTGTGTTATCTCATCCTGGTCCCGGGGGCGCTGTTGTTCGTCGCTCCCTTCGCCTGGCTGGTCAGCGCGTCGTTCCAGTCGATGGGCGACATCTTCTCCCAGCCGCCGCACTGGATCCCTCCCACCCCGACGCTCGACGGCTACAAGAACTTCCTCGGCGTGGGCACCACGAGCGCAGGTGCCACAGGCGGGAACGCCGGCGACTGGCACTGGTTCGCCAACAGCGCGTTCGTTGCGACCTCGGTGACCGTGCTCCAGCTGTTCTTCAACTCACTCGCCGCCTACGTCTTCGCCAAGCGGAGGTTCCCGGGCCGCGACGCGATTTTCCTCGTTTTCCTCGCCACCATGATGATTCCACCGCAGGTCACGCTGGTCCCGAACTTCCTCGTGATCAAGCACATCCCGTTCTTCGGGGAGAACGACGCGTTCGGCAACGGTGGCCACGGTTGGCTGAACTCCTACTACGGGCTCATCCTGCCCGGTGTCGTCAGCGCGTTCGGCATCTTCCTGCTGCGGCAGTACATGATGTCGATCCCCGACGAGCTCCTCGACGCGGCGCGAATCGACGGCGCCAACGAGTTCCGGATCTTCTGGAGCGTCGTGCTGCCGTTGTGCACACCGGCCCTCGCCGCCACCGCGATCTTCACGTTCCAGGGAGCCTGGGAGGACTTCCTCTGGCCGCTCATCATCATCAGCGACAACGAGCACACGACGGCGCCACTGGGCCTTGCCTTGTTCGTGGTGAAGAACCGGACGTCCTGGAACCTGCTCTTCGCGGGCTCGGTGATCGCGACGCTGCCGATGATCATCGTGTTCATCATCTTCCAGCGGAAGTTCATCCAGGGCATCTCCCTCGCCGGCCTCAAGGGCTGACCATGAAGGCCGCATGGGCCTCGTAGTGGACGAGGAGTCGTCGCGCCGCCGGGTGGACGCACTGCTGGAGCGCAGCGATGGCGTGCTGCGTCTCGAGCCGGCGTGGGTCGCCCGGGACTTCCTGCCCCCTGGCCGGCGGCTCGGGCTTCCCGAGGGCGAGTACGACGTCGGCGAGCGGGGGTTCATCTGCGAGCGCTGGCTCGGCTCCACCACCCGCGCCGACAACCGGGTTGGACCGGAGGACGAGGGGCTCAGCTATCTCGTGGGCGATAGTGGCGAACGGGTGTCGCTGAAGGCGGCAGTGGAGCTCAACCCTGCCGCGGTGATGGGTGCCGACTACGCGGCGGCTCATCCCGGGGGGCTCGGGCGGCTGGCGAAGCTGTTCGACTACGCCGCCCGGCTGCCGTACCACATCCATCCCCCGCAACGGTTCGCGTCACTCGTCGGGCAGAAGTCGAAGGACGAGGCGTACCACTTCCCGTCCGGCGTCGACATGGGAGCGCATCCGGAGTCCTTCTTCGGTGTGCACCCGTGGATCGCGCGCGAACGTGCCTACGACACCCTGCTGCCCTACCTCGTCGACTGGGACAGCGACCTGATCCTTCGCCATGCCAGCGCCGAGCTCCTGGTGCCTGACGAGGGCTACCTGATCCCGTCCGGTGTGCTGCACGCCCCGGGGACAGCGCTCACGCTCGAGCTGCAGGAGGACTCCGACGTGCTCGCGATGTTCCAGGCGCTGAACGCCGGGAAGGTCATCTCGAAGGACCTGCTGTTCAAGGACGTCCGGGAGGAGGACCGACGTGCCCACGGGGAGCGTTTCCCGCTCGGTTTTGTCGAGTGGGAGCTGAACGGCGACCCCTTCTTCTACGAGAACCACCACCTGACGCCGCAACCCGTCGACGCTGGCGACCAGCCAGAGGACGCGGAGACGTGGATCTTCTACGGCACGCCGAAGTTCAGCGGCAAGAAGCTCGTCGTCCCTCCTGGTGGGGAGTTCCGCTCGCGGGAGCGCGGCGTCCACAACGTCCTCGTGTGGGCGGGCACCGGGTCGTACGCCGGTCACGAGATGCATGGCGGAGATGCGCAGCTCGACGAGCTGCTGGTGACCCAAGAGGCGGCGGTCTCGCCACACCTGGTGCGCAACACCGGGCGCGAGGACCTCGTGGTCTTCAAGTTCTTCGGACCGGACATCAACCCCGACGCCCCTCCGAGCCGCGTGTGGCGCTGACGCCCGAGACCGGTGGTCCTTCGGGCCCTGACGCCGTACGACGTAGCGCGCGCAGGCCGTCGTGACAGACCTCCGGGTGGGCATCGCGGGGGCCGGCATGATCGCCGGCGTCCACGCCCGCGCCTACGCAGCGGAGCCGGGCGTGCGCGTGGTGGCTGTCGCGGATCCCGTTGCCGGCAAAGCGGAGCGCCTCGCATCGCAGGTCGGAGCCGCCGCGCTGCCGGACCTGGAGGCTCTCATCGAGGCGGACCTCGACATCCTCAGCGTCTGCACGCCCTCTCCCACTCACGCCGGCCTCACGGTGCAGGCGCTGCAGGCAGGCCTCAACGTGCTGTGTGAGAAGCCGATCGCCCGCTCTCTCGACGACGCCAGCTCGATAGTGCGCGCCAGCGAGGCAGCTGCCGGGATCTGCATGATCGGACACGTCAGCCGCTTCGAGCCCGACCACCGGCAGGCTCAGCAGGTGGTCGAGTCCGGTCAGCTGGGTGAGGTCCAGATGATGTCGCACTCGATCACGACTTCACTGCCCGGATGGAGCGAGGTCGGGTGGCTCGCGAATCTCGACCTTTCCGGCGGCCCGGTGGTCGACCTGGCCGTGCACAGCTTCGACTATCTCTCCTGGGTGAGCGGGAGTCAGCCGATCCGGCTGCACGCCGTCGGCGCGGACACTGCCGTCGGGCCCTCGACGTATGCCGTGGCTCACGTGCGCTACTCCAGCGGCGCGATCGGACTGGTGGAGACGAGCTGGGCACATCCGGCGACCCACGGGTTCCAGGTCGCCGTCGAGCTCATCGGGACGGAGGGCCGGCTGTCCTGGAGCTACGACTCGATCGCCGGCGGATGGCTGCACCGCCGGGACGGTGCGTCCGTGCGCTTCGACCCCCTGGGCGAGCAGGGCTTCTCCTCGGAGATCCACAGCTTTGTCGAGGCGGTGGGCTCCGGAGGGCCGCCGCCGGTCCCGCCGGCCGACGGCCTGTCCGCGCTGCGCACGTCGCTGGCGGCGCTGGAGTCCGTCCGCTCCGGCGCCACGATCGACCTGACCAGCTGGGAGCAGCCGTGACAACGCCGGTCGGCGTGGCGATGCTGGGCTGCGCGCACACATCGCACGCCTGGTCCTACGCGCGGGCGCTCACGGCGTCTGCGAACGCTCGTCTGGTCGGGGTGTACGACGCCGACCCGCGCCTGGCAGCGCCTCTCGTGGCGGACTTCGGCGTCGCCTACTCTCCCGACGCGGCCGAGCTCGTCGCCTCGGCCGCCGTGGACGCGGTGCTGGTCTGCAGCGCGACCGTGGAGCATCGCGGCCTCGTGGAGCTGGCCGCGGCTCATGGCTGCTCCGTCCTGTGTGAGAAGCCGATCGCCACGACTCTTGAGGATGCCGCCGCCACGGTCGACGCGTGCCGAGCGGCCGGCGTGCAGCTGCAGATCGCGTTCGTCACCCGCTTCCACCCTTTGGTCCAGGAGGTGCGGGCGGCTGTCGCCGCGGGCGACCTCGGTGATCTGATCTCCATGGTCGGCGGGAACCGGGGGCGACCACCGCGCCCCCCGGCCTATCCCCCGTGGATCACCGACCGAGCACAGTCCGGCGGCGGCGCCTTGCTGGACCACTCCGTGCACCTGACCGACGTCATGCGCCACCTCAGCGGCAGCGAGGTCGTTCGCGTGGCAGCGGAGGTGGACTCCCGGATGTGGGACATCGGAGTCGACGACGTGGCGCTGATGTCGCTGGTGTTCGACAGCGGAATGGCGGCGAGCGTCGACCCAAGCTGGTCCGTGCCTGCCGACAACCCCTGGGACTACGACTTCTACCTGCGCATCTTGGGCACCGGCGGCTCGCTGAGCATCGATGACCTGGGCGCGTCCTTGCAGCTCGTGAGCAGCCGAACCACGCGCGGGCTTCGCCTGGTGCCCTTCGGCGTCGACGTCGACGCGCTGATGATCGAGGGTTTCCTCGGCTCGGTCCGCGCCGGTCAGGTGCTGAGTCCCTGCGCGGACGGCGACGACGGGGTCCGGGCGCTCGAGATCGCGCTCGCCGGGTACGACGCCGCCGCAGCCGCTGCCCCGGTCACCCTCCCCCGGTAGGCGGCGTCTCCGGAAGGCGGCGCTTCCACTAGGCGGCGTCTCCGGAAGGCGGCGTCTCCGGTAGGCGGCGCCTCCACCGCCCGCCCTTCCCCGCCGTACGCCGTACGCCGTACGCCGTACCCGCCGTTGCGTCCGCCTGCTCGAGCGCTACCGCGCCCAGGTGGGCGGACGCTGCGTGTCCCGAGGCGAACCGTCGCCGCTACCGGCTGATGTTCCAGGCGGGCTTGCGGTAGGGAGCGTGCAGCAGGGACTGGCGCAGCGCCCAGTAGGCGGGCTTGCGGTGGTACATGTTGTCGAACGGAAGCGGACGGCGGCGGGCGCCGTCATGGCGCGGGTAGTCCTCCTGGAGCCACGAGTAGCGGTCGGTCAGGCCGAACGTCAGCACCGCCTTGACCGCGTGCTCGTCGAGCGCCACGTCCAGATAGCGGCGGTAGACGTCGGCGACCATCGGGTCGCGCAGGGCCGGGCTCGCCGGCAGCCCGCTGTCGAGGACGTCCATCTCCGTGATCAGGATGTGCATACCGCGGTCGGCGATCTCGCGGAGGAAGCCGCGGTAGGCCTGCGTCTTGAACCGATCGGCGAACTGGTAGGCGAGCAGGTGCGCCTGGATCCCCACTGCCTGCACCGGCGCCCCCTGCGACAGCAGGGTGTCGAGGACCTCCAGCAGAGCCTTGCGTCGACGCCATGGCTCGTCGCCGTACTTGTTCGTTGTCTCGAAGCCGAACTCGTTGAGGATCAACGTGGCGGCTGGGTCCTCGTTGTGCGCCAGGTGGAACGACTCGGCGATGTAGGAGGGGCCGATCGTGTTGTACCACGGCACCTGGGTGCGGAAGCCGTGAACGCCCTCGGGGTCCGTGACCTCGTTGGCCACGATCCACGCGGTGGTCCGACCTCGGTAGTGCTTGACCTCTGCGGTGAGAACCCCGAACAGCAGCTCCGACGCGTGCCTGCGGTTGAGGCCCCACAGGTCGTCGTCGGTCCAGCCGTCCCCGAAGCCCTCGTCCCACACCAGGTGAGCACCCAGTACGAGCTGGTTGTTCTGGTGAGCCTGACGGTAGAACGCGTCGCCGTAGCTGAAGTCGAGCCTCGACTCAGGCGTCGGCTTCAGCACGTACCAGAGGAGGTCGTCCTGGGTGAAGAGCATGGCCGCCTCTCGGTTCTGCAGCTTGGTCAGCTGATGGTCGCCTCCCATCCAGGTCGCCCACGCCGTGCCGTAGACCAGCCCTCGGTTGGCCGCGGTACGCCACAACGGTGCGGGGTCGTAGTCCAGCGGACCCGCAGCGGAGGCGCGCGACGATACGCCGCCCACGACCCCCGTCGCCGCAGCAGCGGCCGCCCCCAGCAGCACAGACCGCCTCTGGATCCTGTTGTCTTCGCTCATGCTCTGCTCCTCCTGGTGGGCAGGCACGACAGGAGGGGGAGCAACGTGTCTGCTTAGCCAAATCGATTGCTCGCGAGCGTAGCTGCCGCGCCCCTGACGCGGCAAGACCTCAGGCATCACGCGATCGTGGCTGCTGGCGTGCCGTCGTACCCCGCCGCCCAGCCGAAGCGCGACACTCAGCGAGGATGCGGCTCTGAAACACTCGGCTCATGCGCGTAGCGACGACCGCTCAGCTGCTCGACCTCCTCGATCGGGTCTTCGACGACGGCTCGGACTGGACGCACCGCCAGGAGAGGGACCATTGGGAGGGGATCTTCAACCGCGCAGACCACCCGCTCAACTCCGACCTTCCGGACGCCTGCCTCGTCGACTGGCACGCCCGCGGCCTCATCCCGGCGGGCGACGACCGTGCAGCCCTCGACATCGGCTGCGGCCTTGGTCGCAACACCCGTTGGCTTGCACGCCAGCACTATCGCGCCACTGGGATCGACATCTCTCCGTACGCCGTCGCAGAGGCGCGCCGCCGCTCGACCGCCGCACCGGTTACGTTCGTGGACTGCGACGTCCTGCGCGAGGAGGTCCCGGGCGGTCCGTTCGACCTCGTTTACGACTCCGGCTGCTTCCATCACCTCCCGCCCCATCGGAGGCTGTCGTACCTTCGTGCGATCGCCGCCTGTCTCGCGCCGCAGGGGCGCTTCGGGATCGCCACCTTCGCCCCCGGGAAGATGGGCACGGAGGCCGACGACCTCACCCTCCTGAAGCAGGGTCGCCTGGAGGGAGGAATCGCCTACAGCCTCGACGACCTCCGGGAGGTGTTCGCGTTCCTGGAGCCGCTCGACATGGGTCAGATGCCCGCGGCCGCCGATACTAGCGAGCCGGTGTTCTCCGTCGACTTCCTCAACGTCGCTCTCTTACGCAGAACGTCCGCACGAGCGGTCGGAGGGGAACTGCCTTGCCCCCGTCTGGTGGACACCTCGTAAGAGAGGGTTCATTATGGCAAGTCAACGTCGGGAGTTCACTCCTGAGTACAAGGACGAGGCCGTCAAGCTGGTGATCGGCACTGGCTGGGCGGTGGCCCGCGAGCTCGGGATCAAGGAGCAGACGTTGGGCCGGTGGGTCAACGGCGCGCCAGGAAGCCGGTGACGACGCGCTGAGTGAGACCAAACGGGCCGAGCTTGCACGGCTGCGTACGGAGAACTCGGAGTTGAAGCTGGATCGGGCGTTCCTGAAAAGGGCGTCACTCTTCTTCGCCCAGGAAGCATCGGATACGAACGTGGAGCGTTCGCACTGATGCACGCGGAGAAGAGCAACTTCACCATCAGCCGGATCGCCAGGCTGTTGGAGGTGCCGCGGTCTGGGTTCTACGCCTGGTCCAACCGGGTGCCGTCCAAGCGGGTGGTCCGTCAGGAGCGGATCGAGGCGAAGGTCGCGTGGTTCCACGGTGAGTCTGATCAGGTCTGCGGCGCGCCGAGGATCTTGGCTGATCTGCGTGAGGACGGCGAGACCATTTCCCGCAAGACGGTCGCCACGACGATGCGCAGGCTCGGTTTGGTCGGGATCTGCCCCAAGAAGTGGAAGGCGACCACCATCGTCGACCACGCCGACGCCTACCCCGCCGACGCGGCGAAATCAGACAATTTTCGGTCAGTTCATCTGGGGCTCGAGGTTTCGCTGGTTGATCCAACGCCCGGGTTTGGCATGACCGGCGAATGCGGGCGGCGACCGTACCACTCAGGGTGAGCGTGGTAGGCCGTGGTCAGGGTTTCTGTCGTTTCTTGGCCGATCGCCTCAACAGTGCCGAAGTGCACCGAACGGGTGTGCCAGGCATGCCGGAATGGCGATGGATGTGGGAGTACCTGTGGAGCTGAGGGGACTCGAACCCCTGACCCCCTCCATGCCATGGAGGTGCGCTACCAGCTGCGCCACAGCCCCGCGTCGTTGCGGAAGCCCGGAGGCGAACCCCCGGGCCCGTGAAGTTTAGCCAACGCGCGTCTCCGGGTGAAACTCAGGGAGCCGACGCCCCACCCGCCGAGCCCGAGCCCGGGCGCCCGCTACTGCTGCGGGTCGTCGGCCGAGGGAACCGGCTCCGGGAGCGTCCGAGCGTTGTAGTCGACGATCTGCCAGCCCCTGCCGTGCCGCAGCTCGAGCACCGCCCAGGCGCAGTTGTCCATCCCCGCGAGCACCTCACCGAGACGGTCCGGCACCCCGAGGAACGCGAGGATCCCGACGCGGAGCGAGGCTCCGTGTCCCACGACCACCCCCGTCTCACCGACCCCGACGGCGTCGGCTGCTTCCGTGATCGCCGCGACCATCCGCTTGCGGACCTGCCCGGTCGTCTCGGCACCCGGGATCGCGGTTGCGTCCCCCGCCGTGAACTGCGCATAGAGGTTGGGGTGCTGCTCGGCGAACTCGGGGAACGTCAGCCCCTGGCGGATCCCCACGTCGTACTCCCGCAACCGCGCGTCCAGCACCAGCGCGACGGACGGCAGCAGCGCCATCAGCGCATCGGCGGTCTCCCGCGCCCGCGCCAGGTCGCTCGACCTCACGAAGCTCGGTGCGTACGACGCCAGCAGCGGCGCCGTCCGCCGCGCCTGCGCGCGCCCGAACCCGTCGAGGGAGACGTTCGCGTGGCCCTGCGCGCGCCCGACAGCGTTCCATTCCGTGCGACCGTGGCGCCACAGCACGAGCCGCCGGGAGGCCGGCCGGCCGGACGCCCAGATGTCGCGCGGGATCACTGCCCGGCGTCTCCCAGAGCGGCATCGACTCCGGCACCGGCCGCGCCGCCTGCTCGTCCACTGGTGACGCTCTCCGGCAGCGGGATCGACGGGCAGTCGCGCCACAGTCGCTCCAGGGCGTAGTAGACCCGCTCCTCCTCGTGCTGGATGTGGACCACGATGTCGCCATAGTCCATCAGCACCCACCGACCGTCGCGTTCGCCCTCTCGCCTGATGGGCTTCGCGCCCACGGCCCGCAGGCGCTCCTCCACGGAGTCCACGATCGCCTTGACCTGGCGGTCGTTCGATCCCGAGCACAGCACGAAGGCATCCGTGATCACGAGCTGCTCGGAGACGTCGAAGGCGATGATGTTGGCGGCGATCTTGTCCGCTGCCGCATCGGCGGCGATCCGGACCAGCTCGAGTGCGCGGTCGGTGGCTGTCACGAAGCGTTGCCCTCCATCGGCGTGCTGGGTTGGGGGGTGCGCGGGCGGTAGAGCCCGCGCTTGGCGATGTACTGCACGACGCCGTCCGGCACGAGGTACCAGACCGGCCCTCCCAGGCTGGCTCGTGCCCGGCACTCGCTGGACGAGATGGCCAATGCGGGCACCTCGATGATCGTCACCCGCTCGGCCGGCAGGCCGACGAGGGTGGTGTCGTCGATCGTCGTACCCGGCCGCGTGCAGCCCACGAAGTGCGCGAGCTCGACCATCCGGGCCGCGTCGTGCCAGGTCACGATCTGGGCGAGCGCGTCGGCGCCCGTGATGAAGAA
>JBBSIF010000004.1:0-41546 GCA_038232255.1 Propionibacteriales bacterium
AGTGCTGGCCGATGGCCGAACCGGTGTACGGCGCAAGGTACTTGAACCCCGCCGCTTCCGAGGCCGGAGCCGCCACGATCGTCGTGTACTCGAGCGCACCGGCTTCCTCCAGCGTGCCCCGCACAGCCGCGATCGTCGAGCCCTTCTGGCCGATGGCGACGTAGATGCAGCGCACCTGCTTGTTGGGGTCACCGCTCTCCCAGGCCTGCTTCTGGTTGATGATCGTGTCGGTGGCGAGCGTCGTCTTGCCGGTCTGGCGGTCGCCGATGATCAGCTGACGCTGGCCGCGACCGATCGGGGTCAACGAGTCGATGGCCTTCAGCCCGGTCTGCAGCGGCTCGCGCACGCTCTGCCGCTGCACCACTGATGGAGCCTGCACCTCGAGCGGTCGACGCTCGGTCGTCTCGAGGTCGCCCAGCCCGTCGAGCGGCTGACCGAGCGGGTTCACGACCCGACCGAGGTAGGCGTCGCCTACGGGGACCGACAGCACCTCGCCGGTGCGCCGGACGGGCTGCCCCTCCTCGAGCCCCGAGTAGTCACCGAGGACGACGACGCCGATCTCGCGGACGTCGAGGTTCAAGGCGATTCCCAACGTGCCGTCCTCGAACTCGAGCAGCTCGTTCGCCATCGCGGAGGGCAGGCCCTCCACCCGCGCGATGCCGTCGCTGGCCTCGGCGACCGTGCCGATCTCCTCGCGGCTGGCGTCCTCGGGCTGGTAGTCGTTGACGAAACGCTGGAGCGCTTCCTGGATCTCTTCGGGCCGGATCGTCAGCTCGGTCATGTGCGTTTGCCTCTCTACGACTGTCTGGCTTCTCGGTCGTGCTGCCTTCGGCTGTCAGTCTGGTCTGGGTCAGCGGGCGACCCGCCGGCGTGCCTGGGCGATCCTGTTCTGGATCGTGGAGTCGATGACGTCGTCACCGATCGCCACCCGCACACCGCCGAGCACGGCTGGGTCGACGACGACGTTCAGATGGACCTCGTGCGAGTACTGCTGTGCGAGGGTTCTGATGAGCCGCTGCTTCTGCTCGTCCTCCAGGGGGGACGCCACCCACACCGTCGCGACCAGCCGCTGGCGACGCGACGCCGCCACCTCCTGGTAGTGCGCGAGCCCCGCTGCCAACGAGCGCTGCCGGCCGACAAGGAGCTGGTCGAGAAGGTCCAACGTGGCCTGCGCGACCTTTCCTTCGAGGAGCCCATCAAGGACAGCGCGCCTGGCAGCCAACGGTGTCGCCCGGTTCGACAACACATCGCGAAGCTCGGGGTTCGCCTCCAGGATGCGGCCGAACCGGAACAGGTCGTCCTCGAGCGCGTCCAGGTCTCCGGACCGTTCCGCCTTCGTCGCCTCGGCGACGACCGCACAACGCTCGAGCCCGTCGACGAGGTCGCGGCTGCGCGACCACCTCTGCGAGACGGCGGCCGCCGCCACCTGCACGGCGACCTCCGACACCTTCCCGCTCAGCAGCGACGACGTCATCCCCGTTCGCGCGCGCGCCTCGAGGGAAGGCTCGGTCAGCACCCGGCGCAGCGTCGGCTCTGCGTCGAGCATGCCGACGACGCCAAACAGCTCGCTGCCGAGAGTCGTGACGTCGTCGCCACCGGCGAGCAGCTCGTCGAGCTTCGCCAGAAGCGCCTTCTGCGCGGAGGTGGAGCCGGCCTGCATCAGCGCGCCCCGGCGGACGTCGCTCCGTGGAACGTCGGTCCGGAGGACCCCGGGTCCTGGCTCTCGAGCGTGGCGATGAAGCGCTCGACAGTGCGGTGACGGCGGTCGTCGTCCTCGAGTGACTCGCCGACGATCCGCCCGGCCAGCGTCGTGGCCATCGTCCCCACCTGTGTGCGGAGCTGCTGGATCACCTGCTGCCGCTCGGCGTCGATCTGCAGCTGAGCGTTCTTGACGATGCGCGCGGACTCCGCCTGCGCCTGCTCCCGCATCTCGGAGATGATCGCCGCCCCTTCCTCACGAGCGTCCTCCCGGATCCGCGCCGCCTCGTGGCGGGCCTCCACGAGCTGCGACCTGTACTGACTCTCGGCAGCCTCGGCCTTGGCCTTGGCCTCCTCGGCCTCCGCGAACTGTCGCCGGATCGACTGCTGCCGCTCTGTCAACGCCTTGTTGATATGCGGAAAGACGTACCGCGCGAGCAGTCCCAAGATCACCGCGAACGCGATCAGCTCGACGACGAACGTCGCGTTCGGCACCAGGAAGTTGTCCGCCGCCATTGGTCTTGCCATCAGCATCTGCTCCTCTGCACAGAACCCACGCCCGAATGGGGTTTCCTACTTGCCGAGCACGAACACGAACAGCGCCATGAACGCGAGGTTGATGAAGTACGCCGCCTCCACCAGACCGACGGTCAGGAAGAACAGCGTCTGGAGGCGGCCCTGCGCCTCCGGCTGCCGGGCCACGCCTTGGATCAGCGAGCTGCCGGCAAGCCCGTCGCCGATGGCCGCGCCGATCGCGCCGCCACCGAGGGCAAGCCCGCCACCCACCAGGGCGCCGGCGGTCTTGATCGCCGAGTCGAGGTTTGCTGCATCTGTTGCCATAACGTCCGTGGCTCCTTGTCGTCCGTGATCGCTGGTCCCAGCGGTTGCCGGGCCGAGAATCGAGGTGCTGCCCTGTTAGTCCCTTGCGTGGTTGCGATGCTGCTCCGTGCTCAGCGCACACCGCTCAGCTCGGGGCGCGCCGGAGCCGCCCCAGAGGTGTCGGTGGTCTGGTCCGTGTCGGCGTGATGAGCGTCCTCGCCGTGTGTCACCGACTCGTCTGCTTGCGGATGCTCGTCGTCCGTGACACCCATCATTCCGAAGTAGATGATCGTCAGGAGGGCGAAGATGAAGGCCTGGATCAGCCCGATGAACATGTCGAACGCCTTCCAGAGGAGGTTGGGCCCCCAGAACCCCCAGATCGGGATGAGCCCGATGATCGCCAGCATGATGCCACCGGCGAAGATGTTGCCGAACAACCGCAAGGCGAGCGTGAACGGCTTGACGATCTCCTCGATGACCGTCAGCGGGACGAGGATCTTGGGGCCGTGAGCGTAGTGCGAGAAGTACCCGCGCACTCCTCGCTGCCGGAAGCTGTAGATGTGCACTCCGACGATCACGAGCAGGGCGAGCGCGTACGTGAGATTGACGTCGGCCGTCGGCGAGGGAAGGTAGTGGTGCGTGGGGATCAGCTCGAACCAGTTCGCGATCAGGATGAAGAGGAAGAGCGTCACGGCCAGCTCGACGACGAACCGGTTGACCTTGCCGAGCGATCCCTCGACCTCCTTCGTCAGGTAGGTGATGATCATCTCCCAGGCCAGCTGCACCTTGCTCGGGTTCGTCGGGCTCGACTTCAGCGCGACCCACAGACCCAGCCCGACCACGATGGCGCCGGCGAGGGCCGTCGCCCAGATCGTGTCGACGTTCAGGGTGACACCGAAGAACTCGGCGGTGATGTGCTTGCCGACCTCGATGTCGGTCGCGGCGAGGAGCGTCGTCGAGCTCATGCCTTCCGCATCTCCTCGAGTAGGGGCAGACCGGTGAAGATGAGCATCACCAGGTGCATGAGCGCGAGACCGACGAAGACGGCGGCACCGTAGGGCCAGAAGGCCGCGACGATGACGAACGCGATCAGCGTGACGATCGCGAGCCGGCCGAGCGAGCCGACCGCGAACTGCTTGCGGCTGACCTCACCCCTGCTCGCGAGCGTGCGGGCGAGACCGACTTCGGTGAGCACATGGTTGAGCAGGCTGAGGAACACGCCGACCGCGAAGAAGACGCCGACCTGGGCACGGCCGGCAGGGATCGAGATCCACAGCACCCCCGCTGACAGCATGCCGGCCACCAGCAGCGGTCGCCGCTGGCGGGCGAGCACCGTCGTGAGGGTCACGTGTCTGCCTTCCGAGTACGCACGTGCCGCCGACTCGGACTCGGGTCAGCGGCGGAGGTAGCTTGCGATCCGCACAAACGATCCCACGACTGCGACGACAATGCCAACGCCGATGCCGACGAGGATGCCGGTCGGCGAGCTGTCCCACCGGTCGTCTGCCAGCCAGCCAAGAACGATGCCGGCGACCACGCAGCCGACCACGAAACCGCCGACGCCGACGAGCTGCCAGGCGCCGATCTCCCCGCTGTGATTCTCGCCCACTCCGAGCCGCTCCCGTCTCGACCGGGGACATCAGCCCGCAACTCCCCGAGTCGGAGCGAGAGGCTACCACGGGGCTCGACGCCGCTAGGGGACAGCGAACTCCGGCCTTCAGTGCTGGTCGTCATCTCGGCGGCCATCCTCGACAGGTCGGGGGAGGTGCTGCGGGGTGTTTGTGAAATATAGCACAAGCGCGTCAGGCTGACCAGCGCGCCGCTGGCTAGTCGTGGATCGTGGGGCCCGGGCCGAGGATCCCCGGCCGCCTCCGCAGCCCGAACGTGAGGACGAGGGCCGTGACTGCCATGGCGGCGAGACCGAGCGCCGACCACCAGCCGGAGAACAGGCTGACCAGCACCACGCCGAAGGCGACAAGGCCGGTCCACAGATACATCACGAGCACGGCCCGGCGCTGGGAGTGCCCGATCTCGAGGAGGCGGTGGTGCAGATGCTTCTTGTCCGGCGCGAGCGGCGACCTCCCGGCCCGGGTGCGCCGGACGACGGCGAGCAAGAGATCCGCGAACGGGACGACCAGCACGGCGAACGGAAGGATGAGCGGCAGCACCTCGGGCAACAGGCTCGCTCGGGCGCCTGCGATCCCGTCGTTGATGTTGTTCGCCGAGAACTGCCCCGTGAGGCTGATGGCCGAGCACGAGAGCATGAGCCCGATCAGGAGCGACCCCGAGTCCCCCATGAACATCCGCGCGGGCCAGAAGTTGTGCGGCAGGAAGCCCAGGCAGGCCCCCGCCAGGGCGGCGGTCAGCATCGCGGCTGTCGCGAAGATCTGCTGGCCGTTCACGAAGATCAGCAGGACGGAGAAGGAGAAGAAGGCCACGGCGCCGATACCGACGACACCGGCAGCGAGCCCGTCGAGGCCGTCGACGAAGTTCACCGCGTTCATCGTCGCGACGATGATGATGACGGTGAGCAGGGCCGCCTGCGAGCCGCCGAGGGTGAACATGGAGACCGAGCCACCCCCGGGCAGCGGCAGCCAGAGCAGCTGCACTCCTTGCACCACGACGACGCCTGCGGCCAGCACCTGCCCCGCGAGCTTCGTGATGGCATCCAGGTCGTAGATGTCGTCGATCACGCCTACCAGGCAGATCAGTGCGCCACCCAGCAGGATGGCTCGCGCGTCGTGGAAGATGTGACCCGCGTCCGCCGAGTGACCGAGGAACGGCAGCCTCGACGCGACCAGCGTGGCGGCAGCGAGCCCGGCCAGCATGGCGACCCCACCGAAGTAGGGGATCGGCACCTCGTGCACGTCGCGGTCGCGGACCTTGGCGAAGGCACCGAAGCGCATCGCGAGCTCCCTGGCGATCACCGCGAGCAGGTAGGTCACGGCGAAGGCGGTGATGAAGACGAGCAGGTACTCGCGCATCAGTCCGGCCCGGCCACCTCGAGGCTGCTGACCACGGCGCGCAGCGCGTCGGTGTCGATGACACCCTGCCGCCGCACCACCAGGATGTCGCTCGTCACGTCGACGATGGTCGACGGGACGGCGCCCGGACTGACCCCGGCGTCGAGATAGACGTCGACGGCGTCGGCGAGCATCCCGAGCGCCTCCTCGACCGTGGTCGCGGCGGGCATGCCTGTCGTGTTGGCGCTGCTCACCGCCAGAGGACCGGTCTCCTCCAGCAGGGCCAAGGTGTCAACCTGGTCGGGCACCCGGACGGCCACGGTCCCCCGGCTGTCACCGAGGTCCCAGCGCAGGCTGGGCTGCTGCCGACAGATGAGCGTCAGTCCGCCGGGCCAGAACGTCTCGGCGAGCTCGCGCGCCTCCGCGTTCATGCCGATCGCCAGCGCCGGAAGGACATCCAGGTCGGCGATGAACACGGGTGGGGGCATGTCACGCCCCCGGCCCTTGGCCCGCAGCAGACGGCGCACCGCCGTCGGGTCGAAGGCATCGGCTGCGATCCCGTAGACGGTGTCCGTCGGCAGCACCACGAGCCCGCTGCGCGCGAGCGACTCCTTGGCACGCGCCATGCCGCTGCTGCGCTGGGCCGGGTCGTCGCACGAGAAGACTTCGCTCACGCACCTATCGTGCCAGCACGGTCGCCGGAGCCGGCTCGTCGTACCCGCACGCGGTGGCCGCATACCTGCGACCCTGGGAAGCATCGCCTGCAGGCGCACGCTCTGGGTCCAGCCTCGCCGAGGTCAAGGCTGCTCCGACAACGCTAGAGAACGAGAACCCCTCTCATAGAAGACACGATCAAACCTGTCTCTGACTCGCCGGTCCACCTCGACGTACCCCAACCGGACGTACAAGCCCTGGTTCTCCACCATGGCCGCATTGGTGTACAGCCGCACAACGTTGGTGCCCATCGCCCTCGCGTGCTCTTCGGCGATGGCGATGAGGCGTCGTCCGATGCCGCGGCCCTGCCATCTGGGGCGAACCGCGACACTCTCCAACAGCGTGTACCCAGGCCGATCGACCAACACAAGGAATCCCGCAATCTGGCCGTCGACTTCGGAGATCCAGACAACGTCGCGAGTGATCGCAGCCGCGTAGTCCGTGTCCATCGGCGCCGGTCGTTGGCCCCTCAAGCGGTCGACATAGGGCAGGTACGCTTCGACAGCGACGTCCTCGAGTGACGTCCGGTCGGTTGCCCGTCCTCGCCGGGTCGAAATGGTGATGCGCATGTCGCTCATGATTCCATCAGTCGACCTCTCCCAACCGGAGGTTCTCTTCACGTCAACACGACTGGCCTGTCACCAACGTCCGTGCCGGGTACCACTAGTCGGCGCGCTGTCACGAACCGGGGCCGGCCCGCCAGGTCCTCGTGATCGCGAACCTCGGACCAGCTGCCGCTGCCGGCGAACACCCGGGGCGCCGATCGGCCCTGCACGTCCGCGTGCTCGCAGAGCACCAGACCCCCGGGCACCAGCAGCCGCGCCGCCACCTGCGCCACGCGCCGGATCGCGGCGAGCCCGTCGTCGCCGGACCACAGCGCTTGCGGCGGGTCGTAGTCGCGGGCTTCGCGCGACACGGACTCGAAGGCCTCGAGCGGGATGTACGGCGGGTTGGCGGTGACCACGTGGACTGTCGCGTCGAGGTCGTCCACGACGTCGGCCATGTCGCCGAGACGGACGTCGACGCCGAGCGGGGTCGCGTTGCGGACGGCGTAGGCGTACGCCTGCTCCGACACCTCGACGGCTGTCACCCGGCTGACGGGAACCTCCGTCGCCATCGCCGCCGCCACCGCACCGGAACCCGTGCAGAGGTCCACTGCGAGAGGATGCTCAACGCCTCTCGTCACGAGCCGAGCCAGCTCGTCGACCGCCTGGCCGGCCAGCACCTCCGTCTCCGGGCGCGGCACGAAGACGCCGGCACCCACGACGAGGTCGAGGTAGCGGAAGCCCGCCCTCCCCGTCAGGTGCTGGAGCGGCTCACGGGCGGCCCGCCGATCGACGAGCTCCTGCGCGCGCGCCGCCGCCTCCGGCGCCAGTGTGGGGAGCTGCTGACGCAGGCCGGCTCGCGTCGTACCGAGGGTGAACGCCACGATCGCCTCGGCGTCATGACGCGGCGACTCGACCCCTGCCTCGGCGAGTCGGGTCGTGGCCCGCTCGACGAAGCTGCCCACCTCGTCCCTCACGAAGCAGCAGACTCCACGGCCGCGAGCCGGTCGGCGAGGTCCGCCTCCACGCAGGCGTCGATGACGCTCTGGAGGTCGCCGGCGAGGACCTGGTCGAGGTTGTGCGCCTTGTAACCGACGCGGTGGTCGGTGATGCGGTTCTCGGGGTAGTTGTAGGTCCTGATCCGCTCCGACCTGTCGACGGTCCGGATCTGCGAACGACGAGCCGTCGAGGCGGCGCTCGCGGCCTCGTCCTCGGCGAGCTGCAGCAGCCGGGACCGCAGCACCCGCATGGCCTGCTCGCGGTTCTGCAGCTGGCTCTTCTCGTTCTGGCATGACACCACAGTGCCGGTGGGCAGGTGCGTGATCCGGACGGCGGAGTCGGTCGTGTTGACGCTCTGCCCCCCGGGGCCCGACGACCGGAACACGTCGATGCGCAGGTCGTTCTCGTCGATCGAGACGTCGATGGGCTCCGCCTCCGGCATGACCAGCACGCCGGCCGCCGAGGTGTGGATGCGACCCTGCGACTCCGTCACCGGGACCCGCTGCACGCGGTGCACGCCGCCTTCGAACTTGAGCTGCGCGTACGGCGCCTCCCCCGGCTCCGGCGTGCCGCGGGCCTTGACGGCGAGCGTGGCGCTCTTGACGCCGCCGAGGTCGCTCGGAGCCTCGTCCAGCAGATCCACCCGCCAGCCGCGGGTCTCGGCGAACCGGGAGTACATCCGCAGCAGGTCACCGGCGAACAACGCCGACTCCTCCCCGCCCTCCCCTGCCTTGATCTCGAGGATGGCGTCCTTGGCGTCGACGGGGTCACGCGGCACCAGCAGCCGCCGAAGGCGCTCTTCGAGCTCCTGACGGTGCACGTCGAGCCGGTCCGCCTCATCCGCGTAGCCCGGATCCTCGGCGACGAGCTCGGTGGCGAACACCAGGTTCTCGACCGTGGCCTGCCACTCCTGATAGGCCCGCACCACGGCGGTCAGTGCCGCATAGCGCTGGTTGAGCCGGCGCGACCGTGGCTGGTCGGCGAACAGGTCGGGGTCGGCCAGCTCGCTCTCGAGCGCGGCGTGCTCCTCGACGAGCGACTGCACGGCTTCGAACATGGCATCCACCTCAGCTGGGACCGACCAGGACAGCGAACGGCGCCGACTCCCCGCCGAGGCGAGGGGTCAGCGCCGTTGAGCAGCTACTTGGAGGCGGCGGTCTTCTTGGCGGCGTCGCTCTTCGCGTACCGCGCCTGGAAGCGAGCGACCCGGCCACCGGTGTCGAGGATCTTCTGCTTGCCCGTGTAGAACGGGTGACAGTTGGAGCACACGTCGGCATGCATGGTGCCTCGGGTGGCGGTGCTGCGGGTCACGAAGGAGTTCCCGCAGGTGCAGGTCACCTGGGTGTCGACGTACTCAGGATGGATGTCCTTCTTCATGGTTTCCTCTCGGGTCTCGGCCGCTGGGTCGCCTCCTCGCCGGAGGCGTGAACCAGAAGCCATCGCAGATGATGCCACTGCGTCTAGGTCAATGCGAACGCGCCGATTCCTATTCCGCTGCCAGCAGCTGCTCGATCTCGCCCGACAGCTCGACGGGCTCGGTCCTCGGCCCATAACGCCTGACGACGTTGCCGTCCCCGTCGACGAGGAACTTCGTGAAGTTCCACTCGATGGGACCGGCGCTCTCGCCCGGCTCCTCCCGCTGCAGCCACCCGAACAGGGGATGCGCCCCGGGCCCGTTGACCTCGACCTTCGCGAACATCGGGAACGTCACGTCGTACGTCGTGGCGCAGAAGGACTTGATCTCCTGCTCGTCGCCGGGCTCCTGGTGGCCGAACTGGTCACAGGGGAAGCCGAGAACGGCGAAGCCCTGGGGCGCGTACGTCTCGTAGAGGGACTCGAGCCCTTCGTACTGGGAGGTGAAGCCACACTTCGAGGCGGTGTTGACGACGAGGGTGACGCTCCCGCGGTAGTCGGACAGGTGCCGCTCATCCTTGTCGATCGTGGCGGCGGAGAAGTCGTGCAAGGTCGTCATGGGTGCGGGCGCCCGCTCAGCCGTCGTCGGAGCTGCGAAGGCCCGACGCCGTCGGCGTCGTCTTGTTGACCTGCATCAGGAACTCGACGTTGGTCTTCGTCTGCCGGAGCTTGTCCAGGAGCAGCTCGAGTGCCTGCTGGCCCTCGAGGGCGGAGAGCACCCGACGCAGCTTCCAGATGATCTGGAGCTCGTCCTTGCTCATCAGAAGCTCCTCCCGCCGAGTGCCGGAGGCGTCCACGTCGATCGCGGGGAAGATCCGCTTGTTGGCGAACTCCCGTCGCAGCCGCAGCTCCATGTTGCCGGTGCCCTTGAACTCCTCGAAGATGACCTCGTCCATCTTCGAGCCCGTCTCGATCAGGGCCGTGGCGAGGATCGTCAGAGAGCCGCCGTCCTCGATGTTGCGGGCGGCGCCGAAGAAGCGCTTCGGCGGGTAGAGCGCCGAGGAGTCCACACCACCGGACAGGATGCGACCACTGGCAGGTGCCGCCAGGTTGTAGGCGCGGCCGAGCTTCGTGATGGAGTCGAGCAGCAGGAAGACGTCGTGTCCCAGCTCGACGAGCCGCTTGGCTCGCTCGATCGCGAGCTCCGCCACGGTCGTGTGGTCGTCAGCCGGCCGGTCGAACGTCGACGAGATGACCTCGCCTTTGACCGCCCGCTGCATCTCGGTGACCTCTTCGGGCCGCTCGTCGACCAGCACGACCATCAGGTGGCACTCGGGGTTGTTCGTCGTGACGGCGTTGGCGATCGCCTGCATGACCATCGTCTTGCCGGCCTTGGACGGCGCGACGATCAGGCCTCGCTGGCCCTTTCCGATGGGGGCCACGATGTCGATCAGCCGGGTGGTCAGCAGCCCCGGCTCGGTCTCGAGGCGCAGCCGGTCGGCGGCGTACAGCGGCGTGAGCTTGGTGAACTCGACGCGGTTCTTGCCAGCCTCCGGCGGAGCGCCGTTGACGGTGTCGATGCGCACCATCGGGTTGAACTTCTCCCGACGGTCACTGTCCTGGCTCTGCTTGACCATGCCGGTGATCGCGTCACCCTTGCGGAGCCCGAACTTGCGCACCATCGAGAGCGAGACGTAGACGTCCGTCGGCCCGGGCAGGTAACCCGTCGTCCGGACGAACGCATAGTTGTCCAGCAGGTCGAGGATGCCGGCGGCAGGTGTCAGGACGTCGTCGTCGTTGACCTGGGGCTCGCTGTCGTTGCCGCCCTGCGGGCGACGGTCCCGGTCGCGGTCGCGATAGCGGTCGCGGCTGCGGCTGCGGCGCCTGCTGTTGCGTCCGCTGCCGGACGCGTCCCGGTCCTGTGACTGGCTGCCCTGCGACTGGCTGCCCTGCGACTGGCTGCCCTGCGGCTGGCTGTTCTGCGGCTGGCCGCCCTGTGACTGGCCGTCGCGTCCCTGAGCCCGGCTGCTCTGGGTCTGGCTGGTGGCGTCCCGGTTGCCGGAGCCCGAGCCGTTCTGGGGGTTCGACCCCGAGCCGTTCTGGCTCTGGCTCTGGCTGTGCTGGCTGTGACCCTGCTCGCCCCGACCCTGATGGGCCGGGGCGCTGTCGGTCTCGGTGGCGTGGCTCTGACCGTTCTGAGGGTGGCCCTGGGCCTGCCCCTCGCGGTTCTGGAAGGGCTTGTTGCGCAGCTGCTGCTGCTGGGTCTGGCGACTGTCGTCGATCGGAGCCCGAGCGGGAGCCGGGGCGTCGTACGAGCGCTGGGCTCCCGACTGCGCGGAGGCGATGGCGTCGACGAGCGCGCTCTTGCGCAGCCCGGCTGTGCCCTTGATGCCGAGTGTTCCGGCGAGGTTCTTGAGATCCGACATCAACATCTTGTTGAGGCCATCCTGCTTCGAGCGGCTCGGGGAGCCGGAAGAGGCGGTGTCGGTGGTTTGGGTCACGTGAGGTCCTTTTCACGTCTGGGTGCGCAGCGAGAGTGCGCCCCTCGATAGCGGCGAATGCTGTGCGAACGCAGGAAGTATCCGGTCAGCGCTGGATGTGCCCCGTTGAGAGCGGTTCATGCGATGAGTGCTGATCGAACTCTGCGATCCGCGAGAAGTCCGGCCCACGACTCGGGCCGACATCGTCGACTTTAGCACCTGGAGGGGCCGGTTGCCCGACCGCCCACCGCTCGTCCGTACGACACCTGTCCAAACACGCCCCGGGGCCGCTGCATTCCCGCCGTTCAGGTCTGCTCGATCCGGACGCCGAACCGGTCGACGGCGACCTGCAGTCCGCGCCATCCCGTCGGCACCTGGATGAGAACCGACTCCACCTCGTGCGGCCGGCAGAGCGCGAGCACCGAGGGGCCGGCACCGGACAGCACCGCCGCGACTCCCGAGGACCGCAGGGCGTCGACGAGCTCCATCGAGGACGGCATCGCCGGCCGTCGCGCCTCTTGATGGAGGAGGTCGACCGTCGCCGGCAGGAGCAGCTCGGGAGAGGACGTCAGCGCGACCACCAGGAGGGCCGCACGTGCTGCGTTCTCCCCGGCGTCGCGGTGGGTCACGGTCGGCGGGAGCAGCTCACGGGCCAGCCCGGTCGCCATTGCCGTCGGTGCGACGACGAGGACGGGCACGACCGAGCCCGCGACCTCGAGACTGACCGCCGACGGGACGCCGTCATCGGTCCAGGAGACGGTCACCCCGCCGAGCAGGCAGGCCGCCACGTTGTCGGGATGCCCCTCGAACGCAGTCGCCAGCCGCAGTGCCTGCCGCTCGGTGAGCGAGCGTTCCGGGACGAGCGCCTCGGCGAGCAGGAGCCCGGCGCTGATCGCGGCTGCCGAGGACCCGAGTCCACGCCCCTGCGGAATCGCGTTGCGGCAGGTCAGCCGCAGGCCCGGCTGGGGCAGTCCCCAGCGCTCGAACATCGTCCGCAGCGTCGAGACCACCAGGTGCGTGTCGTCCCGGGGCAGCTCTGCCGCCCCTTCGCCGGTGAGGACCACCGTGGTGCCGCGGTCCCACACCTCGGCGGTGATGACGTCCGAGAGCTCCAGCGCGAGCCCGAGGCTGTCGAAACCGGGGCCGAGGTTGGCGCTGGTTGCGGGCGTCCGGACGGTGACCGCTCCTTGCGTGAAGTCAGGCACGGTCGAGCCCAGCCGCCTGGGCGACGTCCGTCGCGTCGGGAGACACGGGGTCGTCCACGATCTGACCCCGGAACTCGAGGGCGGTCTCGATGTCCTTGAGCCCGTGCCCGGTCACCGTGACCGTCACGGTGCGACCCCCCGGCAGCTGCCGCGCCGCGTGCCGCCCGGCCAGACCGGCAGCCCCGGCCGCGGAAGCCGGCTCGACGAAGACGCCGTCGATCGCCGCCAGCTGTTGCTGCGCCCGCATGATCTGGGAGTCGGTGACCGACGCAATCATCCCGCCGGACTCGTTCCGGGCGGCTTCGGCGAGCAGCCACGACGCGGGGTTGCCGATCCGGATCGCGCTGGCGACGGTCTCCGGCTGCTCGACCACGCGTCCTCGGACCAGCGGCGCTGCTCCTTCGGCCTGGAATCCCCACAACGCCGGCGTCGAGTCACAGCGACCCGCCGCTGCGTACTCGCGGAAGCCCTTCCAGTACGACGCGATGTTGCCCGCGTTGCCGACCGGCAGGACATGGATGTCAGGTGCTCTGCCAAGGGCATCCACGATCTCGAAGGCAGCGGTCTTCTGCCCCTCGAGCCGCAGGGGGTTGACGCTGTTGACGAGAGCCACCGGATAGTCCTTGGCCAGCGCGCGGGCGATCTGCAGGCAGCCGTCGAAGCCGGTGAGCACGGAGACGATGCGCGCGCCGTGCATCACCGCTTGAGCCATCTTGCCTTGGGAGATCCGCCCGTGCGGGACCAGCACCAGGGGCAGCAGGCCGGCACGCGACCCGTACGCGGCCATGGACGCCGACGTGTTCCCCGTCGAGGCGCACACGACTGCGGTCGCTCCCTCCTCGAGCGCGGCGGAGACGACGACGGTCATGCCGCGGTCCTTGAACGACCCGGTCGGGTTGTTGGCCTCCACCTTGAGCCAGACCTCGCAGTCGGTCAGCGCGGACAGCCAGTGGCTGCGCACGAGGGGGGTGCCGCCCTCGCCCAGGCTGACGGCGCGGCTCGGGTCGCCCACCGGCAGCCAGTCGGCGTACTCCGCCAGCACTCCTCGCCACAGCTGCGGGGTCGCCCGCGTCATGCGGGGCCTTCGACACGGAGGACCGAGCTCACCGCGTGCACGGCGTCCAGAGCGGCGAGCGACGTCACGGTGCGGCGCAGCACGGCGTCCGGCGCGGCGTGCGTGACGACGACCAGCCGAGCTTCGTCGCCACGCCCGTCCTGCTGCACCTTCTCGATCGAGACGGACTCGTCGGCGAAGAGGCGCGCGACAGCGGCCAGGACGCCTGGCTCGTCAGCGACGTCGAGGACGATGTGGTAGCGGGTCGAGACCGTCTCCATGGCCGACACTGTGCAGTCCGCGTACGTCGACTCCCCCGCGCCGACCACCCCCGACAGCCGCTGACGGGCGACCGTGACGAGGTCGCCGAGCACCGCACTCGCCGTGGGCGGCCCTCCGGCGCCGGGGCCGTAGAACATCAGCTGGCCGGCGGCCTCGCAGTCGACGACGACGGCGTTGAACGCGCCGCCGACGCTCGCGAGCGGATGAGATGTCGGGATCATCGCCGGATGCACCCGCACGGACACGGTGGTGCTCCCGCACTCGTCGACCGACCTCTCGCAGATCGCCAGCGCCTTGAGCACGCAGCCGAGCTGGCGGGCGGAGCGGAGGTCACGCAGGTCGACACCGGTGATGCCCTCCCGGTGGACGTCGGACGCCGAGACGCGGGTGTGGAAGGCCAGGCTCGCCAGGATGGCAGCCTTGGCGGCCGCGTCGAACCCTTCGACGTCGGCCGTCGGGTCGGCCTCGGAGTAGCCCAGCTCCTGCGCCTTCTCCAACGCCGACGTGAAGCTGACGGCGTCGCGTTCCATCGTGTCCAGGATGTAGTTGGTGGTTCCGTTGACGATGCCGATGAGGCGCCGCACCGTGTCCCCCGCGAGCGACTCCCGCAGCGGACGGATGATCGGGATCGCGCCGGCGACGGCCGCCTCGAAGTAGAGGTCGCGCTCGGCCTTCTCGGCCGCCGCGAACAGCGTGCCGCCGTCCTCGGCGAGCAGCGCCTTGTTGGCGGTGACGACGGAGGCGCCCGCGTCGAGAGCCGCCAGGATCAGGGAGCGGGCCGGCTCGATGCCGCCGATGACCTCCACCACGACGTCGACGTCCGGGCGGGCCACGAGTCCTACGGCGTCGGTCGTGAAGAGCTCTGCGGGGAGGTCCGTCGCCCTCGGCCGCTCGATCCGACGTACGGCGATGCCGGCCAGCTCGACCGGTGCCCCCACCCGCTCGGCCAGGTCCGCCGCTCGGGTTCCGAGCAGGCGGGCCACCTCGGTGCCCACCACGCCGCAGCCGAGCAGCGCCACCCGAACGGTCCGGGTCACGTCACATCCAAGCGCAGCAGGTCGTCGACGGTCTCACGGCGCACGATGACCCGCGCGCTGCCGTCCAAGACCGCCACGACGGCCGGGCGGGTCACGTGGTTGTAGTTGCTGGCCAACGACCGGCAGTAGGCGCCCGTGCCCGGGACCGCGATCAGGTCGCCCGGCCGCGTGTCGCCCGGGAGGAACTCGTCTCTGACCAGCACGTCGCCGGTCTCGCAGTGCTTCCCGACCACGCGGGCCAGCGTGGCGGGCGCGTCGGAGGACCGCGACGCAAGCGTGCAGGAGAAGTCGGCACCGTAGAGGGCCGCGCGGATGTTGTCGCTCATGCCCCCGTCCACCGCGACGTACAACCTGCTGCCGCCGCTGTCGAGCCGGACCGTCTTCACGGTGCCCACCTCGTAGAGGGTGAACGTGGAGGGTCCGGCGATCGCGCGGCCGGGCTCCAGGGACAGTCGTGGTCGGGGGATGGACAGCGCATGGCAGGTGTCCCCGACGACCCGCTCGATCGACGCCGCGAGCACGTGTGGGTCCTGAGGGCTGTCCCTTGTCGTGTACGCGATGCCGAAACCGCCACCGATGTCGAGCTCGCCGAGCGGCATGCCCGCGGCCAGCCCCTCGGCGTACAACGCGAGCACGCGTCCGACAGCGACCTGGAATCCGGCGCTGTCGAAGATCTGCGACCCGATATGGCTGTGCAGACCACGCAGTCGCAGAGATGGTGCCGAGGAGACGCTGGCCATCGCCGCCGCGGCCTCACCGTCCAGGGAGAAGCCGAACTTCTGGTCCTCATGCGCCGTGGCGATGTACGTGTGGGTGTGCGCCTCGACGCCCGGCTTGACCCGGACCAGGACGTCCTGGACCACCCGACGGTCGGCGGCGACGGCGGCGAGCCGGTCGATCTCCTCCCGCGAGTCGACGATGATCCGCCCGACGCCGCACTCGACCGCCGTGACCAGCTCCCCGACGCTCTTGTTGTTGCCGTGGAACCCGATCCGGGCGGGGTCGAAGCCCGCGTGCAGGGCACACGCCAGCTCACCCTCGGAGCAGACGTCGAGCCCGAGCCCCTCGGCGTCGATCCAGCGCGCCAGCTCGACTGAGAGGTTGGCCTTGGCTGCGTAGAAGACGTCGCACTCCGCGAACGCCTCCTTGAAGCCTCGTGCCCTCGCGCGCAGGTCGGCCTCGTCCACGACGTACGACGGTGTGCCGAACTCCCTGGCGATCTGCGAGACCGGAACCCCCGCCACGGTGAGCTCGCCGCCGGGCCCCTTGGCGACGCCGGACGACCACAGCTGAGGCACCAGCAGGTTGGGATCGGCCGGAGTGAGCAGCCAGGCCGGGACGTGGGTCGGCACTACATCCGCTCGGGTGCGGAGACGCCGAGCAGTCGCAGGCCGCCCGCGAGGACGATCCTCGTCGCGCTCACCAGGACCAGGCGCGTCCGGTGGATGTCAGCGACGTCCTCGTCTCCGCGGGGCAGCACCCGGGCCTCGTCGTAGAACTTGTGGAACGTCGCGGCGGTGGCCTCCAGGTAGCGCGCGACCCGGTGCGGCTCGCGGAGGTCGGCTGCCGTTCCCACGACGGACGGGAAGGTGGCCAGCGCCCGCAGCAGGTCGCCCTCGCGCTCGTGGACGAGCAGCGCAGGGTCGAAGCGGTCGAGCTCGGGAGCGAACCCCAGCTGCTCGGCGTTGCGCTCGATCGACGCGAGCCGCGCGTGGGCGTACTGCACGTAGTACACGGGGTTGTCGCTGCTCTGGCGCGCCCAGAGGTCGAGGTCGATGTCGATGGGCGAGTCGTTGGAGTACCGCACCAGGGCGTAGCGGGCCGCGTCGTTGCCGACGGCGTCGACGAGGTCCTCGATCGTCAGCACCGTTCCGGCGCGCTTGCTCATCCGCAGCTGCTCGCCGTCTCGGAGCAGGTTCACCATCTGGCCGATGATCAGCTCGAGGGTCCTGTCGGGGTCGTCGCCGAAGGCCGCCGCGAGGGCCCGGTAGCGCCCGACGTAGCCGTGGTGATCCGCCCCGAGGACGATCATCACCTTGTCGAAACCCCGCGCGCGCTTGTCGAGGTAGTAGGCGGCGTCGGCACAGATGTAGGTGGGACGACCGTTGGACCGGATGATGACGCGGTCCTTGTCGTCGCCGTAGTCCGTCGAGCGCAGCCAGACGGCGCCTGCTGCCTCGTAGGTCAGCCCACTGGAGCGCAGCCGTGCGATCGCCGCGTCCACGGCGCCGCTCTCGTGCAGGCTGCGCTCGCTGAAGTAGACGTCGAAGTCGACACCGAAGTCGTGCAGCTCGGACTTGACCTCCCCGAACATCAGCTCGACGCCCTCGGCGCGCAGCATCTCCTGCGCCTCGGCGTCCGGCCGGTCCGCCAGCTCCGGGTGCGAGGCGAGCAGTCGTTCAGCCAGCTCGGCCATGTAGGCACCTGAATAGCCGTCCTCGGGAGTCGGCTGGCGCCGCACGATGGCGAGCAGTGAGGCGCTGAACGTGTCGATCTGCGCGCCCGCGTCGTTGAAGTAGTACTCGCGGGTGACGTCTGCTCCGCAGGACTGCATGATCCTCGCCAGCGAGTCGCCCATGGCCGCCCACCGCGCGGAGGCAAGCGTGACCGGCCCGGTCGGGTTGGCCGAGACGAACTCCAGGTTGACCTTGCTGCCTGCCAGGGCGTCCATGTCGCCGTACGACGAGCCTGCCGTGACGATAGCTCGCGCCACCTCGCCCTGGGCGGCGGCCGCGACGCGGAGGTTGATGAACCCAGGCCCCGCGACCGAGACGTCAGCGATGCCGTCGTACCCCTTGAGCTCGGTCGCGAGAGTCTCGGCGAGGTCGCGTGCCGACATGCCGGCCAGCTTGGCGAGCCGCAGCGCGACGTTGGTGGCGTAGTCCCCATGCTCCCTGTTCCTGGGCCTCTCGACGACCACCTGGTCGGGAAGGACACCGTCGAACGCAAAGGCGCCGCGCGCGACGAGAGACCGCAGCGCAGCGGCAATGGTCGCGGAGAGCTCTTCGGGGGTCACGGGCTCATCCTAACGAGGCTGCGCTGCTAGCCTGTGAGCCCCAGCGAGCCCCCGTAGCTCAGGGGATAGAGCACCGCCCTCCGGAGGCGGGAGCGCAGGTTCGAATCCTGCCGGGGGCGCCATTTGGAGTCGCAGCCCATTCAACACCGACACCCATTCAACGAACCTCAGTGCCTGAGACCCGCCGCCTATCGAGCGTGGTGACCCGGTGGCGTTGCGTCCTCGTCGAGCGCTACCGCCCTCGCCTCGAGCTGCGGGTGATCGAGAAGTCCCGTCACGAGGCTCGTCGGGCCGCCGAGACACCTCCAGTCGTCGTCCCAGAGGGTCGAGACCAGCCAGGAGTGATCCAGTGGAAAAATCAGCTCGGGCAGCGCACCATGCCACGGCAGCGCAGCGGCGTACGTTCGCCAGCTCGCCGCCTGGTCAGGTCCCGCCTTCACCAAGACGTAGTCCCATCCCGAATACAGACGCACGCGTGGCGCATCGGGGAAGACGACGGACGAGGCCCCGGTCTCGAGGTACCCGAGCCACCAGGGTTGGTCGGGTGAGTGGGCGCGTAGTAGCGCCAGGAGGGCATTGTCGGACAGCCGCTGCTCCTCGCAGTCGGGCACGAGCAGCGTGGCATACGCGTCGAAGACCGCCGGGATCGCCGAGGTGATCGCTAGACCAGGTCGCGTGTGGGCCGCGATCCAGAGAGCCTCCTCATCTGCAGCGATCTGCCACGCCCTTCCCTCCAACCAGGCTTCCCCGCCCATTCCGGGGCCGCCGGATGCGTCGTCGCGTCTCTCTCCAACCTCACGGAACAGGCCCGGAACAGGGCGGGCATCGCCGTCACCGGCGCCTGGGTTGATGGATGTCACAGCCCTATGATCGATGGTTCGCGTCGCTCGCGTCCATCGAGAATCGCGCCTCGCGCAGTCTTCAGTCGTTGTCCGCGCGACGAGTGTGGCGCCCAGCGCGGACCTCCGCCTACGCAGCGCGGCGGCAGCGTGGCGATATGATGGCGCCTCCTGCCGGTCTGCCAAAGGAGTTTGCCATGGGTCTCGGGCTCGGGATCGTCCTGGTCGTCGCCGGTGCTGTGTTGATGTGGGCTCTTGACGTGAACATCACGTACGTCGACGACGACACGCTGGGGCTCATCCTCTTCATCGTCGGGATCCTGGCGATCATCCTGTCGCTCATCCTGACCATGCAGCAGGGCAGGACGAAGCACGTCGAAGAACGGCGCTACGACCAGTAACGAGCCAGCGCTCCTCGCCAGTCGACGTGAAGATCACAGCCGTGTACGGCGGGCGCGGCGTCTCGGGCAAGCCTCCCGACCCAGGGGCATTCATCAGTTCTGAGCCTAGGGAGTCTGGCGGCGCAGGGTGGCGGCGGCCAGCGCCAGTCCCACGACAGCGCAGGCGAGGACGAGCAGCAGGTCACGGGTGTAGGTGACGCCGACCGCGTCGTCGTACGCGACCCGCTGCAGCGCCTCGACGGCGTACGAGAGCGGCATCACGTCGGAGGCCCACTCGAGCAGGCGAGCCATCCCGTCGCGCGGGTGGAAGAGACCGCACAGGAGCAGTTGCGGGAGTACGACGACCGGCATGAACTGGATGGCCTGGAACTCCGTGCGGGCGAACGCGCTTGCCAGCAGCCCGAGCGCCACGCCGAGCAGCGCGTCTGCGGCAGCGACGAGCAGCAGCCAGCCGATCGAGCCGCCGACGTCGAGCCCCAGCGCAACCGACGTCAGGACCGCAGCCACCACCTGTACCAGCGCCACCAAACCGAAGGCGATCGCATAGCCCACCAGCAGGTCGAGCTTCGCGATCGGCGTGGTCATGAGGCGCTCGAGCGTTCCCGACGTCCGCTCCCGCAGCGTGGTGATCGACGTGACCAGGAACATCAGGGTCAGCGGGAACACCCCGAGCAGCGCTGGAGCGCTGGCCGCGAACGCCCGCTCCGAGGCGAAGACGTAACGAAGGAGCGCGAGCAGCAGCGACGGCATCAGCAGCATCAGCACCACCGTGCGAGGGTCGTGGCGCAGCTGTTGAGCCACCCGCCTCGCCGTGGCCAGGGACGCTCGTCCGATCATGCCGCCACCTCTGCCTCGTCGTCTCGGACCAGCCGCAGGAACGCCTCGTCGAGGTTTGTGGTGGCGGTCCGCTCCTTGAGCACCGCCGGGTTCTGCTGAGCCAGCACTCGACCGTCGCGCATCAGCAGCACGTCCTGGCATCGCTCGGCCTCGTCCATGACGTGGCTGGACACGATGAGGGTCACGCCCGTGCTCGCCAGGTCGGCGAAGAGCTGCCAGAGCTGCTCGCGTAGCAGCGGGTCTAGGCCCACCGTCGGCTCGTCGAGGACGAGGAGATCCGGGCTGCCGAGGAGCGCGATCGCGAGGCTCACGCGGGAGCGCTGCCCGCCCGAGAGGGAGCCGGTGAGCTGATGAGCACTGGAGGCGAGGTCCACGTCCGCGACCACGCGGTCGATGTCGTCTCGGTCGGCTCCGACGCAGGCGGCGAAGTAGCGCACGTTCTCCAGCACCGTGAGGTCGAGGTACGCCGACGTACCTTGCGGCGCATAGCCGATCCGGGACCTCAGCGAGGCCGTGCCTGCCGGTGCTCCGAGCACGGTGAGCGACCCGCCCGTGATCTTCTGCAGGCCAACCACGCTCCTCATGAGGGTGGTCTTCCCGCAGCCGCTCGGGCCCACCAGAGCGGTGATGCCACCTGCCGACAGCTCGAACTCCAGCTGTCGAAGCACGTCCCTGCTCCCGCGACGGATGGTCAGCCCGCGCGCCGAGATCACGATAGATTTACTCATACGTATAATTAACACCCGAGGGTGGCAATCCGTCAAGGGCTCGCGCGGAGGTGGACGATAGGAGCATGACGACCGCGGGGCGGCGGCCCGGCCGGACCCTGACGTCGGGAGCGATACTCGAAGCGGCGCGCGAGCTCTTCTCGCGGACCGGCTACCAGGGAACGACTCTTCGTGCCGTGGCGGAGCGAGCGGGAGTCAACCAAGCGCTCGTTCGGCACTTCTACGGGAGCAAGCACCAGCTCTTCTTGGCGGCAGTCGCGTTTCCACCACAGCCGCTGATCGAGATGGTGGCGGCGCTCCAGGCGGCTGCGCCGGACCAGCGCGGCCAGCGAGCGGCGACGGTCTTCGTGAGTGCCTGGCGCGACCCCGCCACGAGCCAGCAGCTGCAGGCGGTGTTCCGCGCAGCCGCAGCCAGTGACGAAGGCGGGATGCTGGTCCGACGCATGGTCGAGGACGTCATCGTGCCGAGGGTCGCGGGCCTGCTGGGCGTCGAGGTCGTCCGCGTGGGCGCCGCCATGTCACAGCTGCTCGGCTTCGCGTTCCTGTCGGCCATTGTGCGGGCGGAGCCACTGGCCGGGCTGGACGACGACCAGGCCATCGCACTGCTGGGGCCCGCGGTCCAAGCGCACCTCGACGGCACGTGGCGGCTGGACTTCATGCGCGACAGTTCCGTCGAGAGTTAGCCTAGGAGTTGTCCCCGCGCGAAACGCTATAGCAGAAGAGGCGAACCTCAGACCGTGTCCGAGTCCACGCAGTCCGATTCCTTGGCGGGCTTCGGCCCCAACGAATGGCTTGTCGACGAGATGTTCGACAAGTACAAGGAAGACCCCGGATCGGTCAGTGACGAGTGGCAGCAGCTCTTCGCCGAGGACGGAACAGCCACCGTGACGGTGGGCACCGGCGACAGCAGCAACGGGCACGCATCGCCACCCGAGAAGCCGACGACCACGGCAGCACGACCCGCGCCCAAAGCCACGCAACCCGCGCCTAAAGCCACGCCACCCGCGCCCAAGGTGGCCCAGCCCGCCGCGAAGGCGGAGCCGCCGGAGACGACGAAGCAGCCGGCTCAGCAGCCGGCCGCCACCGCCCCCAGCCCAGCTCCCAAGGAACCCGCGTCGCGGACCGAGCCGCTCCACGTGCCGGCAGACGCCGAGCCCGAGCACGTCGCGCTGCGAGGCGCTGCCGCCCGCACCGTCGTCAACATGGACGCAAGCCTGACGGTGCCGACCGCCACCAGCGTCCGCACCCTGCCCGTCAAGCTGCTCATCGACAACCGCATCGTCATCAACAACCACCTGTCCCGAGCCCGGGGCGGGAAGGTGTCGTTCACCCACATCATCGGGTTCGCGATCGTCCAGGCACTCCAGGCCATGCCGGAGATGAACTACTTCTACGAGGAGGTCGACGGCTTGCCCACCTTGGTGCGACCCGCATACGTCAACATGGGCCTCGCCATCGACGTGCAGAAGGCCGACGGCACCCGCCAGCTCCTGGTGCCGGCGATCAAGGGCGCCGAAGCGATGGGCTTCGCCGAGTTCTGGACGGCGTACGAGGACGTCGTACGACGTGCCCGGGACAACAAGCTGACCGTCGCCGACTTCCAGGGCACGTCCATCAGCCTGACGAACCCGGGGACCATCGGGACCAACCACTCCGTACCCCGGCTGATGAGCGGTCAGGGCTGCATCATCGGGGTGGGGGCGATGGACTACCCGCCCGAGTGGCAGGGCGCCTCGGAGGAGACGATCGCGCGCAACGCGGTGAGCAAGGTGATGACGCTCACGTCGACGTACGACCACCGGATCATCCAGGGGGCGCAGTCCGGCGACTTCCTGCGTCGCATCCACGCGCTGCTCCTCGGCGAGGAAGGCTTCTACGACACGATCTTCCGCGCGCTGCGCATCCCGTACGAGCCGATCCGCTGGGCGCCGGACATCTCCACCAGCCACGAGGACGCGATTGGCAAGCAAGCGCGCATCCTCGAGCTGATCCACGCCTACCGGGTGCGGGGCCACCTGATGGCCGATACCGACCCGCTCGAGTACCGCCAGCGCCGCCATCCCGACCTCGACATCGCCACCCACGGGCTGACCCTGTGGGACCTCGACCGCGAGTTCGCCTGCGGGTCGTTCGTGGAGCGGCGTTTCTTGAAGCTGCGCCACATCCTCGGGGTGCTGCGTGACTCCTACTGCCGCACGACCGGCATCGAGTACATGCACATCCAGGACCCGGAGCAGCGGCAGTGGATCCAGGAGCGTGTGGAGCAGCCGCACACGAAGCCTCCGCGGGACGAGCAGCTCCGGATCCTCCACAAGCTCAACCAGGCCGAGGCCTTCGAGACGTTCCTCCAGACGAAGTTCGTCGGGCAGAAGCGCTTCAGCCTCGAAGGGGCGGAGACGACGGTGCCGCTGATCGACGAGATCTGCGAGGCTGCTGCCGCCGCCGGCCTCGACGAGGTGACGATCGGCATGGCCCACCGTGGCCGGCTCAACGTGCTCGCCAACATCGTGGGCAAGAGCTACGCGCAGATCTTCCGCGAGTTCGAGGGCAACATCGACCCGAGCACCGTCCAGGGCTCCGGTGACGTCAAGTACCACCTGGGGGCGGAAGGCGTCTTCGTCTCCGGCCACGGTGAGACGATCAAGGTGTCCGTCGCCGCCAACCCGTCACACCTCGAGGCGGCCGACCCGGTCCTCGAGGGCATCGCCAGGGCGAAGCAGGACCTCCTCAACAAGGGCGCTGCGTACCCCGTACTGCCGCTGCTCGTCCACGGGGACGCCGCGTTCGCCGGGCAGGGAGTCGTCGCGGAAACTCTGAACCTGTCGCAGCTGAGGGGCTACCGCACCGGTGGAACGGTTCACGTCGTGGTCAATAACCAGGTGGGCTTCACGACGTCGCCGTCGTCCTCGCGCTCGTCGCTCTACGCCACCGACGTCGCCCGGATGGTCCAGGCGCCGATCTTCCATGTCAACGGTGACGACCCCGAGGCGTGCATCAGGGCGGCGCAGCTCGCCTTCGAGTACCGCCAGGCGTTCAAGAAGGACGTCGTGATCGACCTCGTCTGCTACCGGCGGCGCGGCCACAACGAGGGCGACGACCCGTCGTACACGCAACCTCTGATGTACGACCTCATCGAGAAGAAGCGCTCGGTGCGCCGGCTCTACACCGAGGCGCTCATCGGCCGCGGTGACATCACCCTCGACGAGGCCGAGTCGGCGATGCGGGACTACCAGAAGCAGCTCGAGGCCGTGTTCACCGATGTCCGGGCGGCTACCAGCCAGCAGGACGAGTATCTGACGGTCCCCGACTATCCCACCAAGGGCGCAGCGAGCGGCAGCGCCGACACCGCCATCACTCCCGAGGCGATGAAGCGCATCGCCGACGTCCACCTGACGCCTCCCGACGGCTTCACGGTGCACCCCAAGGTGCTGCCACAGCTGCAGCGGCGTGCCGCCTCCATCGCCGACGGGCCCATCGACTGGGGCACCGGAGAGATCCTCGCGTTCGGGTCGCTGCTCATGCAGGGCCGTCCCGTCCGGCTCGCGGGCCAGGACTCCCGGCGCGGGACCTTCGTGTCCCGTTTCGCCACCGTCATCGACCGGCTCACGGCGCAGGAGTGGACTCCGCTGCAGCACCTGTCCGAAGGTCAGGCCAGCTTCAACGTCTACGACTCGCTGCTGTCGGAGTTCGCCGCGATGGGCTTCGAGTACGGCTACTCGGTGGCGCGCCCGGAGGCGCTCACGTTGTGGGAGGCGCAGTTCGGCGACTTCGCCAACGGCGCCCAGACGATCATCGACGAGTTCATCGTCTCCGGTGAGGCGAAGTGGCAGCAGCAGTCAGGCGTCGTTCTGCTGCTGCCGCACGGTTACGAAGGCCAGGGTCCGGACCACTCGTCGGCGCGTATCGAGCGCTTCCTGGCGCTCGGCGCCAACGACGCCTTCACGATCGCGCAGCCGTCGACCCCGGCGAGCTACTTCCACCTGCTCAGGCAGCACTCGCTCGGCAGCACCCACCGGCCGATGGTGGTCTTCACGCCGAAGTCGATGCTGAAGCGCAAGGACGCCGCCTCGGCGCCCACCGACTTCACGGCAGGGACGTTCCGCCCCGTGATCGGCGACGAGGGCGCCGACCCCGCATCGGTGCAGGTGCTGCTGCTGTGCTCCGGCCGCATCACCTGGGACCTGATCGCCGAGCGGAAGAAGCGCGAGATGGGCGACCGGATCGCCATCGCCCGTCTGGAGCGGCTGTATCCGCGCCCGGTCGACGAGGTGAAGGCCGAGATCGCCCGGTATCCGAACCTCACCGAGATCAGGTGGGTGCAGGACGAGCCGTCGAACATGGGTCCGTGGCCGCACATGGCCTTGAACCTGGCTCCGGAGCTCGGCACCGACCTGCCGTTCACACCGGTGACCCGGCTCGCATCGGCTGCGCCGTCGGCGGGCCAGAAGGCACAGCACCTGGACGAGTTCGCGGCGCTGCTGGACCAGGCGTTCGCCTGAGGCGGCTCATGTACTTCACCGACCGCGGCATCGAGGAGCTCATCGACCGGCGAGGCGACGAGACCGTCCAGCTCATCTGGGTGGCGGACCGCATGCAGGAGTTCGTCGACCTCAACCCCGAGTTCGAGAGCGCGGTCGAGCGCCTCGCGACCTGGCTTGCCCGTCTCGACACCGACGACTGACCTCTCCCGCTGGAGTCCGTCGGCAGTCTTGAATCGTCGGTCCGGAAGTCTCGGATCGTCGGTCCGGAAGTCTCGGATCGTCGGTCCGGAAGTCTCGGATCGTCGGTCAGAGGGTGAAGACGACCTTGCCGAAGAGGTCTCCCGCGATCATGGCGCCGAAGCCCTCCCTGGCGTCCCCGATCGGCAGCACCCGGTCGATGACCGGCCGGGCGCCGGTGAGGTCGAGCATCTGGACCAGAGCCTCGAGCTCGTCCCGGGTGCCCATGGTCGAGCCCTGCACCCGCAGCTGCAGGAAGAACAGCCGGGTCAGCTGAGCGTCGTCAGGAGCCGCACCAGAGGTAGCTCCGCTGATCACCAGCGTTCCCCCTGGCCGCAGCGACGTCATGGAGTGCCGCCACGTCGCCGCGCCGACCGTCTCCATCACGGCGTGCACCCGCTCGGGCAGCCGGGCCCCGGGTGCCACGGCCTCATGCGCCCCCAGGTCGAGTGCCCGCGCCCTCTTGGACTCGTTCCGACTCGTCGCGAACACCCGCAGCCCTGCTGCGCTGGCCAGCGATATCAGCGCCGTCGACACACCGCCCCCCGCGCCCTGAACCAGCACGCTGTCGCCGGGGCGCAGCCTGCCCTGCGTGAAGAGCATCCGGTACGCCGTCAGCCAGGCCGTGGGCAGGCACGCCGCCTGCTCGAACGACAGCGACGCCGGCTTCGCCACCACGTTGCGCCGCGGAACGACCACTCGCTCGGCGAGCACCCCCTGGTACCGCTCCGACAGCAGCGAGCGCCGCGGGTCGAGAGTCTCGTCGCCCTGCCAGTCGGGGTCGCTGATGACAGCGTGGACGACGACCTCGTTGCCGTCCTCGTCCAGCCCCGCGGCGTCACAGCCCAGAGTCATCGGCAGCCGCTCATCCGGCAGCCCGACGCCTCGCAGCGACCACACGTCGTGGTGGTTGAGGGCCGCAGCCTTGACGTGGACGGTCGTCCACCCCGGCTCGCCCTGTGGGTCGGGGCGCTCACCGACGACGAGGCCTGAGAGCGGGTTCTCCGCATCGGTCGACTCGGCGAAGACGGCAAGCATCCACCAAGCCTAGTGCGAGCGCCGCAGCCGCCGCCGACGAGCGGGCCACACCCTCAGCACCACGCGACCCAGCAGATCCTCGTCGCCAACCGCACCGACGTGCCACGAGTCCACGCCGTCGGCGGGGTTGTCGCGCTCCACCCACCAGCCGCCCTCGACTCTCATCGTCAGCCGCTTCACCGCCACCGGTCGGTCGGGCAGCCGGACGACGACAAGTGAGCCCAGCCGCGGTGTCGCGCCGTAGTGCACGAGCAACCGGTCGCCCTCACGGAGCGTCGGCTCCATCGATCGCCCAGCCACCCTCGCCAGTCCGAACTGGGTCACGCCTCGCCTCCTGGTGCGCGGTAGTGTCGACTCGTCTGTACTCCCGAAAGGAACTCCATGTTCGCTCGTCTGATCGCCAGGACCGTCACCGTCTCAGCTCACTGCGACCTTCCGTGCGGGGTCTACGACCCAGCGCAGGCACGCATCGAGGCTGAGTCGATCAAGGGCATCATCGCCAAGGTCGCCGACAACAACGACCCAGACTTCCGCACCCGCGCCGTGCTCATCAAGGAGCAGCGATCCGAGCTCGTCAAGCACCACCTGTGGGTGCTGTGGACTGACTACTTCAAGCCCCCGCACTTCGAGAAGTACCCCCAGCTGCACACGCTGTTCAACGAGGCCACCAAGCTGGCGGGGGCAAGCGGCACGAAGGGCAGCATGGACGCCTCCCAGGCCGACGAGCTGCTGGCGAAGATCGACGAGATCGCCCAGATCTTCGCGGCCACGAAGCAGGCCTGACCACCGGAGTCGCTCACGGGGAGTCCCCCGGGTCTGAGCCGTACAGGGCCGAGGTCGACGCTGGTCGCACCACGAGGACCACGACGACCACGGCCGGTACGGCGAGCAGGACGGCGACCCACGTCGTACCGCCGCCGGTGAAGCTCCACGCGAGCCCGAGCGCGATGAGCTGGCTCAGCACGACCGGAGCGCGAGCCCAGCTCCGGACCCGGGCGATGCTCAGCCCGGCAGCCGCAAGGCCGGCCGCGTAGGCGAACAGGAAGACCGCGGTGGTGACCCCCAGGACGAGACGGCCGGCGACGAGGCTGGCCAGTTCCACGACTCCCATTCCCGCCAGTGCTGCCGCCTCCAGCAGGCACAGAGCGCCGGCCACGCGCAGCAGGCGCAGAGTTGTCGGGTCGGGCACTCCATGATCGTAGTGAGTCGCAGGAAACGCCTCCGGTTTGGCGGCGAGGGACTCTACACTGGAGATGAGTTGCTTCTGCGCGGCTGATGTGCTGTGAGCAAGATGACACTGCCGCAGGGGTTGTGCAGGTCCGTAACTCTTGCGACCATCGCAGATGTAGGACAGCGTCTCGTCGTACGTGCACGGCTCCCGGTCCCCGATGTCATGCTCCGCGACGACACACGAATTCGCTCGTGAATAACTTCACGAGCACGCTGTAGGCCACACCGGTCTACGAGAAGTGAAGGAGCTTCACCCCATGGATTGGCGCCACCGCTCCGCGTGCCTCGACGAGGACCCGGAGCTGTTCTTCCCGATCGGCAACACCGGCCCGGCTATCCTGCAGATCGAGGAGGCCAAGGCCGTCTGCCGACGCTGCGAGGTGCGCGAACAGTGCCTTGCCTGGGCCCTCGAGGCCGGACAGGACCATGGTGTCTGGGGTGGGCTCTCCGAGGACGAGCGGCGTGCCCTGAAACGCCGCAACGCTCGCGCCCGCATCCGCGCCTGAGGCCCCGCGGCCTCGAAGCAGCAGCATCGCGATTCGGCGAGGAGCGAAGCAGTCTGCGAGACTTGACCGCCACTCGACCCGCAGGAGGCTGCGATGAGCAAGACCGGACGCAAGCGGCGCGCCCGACGCAAGAAGCGCGCCAACCACGGCAAGCGCCCCAACACCTGAGAGGTGGCCCGGGTCGCCGCCGCCGTCAGTCCCCGGGGCCAAGCCGCCCGGGGGATCCGCCTTGGCTGGCCGGCCGGAACTCGACCTGCACCTGACGGATCGAGAACATCACGCGCTGGCGGAGCTCGACGGGAGCACGCTCCGTGCAGGACCTGGCGATCAGGCTCTTGACCAGTCTCTCGATGTCCACCTCGCGCAGGCACGGCGCACACTCCGCCAGGTGCTCGCGGATCTCCTCGCTGTCGGCGTCCGCGAGCTCGTTGTCGATGAAGAAGTACATCCTGCGCAGCACCTCGCGGCAGGGCTCCTGCTCGCTGCCGCTCACGTCGCGGCCTCCACGGGAACCGGCCGCTCCCCAGGGATGAGACCGCGCTCCCGCGCGTAGTCCTGCAGGAGAACCCGCAGCTGGCTCCGGCCGCGGTGCAGTCGCGACATCACCGTGCCGACCGGCGTACCCATGATCTCCGCGATCTCCTTGTAGGCGAACCCCTCGACGTCGGCGAGGTAGACCGCCAGCCGGAAGTCCTCGGGGATCTGTTGCAGCGCGGCCTTCACGTCGCTGTCGGGGAGATGGTCCAGGGCCTCGACCTCGGCTGACCGCAACCCTGAGGACGTGTGGTTCTCGGCTCGCGCGAGCTGCCAGTCCTCGATCTGCTCCTGCGAGTCCTGGATGGGCTGGCGCTGCTTCTTACGGTACGTGTTGATGAAGGCGTTCGTCAGGATCCGGTAGAGCCAGGCCTTGAGGTTCGTGCCCTCCCGGAACTGGTGGAAGGCCGCAAAAGCCTTGGCGTACGTCTCCTGGACGAGGTCCTCGGCGTCCTGGGGGTTGCGGGTGAGGCGCATGGCGGCGGAGTAGAGCTGGTCGAGGTAGACCATGGCGTCGCGCTCGAACCGAGCGGTGCGCTCCTCGACGCTCTCCGAAGCAGGGAGCTCTGTCATTACCGACAAGGGTAGCCCCGGCTGCTGACGAGGGAACGGAGCTGGTCTCGCCGGAGCGGTCATCGTCTGCACGGAGGGTCCAACAACCCCAGGTCATCCCCCATTCCGCGCCGTTGGTCGGGCGATGCGCGCCGTGACCCACTCCAGCACCGCTTCCACGACGAGGGCGAGCGTCTGCTCCTGGTCCAGCGCCGCCTTCCGTGGAACCGCGAAACCGTGGTCCGCCTCCGGGATGACGGCCATCGCGATCGACTCCGGGAACTCGTCCGGTGTGCCGAGGGCGTCCCGCTCCCCCTGCACCACCAGGGTGGGTAGACCTGCGTCGCACAGCTCCGACAGTCGGCTCGGCTCCGTCCGCCCAGGCGGATGGAGCGGGAACGCCAGGGCAAGGCATCCCACCGCCCCCATCGACCGTCCGACGCGGCACGCCGACCGGGCACCCGCGCTGCGTCCGCCGATGACGAGGGGTGTCCGGACCCGGATGGCGTTCAGGCAGGCGATGGTGGCGACATCCAGGATCGCCGGCCGCGGGGACACCTTGCGGCCGGCCACGACCCACGGTTGCTCGATCCGGAACACCGAGATGCCGTGCCGCGGGAGGGCCGTTGCGAGGGCCACCAGGTCCGGCGAGTCGACTCCTCTGCCGGCGCCATGCCCGAGCGCGAGAGCTGCGGTGGGATAGCGCGACCGGTCGGCGTGCAGCCGCGCCTCGCCTGCCTCGGTGGGGATCACCCGGATCGAGCTCATGCGATCCGTAGCGGTTCGACCAGCTCCGACCCGTTGTTCTGCACGCTGTTCACCTCGGTGGACACCGGGAACGCCTCGAGCCTGCCCGGAGCGGCGGGCACCAGCAGGTTGCGCAGGCTCTCCGGCTCCGTGGCTGCGGGATCGAGCCACTCGTCGTACCGGCTGGGCTCGACCAGCATCGGCATGCGGTCGTGGATGTGGCCGAGCGAGTCCTCGGCGGTCGTGGTGATCACCGTCGCCGACCACAACCAGGCGCCCGGGTCGTCGTCGCCGGGGACTTCGCGGTCTCGCCAGATCTCATAGAGGCCGGCCATCGCGAGGACTACGCCATCCTTGGGCCGGATGAAGAAGGGCTGCTTGACCGGCTTGCCGGAAGCGGAGCGCTGGCTCGTGGGGTACCACTCGAAGTAGCCGTCGGCGGGCAGCAGGCAGCGACGCCTCGAGAAGGCCCGCTTGAACGCCGGCTTCTCGGCAAGCGTCTCGACCCTGGCGTTGATCATCCGCGACCCGATCGAGCGGTCCTTGGCCCACGACGGCACGAGACCCCATCGAACAGCGGCGAGCCGCCGCTCCGGCTGGGCGGTGCTGCCCTCTCCACGCGGTGCTCTGTCGAGGACCGCGTAGACGTCCTTCGTCGGCGCCACGTTGTAGTCGGGCTCCAGCGGAGCCGGTACGTCGACACGGTCGACGCCGAACTCCTCGACGAGGTCCTCGGGTTTGCGGCTCGAGGCATAGCGGCCACACATGCACCCAGCCTGCCATGAGCAGCGCTACGATGTGCCCGCCATGACCTCCCCTTCCCTTTTGCGTACGCTGGCCGCGGACCTGGCGTCGTACGCCGCTGCGAGCTCGCCGGACGAGCCCGGCCGACCGGTCCGCATCCAGGGATGGACCCACCGCCGACGGCGGCTCTCGGGGCTTGCGTTCGTCATCGTCCGGGACCGGACCGGTCTCGTCCAGGTCGTCGTCAAGGACGCCGGGACGCTTGCCGAGGTGGATGAGCTCACCGAGGAGACGACCGTCGAGGTCACCGGTGTGACCAGCCTCAACCCACAGGCTCCCGCCGGGGTCGAGGTGGTGCAGCCGGTGTTCCGGAGGCTCGGCGAGCCGGCTGCGACACCGCCGATCGAGCTCTGGCGACCGACCGTCTCGACCAGCCTCCCGACGATGCTCGACCATGCGCAGGTCACCTGGCGTCATCCTCAGCAGCAGGCCAAGTGGCGACTGGCCGCGGCGTCCCTGCACGGCTTCCGGGAGGCGCTCGACGCCGCCGGCTTCACCGAGGTGCAGAGCCCGAAGATCGTGGAGTCGGCCACCGAGTCGGGTGCGAACGTCTTCGAGATCGACTACTTCGGCCGGCCGGCGTACCTGGCGCAGTCGCCGCAGTTCTACAAGCAGGTGCTGGTCGGCATCTTCGAGCGGGTCTACGAGGTCGGGCCGGTGTTCCGGGCCGAACCGCACGACACCGTGCGCCATCTCGCGGAGTACGTCTCCCTCGACGTCGAGATGGGCTTCATCGAGGACCACCGCGAGGTCATCGCGGTGCTGCGCGACGTGGTCGCCGGCATGCTCGACGCTGTCCGCGAGCGGGCGCCCGACGCGGTTGCGCTGCTCGGCGCCGAGATCCCCGACGTGCCGGCGGAGATCCCGATCGTGCACTTCCGGGAGGCACTCGAGATCGCCGGCGCGCCCGCCGACGAGCCGGACCTGGCGCCCGAGCACGAGCGCGCGCTGGGCGCCTGGGCGCGGGAGGTGCACGGCAGCGACTTCGTCGTCGTCGAGGGCTACCCCACGCTCCACCGGGCGTTCTACAGCCACCCCGACCCGCAGGACCCGCACTGGTCGCGAGCGTTCGACCTGATCTTCCGTGGGATCGAGCTCGTCAGCGGCGCTCAGCGGCTGCACCGGTACGGCGACTACGTGGCCGCTCTGCAGCAGCGCGGTCTGCCGCTGGAGAAGTATGCCGCGTACCTCGACGCGTTCCGCTTCGGCATTCCGCCGCACGGGGGCTTCGCGATCGGCCTGGAGAGGTGGGTGGGGCGGCTCGTCGAGGCGCCCAACATCCGCGAGGTCACGCTGTTTCCCCGTGACCTGCACCGTCTCGCGCCATGAGGTAGAAAGGGACGCATGACTCTCGTCCGGTGGATCGCTCGTCCGATGCTGTCGTCCATGTTCATCTCGGGTGGGTTCAACTCCGTCAAGAACGCGGCCTACCTCACCGAGCGCGCCAAGCCGGTGACCGACCGGATCGAGCCACTGCTGGCGGGTGCGACGGCCTCCCTGCCCGTCAAGCTCGACGCGACGAACCTGGTGCGCCTCAACGGCCTGATCGAGCTCGTGGGCGGGCTCATGCTGGCTCGCGGACGCGCGCCGCGGCTGACGTCCCTGGTCCTCGTCGCCACGCTCGTGCCGACCACGCTCGCTGGGCACCGCTACTGGGAGGAGAGCGACCCGCGGGTCCGCGCCAACCAGCGGGTGCATCTGCTCAAGAACGTGTCGATGGCCGGTGGCCTTCTGCTGGCCAGCGTCGACACGGAGGGCCGTCCGAGCCTCACCTGGCGTGCGAAGCGCCAGGCCGCCAGGGCCACGAAACGCGCCGCGCAGCTCGCCGACCGCTGACGCGGACGGCCTGGCTCGCACCTCACCGCGAGCTGCCCCTCGCCGCGACGGTGTCCGTCCCGGGCTCGAAGTCCGTCACCAACCGCGCGCTCCTGCTGGCCGCTCTCGCCGACGCGCCGTCGGTCGTCGTACGCCCGCTGCTCGCCCGCGACACGCAGCTCATGGCCGGCGCCCTGCGGGCTCTGGGCTGTGGCATCGTCGACGTCGGGGAGGGTGACGCGGCGCTTCGCGTTCTCCCCGGGCCGTTACGCGGACCCGCCCGCATCGACTGCGGGCTCGCCGGAACGGTCATGCGCTTCGTCCCGCCGGTGGCTGTCCTCGCCTCTGGAGACGTCTCCTTCGACGGGGACGCGCGGGCGCGTGAGCGGCCGATGGGCGAGATGCTCGCGGCGCTGCGCATCCTCGGCGCCGACGTTCCCGGGGCTGACGGTCGGCTTCCGTTCACCGTGAGCGGGCGGGGGAGGATGCCAGGCGGCATCGTCACCCTCGACGCGTCCGCATCCAGCCAGTTCGTGTCCGCGCTGCTGCTCGCCGGCGCACGGTACGACGCCGGCGTCGACGTCCGGCACGAGGGCAAGGCGCTTCCGTCGGCGCCGCACATCGCCATGACGGTCGCCATGCTGCGTGAACGCGGCGTGGTCGTCGACGACGCCGAGCCGGACCGGTGGGTGGTGCTGCCCGGCTCCATCAAGGCCGTTCCCACCGTCGTCGAGCCCGATCTCAGCAGCGCTGCGCCGTTCCTCGCGGCGGCTCTCGCCCGCGGGGGTAGCGTCACCGTCCGGGGTTGGCCGCCCCGTTCCACCCAGCCGGGGGACCAGCTGCGGTGGATCCTGCCGCTCTTCGGTGCCTCGGTGGAGCTGGGCTCGGACGGCCTCACGGTCACCTCGTCCGGAGCGCTGTCCGGCGTCGACGTCGACCTCCACGAGGTCGGCGAGCTCACTCCCGTTCTAGCCGCTCTGGCCGTGCTCGCGGCTGAGCCGTCGTACCTGCGCGGGATCGGGCATCTGCGTGGCCACGAGACCGACCGCCTGGCGGCGCTCACGACCGAGCTCGGCGGCCTCGGCGCGGACGTGCGGGAGAGTGCCGACGGCCTCGAGATCCGTCCGAGGCCGCTGCACGGGGGGCTGTTCCACACGTACGACGATCACCGGCTCGCCCAGGCGGGTGCCCTGCTCGGCCTCGTCGTGCCGGGTGTGGAGGTCGACGACGTCAGCAGCACCGAGAAGACGTATCCGGGCTTCGCCGGCGCGTGGGCGGCGATGGCAGGGTGAGCCCGGAGGCGTTCGGGGACGAGGCCGACGACACGCGGTTCGACCGGCCCCGCCGCTCCACGCGGCCGCGGACCAAGACCCGGCCGACGTTCGCCGAGGCCGTGTCCGGCTTCGTCGTCACCGTCGACAGAGGACGTCTCACGGTGAGCCTGAGCGGGGCGGACGGCGCGCATCCGGTCTATGCCGTGAAGGCGAGGTCGCTCGGCCGCAAAGGAGTGGTCGTCGGCGACCGCGTCCGGGTCGTCGGTGACACGTCGGGCGACGACGGGGCGCTCGCTCGCATCGTCGAGGTGGACGAGCGGACGACTGTGCTGCGCAGAAGCGCCGACGACGGCGACGCCGTCGAGCGCATTCTCGTCGCCAACGCGACGCAGCTCGTCATCGTGGCGTCGGTAGCAGATCCGCCACCGCGTCCGCGGCTGATCGACAGATGCCTCGTCGCTGCCTACGCCGCCCGGATGCGGCCGCTCCTCTGCCTGACGAAGAGCGACCTGGCCGACCCGGACGAGCTGCTCGGCATCTACCGGGCACTCGGAGTCTCCTCGGTCGTCACGCGGCGAGGCGGCGACCTCGACGTCGTCGTCGAACGGCTACGCGACGAGGTCAGCGTGCTCGTCGGGCACTCCGGCGTTGGCAAGTCCACACTCGTGAACGCCTTGGTTCCGGGCGCCGCGCGCTCGACCGGGGTGGTCAACGCGGTCACCGGTCGCGGTCGCCACACGAGCACGTCGGCGTACGCCCTCGAGCTGCCGGGCGGCGGCCGGGTGGTGGACACTCCCGGGATCCGCAGCTTCGGTCTGGCTCATGTCGACGTGCAGGACCTGATCGGCGCGTTCGAGGACCTCGAGCTGATCAGCCGGGACTGCCCGCGAGGGTGCACGCACGCCGGGTCGGAGCCGGAGTGCGCACTGGACGAGGCGGTTCGCGACGGGCGGGTCGACGCCGCGCGCGTCGACTCCTTCCGCCGGCTGCTGCAGAGCAAGGAGTCGGCAGGATCGGACTGACTCGAGCGCTCAGCGGATGCTGCTCGGGCCCGACGACCCGTAGTCGACGGTTCCGCCGGGGTTCCAGACCGCGCGGGACCCGGCGTCGCCGACGCGGTAGACCTGCGCGCCGACAGCAACCGCCCCGACGACGAGAAGGGCGCACACGACAAGCTGGGTTGCTCCCCTGAAGCGGTCGGGTCGTCGCGACAGGACGTACGCGACGACAGCGACAGCGGCGAACGCGATCATCAGGACGAGCAAGACGTTGGCCCGGCGCTGGTGTTCGAGGACGAGCTTGCCGATCGGCGAGATCTCCCACTGTCTGCCGCCGCCGAGCCGCTCGAGGGTGTTCTTCAGGCTGCCTCCGCTCGCCTTCGCGACGATCAGCGAGAGGACGGCGGCGACAGACACAGCGGCCATCGGGAGCCCGGCCCAGCCTCGCATCCGGGGCACCACGAAGAGCAGGGCCAGCAGCGCCGCCAGAGGCACCAGGACGACCGCCGCGTGAACGGTGAGCGGGTGCAGAGGCAGGCCCTGGATCTGGTACATGCAGACTCCCGGCTGGAGGCAGAGGGTGCTTCGCGCCCGCGGCGAAGCCTAGCTGCATCACGCACCCTGGTCGTGGATGGTTCACCAGCGCGTCCGGTGTGTCGAGGCGTCCGGGCGCGGCTAGCCTGACCGTTGTGCCAGCCGACTACACCGACGACCTGCGGCTCGCGCACGTGCTCGCCGATGACGCGGACTCGCTCACGATGGACCGGTTCAGGGCTCTGGACCTGCACGTCGTGACCAAGCCCGACCTGACGCCGGTCTCCGACGCCGACCAGCTCGTCGAGGACGCCCTCCGAGCCATGTTGGGGCGGGTCCGGCCCCGCGACGCCGTGCTCGGCGAGGAGTCCGGAGCGAGCGGCTGGGGTCCACGCCGCTGGGTGATCGACCCGATCGACGGCACGAAGAGCTTCATCAGAGGAGTTCCCATCTGGGCCACCTTGATCGGGTTGATGATCGAGGACGAGGTGGTCGCCGGGGTGGTGTCCGCCCCAGCTCTCGGCTACCGCTGGTGGGCGTCGAAGGGCGGCGGCGCCTGGACGGGCAAGTCGCTGCACGCCGCCAGCCCGTGCCGGGTCTCCGATGTCACGTCGATCGAGGACGCGCACTTCTCCTACGCCTCGCTGACAGCGTGGGACGGCCGCGAGCGTTTCGACCGGTTCCTGCGGCTGGCGCGGCAGTGCTGGCGCACCCGCGCCGTCGGTGACTTCTGGTCCTACATGCTCGTCGCAGACGGCGGCGTCGACATCGCCGCGGAGCCCGAGCTCCAGCTGCACGACATGGCAGCGTTGTCGGTCATCGTCGACGAGGCCGGCGGGCGCTTCACCAGCCTCGACGGGACGCCGGGGCCGTCCGGAGGCAGCGCGCTCGCCACGAACGGACGCCTGCACGCCCTCGCGATGGCGTTCCTCGGCACCAGGGACGCCGGCCCGCCGGGGAATGGACACAGCGGCCAGGTGCACGACATCAACTCCCGGCGCTCCCGAGCGGCGGAGGGTCCTGCTGCCGGCGACGACCCGTCAACGACCTGATGCGCACCAGCAGCGCCGGCCCGAGGAGCGTGGCGGCGAGGTCGAACCAGCCGTAGCCGCCGGCGGCGCCCGACGGCGGGTTGCCCATTGACACCAGGCCGGTGGGGTCGTGCGGCTGCCAGGCCCAGGTGCCCAGCGACGTTCCCACCAGCTCGAGGTAGCTCACCACGACGAAGGCCCCGACGTACAGGCCGGGTGAGGGACCCCAACGCAGGAAGGCGATCAGGCACAGGAACCAGAAGGCGCCCAGCACGTCTGGTCGGTCGGCCAGCGTGACGCCGTACAACGACCAGCAACCCCCCGCGACCACGACGAGCGCGCCGAGTCCGCGGACGCGGGCCCGCACGAACGCCGTCCGGCCGATCGCGAGGGCTGCCAGGTAAACGAGCCCGTGCCCCGGCGGGACGTACGCCGGCACGTTGTCGAACCGGTAGAGGTAGACGCCGAGCACCGGCGAGAACGTGTACTCGACGCAGGAGGCGAACGCGACGACGACCAGCGTCTGGACCCGCACCAGTGCAGACTCCCGCGCCAGAAGCAGAGCCAGGACGCCCCACGTGGCAACGCCGAGCACCCGCTGGGAGGCGATGCCGGCCCGCGCGTCGACGACCAGGACGAGCGTGATCCACGCGAGCACCGCACCCACGAGACGAGGAGCCGCCCACGGAGATAGCACCCTGCGGGCCGCCACCGTGTCGAGTACGGTCGTCACAAGGCCATCCTCGCAGGCCGCTCGGAAGAAGGGCCTCGCAGCCGCTGACCCCGGAGGCGCTCCATGCAGATCCTTGACGTGTTGAGATCGAAGGGGAACGACGTCGTCACCGTCACCCCGCAGACACCGGTACGTGAGCTCGTCTCGCTGCTCGCGGACAAGAACATCGGGGCCGTGGTCGTCTCGACGGCCGAGCAGCTCGTGGCCGGCATCGTGTCCGAGCGCGACGTGGTCCGCAAGCTCGCGTCAGGGGCCGGTGTCCTCGACCAGACGGTGGGCGACATCATGACCGTCGACGTCGTGAGCGTCGAGCCGTCGGAGTCGGTTCACGAGCTTGCCCGCCTCATGACCGAGCGGCGGATCAGGCATGTCCCTGTGGTGAGCGACGGTGTGCTGAGCGGCATCGTGTCCATCGGCGATGTCGTGAAGTCGCGCATCGACGAGCTGACCTTCGAGCGCGATCAGCTGGAGTCCTATGTCTCCAAACCCTAGCGTCCCCTGGGTACCGGTCGAGGCGTGCACGTTGCCGATCGCGGAGCAACCCTTGCGGGCCGCGGAGTTCGACGACCTGTTCGCCGAGACACTGGTCCGGGTGGACCGTCCCGACGCGACACGCGTCGACCTGACGTTGGTGGGTGAGCCTGGTCTTGTCCAGCGTGTGCAGGCACTCGCCGATCGCGAGTCGACGTGCTGCTCGTTCTTCGAGTTCACGGTGACGCCGTCCGAGCCCGACGCCGGAGCGGACGGCACTGGCAGGGTCGCGGTCCACCTCGGCATCGCGGTCCCGCAAGCCCGCGTCGACGTCCTGGCTGCTGTCGTCGAGCGCGCTCAGGCGGCACGGGCCGGCGGGAACCGCCGGGCCGCGACTAGTCTCGGGTCATGACCGAGAAGCCCGAGATCGACTTCCCCGACTTCCCGCCGCCCAGCGACCTGGTTCTCACCGACATCGTCGTCGGAGAAGGCGAAGAGGCCGCAACCGGCCGGACGGTCCTCGCTCACTACGTGGGCGTGGCGCACTCGTCCGGCGAGGAGTTCGACGCGTCGTACAACCGGGGCGAGCCGCTGTCGTTCCGGCTCGGCGTCGGCCAGGTGATCGCCGGCTGGGACGAGGGGATCGCCGGCATGAAGGTCGGCGGTAGGCGCCAGCTCGTCATCCCGCCGCACCTCGGGTACGGCGACCGCGGTGCCGGCTCCGCGATCGCGCCCGGAGAGACGCTGATCTTCGTCGTCGACCTCGTCGACGTCCGCTAGGTCGACCGGGCTGGGGCGCCGTCCGTCCGCCGCCGCAGGGCCGAGGTCGTGAGCTGGACTCCCGCGACCGCGAGCAGCGCTACCGCCAGGGAGCCGGCGACGTCACCCGGGTAGTGCAGGCCGGCGTAGATGCGTGCCAGGCCGATGAGCACGGCAGCGGCGACGAGCCACCGCCCCCAGGCCGCCGACACGAACACCAGTATCGCCAGAGCGATCGCGAAGGCCGCCGTCGCATGGTCGCTCGGGAACGACTGCCCGGCTGCGTGCGGCACCAGGAGCCGGATGTCGGAATGTGAGGTGAAGGGCCGCGGCTCTGCGTAGAGCTGCGCCGCCACGACGCCGAACGTGAACGCGAGCGCCAAGACCGCTCCAAACCTCGCCAGGGCGCCCCAGTCCCGCCGTCGGACGAGCGGTACGAGCAGCGCGGCGGCCACGACGAACACGACGAAGATGAGGTCTCGCGCCATCAGGACGACCAGGTCGTCGAACAGCCAGCTGTGGCCCGACAGGTCGTTGAGCGCGTCGGCGAGCTGGTAGTCCATGGGGAGCCTCCTCCTGTGCTGCGGCTCTCCAGGCTATCGCGTGCGGAGCAGCGAGCGAGGTTTCGTCGGCGCCGCTCAGGGGGACATACCTGCCCAGAGACCAACGCAGCGAGGAGAAATCATGCGTATCGGATACTTCCTGTCCACCGAGGAGTACACCCCTCGCGAGCTCATCGAGCAGGCCAGGCTGGCCGAAGGGGCGGGCTTCGACGCGCTGTGGATCAGTGACCACTTCCACCCCTGGAACGACGAGCAAGGGCAGAGCCCCTTCGTCTGGTCGATGGTCGGCGCTATCTCCCAGGTCTGTGACCTGCCGGTCACCACGGCGGTCACGTGTCCCACGATGCGCATCAACCCGGTCATCGTCGCGCAGGCGGCAGCCACCAGCGCAGTCTTGCTCGACGGCAAGTTCGTGCTCGGCATCGGCACGGGCGAGGCGCTCAACGAGCACATCCTCGGTCAGGCGTTCCCGACCGTCGACGTACGGCTGGAGATGCTCGAGGAGGCGGTCGAGGTGATGCGCAAGCTGTGGACCGGCGATGTCGTCTCGCACCGAGGCACGTACTACACCGTGGACACCGCTCGCATCTACACCCTTCCGGACAAGCCGCCTCCGATCTACATGTCGGGCTTCGGTCCCAAGGCGACGAGTGTCGCGGCCCGCATCGCTGACGGCTACATCACGACGTCTCCGGACCAGGAGCTCGTTGACCAGTTCCACAAGGAAGGTGGTGCCGACAAGCCCACCCAGGCCGGCTTCAAGGTCAGCTACGCCGCCACCCCGGAGGAAGGAGCCGAGATCGCCCACCGGCTCTGGGCCAACAGCGGGTTGCCGGGCGAGCTCGCGCAGGTGCTGCCGTCGCCGAAGCACTTCGAGCAGGCCTCCAGCCTCGTCACGCAGGAGATGACAGCGGACTCCGTGACGTGTGGCTCCGACCCTGCCGAGCACCTGAAGACGTTCGACCCCTACCTGGAGGTGGGGTTCGACGAGATCTACGTCGCGAACCTGGGGCCTCACTACGCCGACATGCTGCGGATGTACGGCGACGAGATCCTGCCAGAGCTTCGGAAGCGCTGACCTCATGCGCGGGCGTCACGAGCTCGACAACTCCGTTGACCGTTGGTCGCGGCACGACTGGTGGGGCGGCCAGCTGGACGCCCCGAGCGCTCCCGAGCTGGCGCACTTCTACTCAGACCTGCTGGGATGGGAGATGTCGTCCGAGGGCCCGCAGGGAGCGACGATCGCCCCCGCGAACGGGGTCGCTTACATCGGATTCCAGACGTCGCCGGACTACGTCCGGCCGACGTGGCCGAACGAGCCCGGCAAGCAGCAGATGATGCTGCATCTCGACTTCGAGGTCGAGGATCTTGCGGCAGCCGTCGGGCATGCGGTCGAGCTTGGCGCCGAGGAAGCGTCGTACCAGCCACAAGACAACGTGCGTGTGATGCTCGACCCTGCCGGGCACCCGTTCTGCCTCTACACGTAGCGAAGTTGGCCTACGCCGACTCCCGCCAGGCAGCGGTGATCCGCGACCGGGATGCCCACGCATCGGCAGCCTCAGAAAGTCCTTGTGCCAGGCATCGGTCCCGTAGCTGCCTGCACCGCTCCATCATGAGGGCCTGGCGATGCCGCCAGGGTGGACGCTGACCGTAGCCGGCGAACAGCTCCGAGACGGTGTCCACGTGCCGAGGGTGGTGCATTCGGACGATCCACTCGGCCCACGCGAGATCCTCGATGGCGTGACCTCGGTGCGCGAACTCCCAGTCGAGCAGACCGGTCACCTGGCAGCGATCATCGAACAGCATGTTCTGAGCGCCGTAGTCGCCGTGGACGAGCACGTCCCCGCCGCCGGGGAGCGGTGGCTGCACCAGATCGAGCGGCAAGGCTTGCAGCCGCTGGAGCAGCGCCCCTACCTCGTGCATCACGTCGGATCCGCGTCCGTCGTCAATCAGGTCCTGGCCATGCTGACCGGGCAGCCGTTGCATATCGGTCATCCGGTCCGCTACGGCAGCGACCACCGGAACGGGAAGGTGATCGGCCAGACCCCCGAGGCAGGCGAGCTCCGTGCTCTGCCGGGCGGCAGCGTCGCTGCCGCGGTACGACTTCCTCACCAACGCACTACCGAGGAAGACGGTGTCGTTGGTATACCCATGCGTCGACATCGCCGCAACTCTATGACCGGTTGGGCAGGCATCCGACGTACCGTCTGCTGCGCGTCAGCAGAGCTTGCCGAGGGGTGTGGTGCCGGAGCTGTCGACGAGGAAGTGG
>JBBSIF010000005.1:0-39836 GCA_038232255.1 Propionibacteriales bacterium
CGCCTTCACGAACGCCTCCTGGACGGCGTCCTCCGCTGTGCTCTGGTCGCCGCACAGCGCGAGCATCTGCACGACGAGCCTGCGGTACGACGCGGCGTACATCTCACGGACGAGGCGTTGCGCTCACCGCTGGCCGGCTCTCATCCGCTGCTCCGGAAAGCTCGTGGCTGGTGCCTCACAGCATGACGACGTCTGAGCTGTCGATCCGGTTGGTGGATGCGCCCGGCCGTTCGCGCGCAGGACACGTTTTGGTAACGGACGCCGTTCTCGGGCACTTTTTCTCATCGAACACTCGCGCAACAACACCCCCAGAGGGCATGCTGAGCGCGGGCATATCGCTCATTCGCGTTCGACGGGAAGGCCGTTGCTGATGTCAGGTAGCTGGTTGAGCTGGAAGCGGCTGCTTCCGGGGTTCGTAGTCGTGGCGGTCGCCGCGCTGGTGTTCTCCTTGTTCGTCTTCAGGACGAAGGAGAGCGACCAAGAGGCCGAGGGTGACGGTGGCAACGAGCTTGCCGAGGCACTCGACAGCCATCCAGGGCTGGCGAGCCATCGGCTCCCGCTGGCGTACGTCGCTGAGAAGCTGGCCCAGAACGGTGGCGAGGCGTCCGGCGAGATCCTCAACGGACCGTCGCAGGAGGCCTACGAAGCTCGGGCCTTCCCGCGCAAGTACGTCCTGCCGGCGCAGCAGTCGGCGGCGAGGCAGGCCTATGTCCGGTCCGACGTCCGCGGCAAGACCGCGGCCGGACAGACCGCGCTGAAGGACGCACAGGGCACGGCGACTCCTCAGGGATGGACCGCGATGGGACCGCGCAACCCCATCCAGGCGTCGCAGACCACCTACACCGGAACCCGTGCCTACGTCTCCGGGCGCACGACCTCGTTGTCGATCGACAGGTCCTGCACGCTGACCAGGTGCGTCCTGTACGCCGGCACCGCTGGCGGTGGCGTGTGGAAGACCACGAACGCCTTGGCGGCGGCCCCGCGCTGGGACTCCATCGGCCAGGACATTCCCTCCAACGCGATCGGCTACGTCTACCGGGCGCCGAACGGCGACATGTACGTCGGCACCGGTGAGCCGAACGGGTCCGGGGACTCAGAAGCAGGTGTCGGCCTCTACAAGTCGACCGACGGCGGCGGCTCCTTCAGGAGGGTGCCGACCATGGTCGGCACCCAGGACGTGACGGTCGGCCGCTCCATCTCGAGCATCGTGGTGGACCGCAGCAACCCCAAGCACATGTACATCGGCACGGCGGTCGCTCGCCACGGTTCCTCCTCCGTCAACGGCGGCCGGTTCACGCCGCCCGGGTCGGCGAAGGTGGGCGTCTACGAGAGCACCAACGGCGGTCAGTCCTGGACGAAGAGCCTCACCGAGGACTCCGACGCCGTGAAGGAGCACTCCGCGACCGGCCTCGACTACTTCCGCGGCGGGATCTCGAAGATGTCGTTCGACTTCGCCCACCCCGGCACGGTCTACGCGTCGATGTTCGACTACGGCTTGTTCCGCCGGGTCGGCACCGGTCCGTGGAAGATGATCTACGCGATCCACAACCCGGGCAGCAAGGCCACCACGATCTCGAACCGGGTGGAGTTCGCGCTGGCGTACCCGCGCGGCGGGAAGACCCGGATCTACCTGGGCGACGCGACGTACTTCGACGACAGCGTGTCGGGTTTGCTACGCACCGATGACGGCACCGCCGCCAACCCGAGCTGGACGCTGCTGTCCGATCCCACTGACGGCACCCCCGGATACGGGTCGTACAACTTCTGCCACGCGCAGTGCAGCTACGACATGGTCGTGGCGTCGCCTCCCGGCCACCCCGGCCAGGTGTTCTTGTCCGGCTCGATGAACTACGGCGAGCTGCAGGCGTTCGGCGGCCCGGGCAACTCCAACGGTCGCGCAAGCGTCCGCTCGGCAGACGCCGGCGTGCACTTCACGGACATGACCAACGACGCCCAGCCGAACCCGAACGGGCTGCACCCCGACCACCACGCACTGGTGTTCGCACCCGGATGGGACGCCCAGAAGTGGTTCAGCGCGTCAGACGGCGGCATCGTCCAGCAGAACGGCCCGTTCGTCGACGACAGCGGTGAGTGCGCCAAGCGTGGTCTCGACGGAGCGCTCCTCGCCGACTGCCTGATGTTCCTGTCGGCGGTCCCGACCGAGAACAACAACCAGATCAACCAGGGACTCGAAACGCTGCAGTTCCAGAGCGTCAGCACCTCCAACAACGCGCGCCTCCTGCAAGGCGGCACGCAGGACAACGGCACCTGGGAGAACGACAGGATCCAGGGCTGGGTGGAGACAGTGGGCGGCGACGGTGGACAGTCCGGCTTCAACCCGGACAACAGCGCCATCCGCTACCACTCCTACTACGCGCCGCAGCACGACGTGAACTTCCACAACGGCAACCCGAACGGGTGGGACTACATCAGTGACCCGCTCAGCTCCTCTGGCGAGTCCGCGTCGTTCTACGTGCCGTTCGTGGCCGACCCGGTCGTGGGCGGGACCGTCTTCGACGGGCTGAACCACGTCTGGCGCACCACCGACAACGGTGGCAAGGAGGCGTTCCTGCAGAAGTACTGCAACGAGCTGACCGGCGACTACGGCAACCGTCCCAGGCCTTGTGGGGACTGGAAGCCCCTCGGTGGCGACCAGGGCAACCTGTCGAGCACGTACTGGGGACCGCGCACGGACTCCGGCAACTATGTGGTGGCGATCGAGCGGTCGATGAGCAACACCTCGACGATGTGGGCGGCGACACGGTACGGGCGGGTGTTCATCTCGGACAACGCCAATGCTGCGAACCCCGACGACGTCAAGTACCAGCGCATCGACCAGCAGCTGAACCTGCCTCAGCGGTTCGTCTCCGGCATCTCGATCGACCCGAAGAACAAGAACCACGCCTACGTCTCATACTCGGGCTACTCGGCATACCGACCGGGCGGGCACGTGTACGACGTGACGTGGAACCCGAAGACCGGCACCGGAACGTCGAGGGACATGAGCTACGACATCGGCGACCAGCCGGTGACCGACATCGTGTACTCGCCGACCAGCAAGGCGCTTTTCGCCTCCACCGACTTCGGTGTCCTCACGCTCGCCGCGGGGCACAGGTCATGGGTGGCGACTCAGGGCCTGCCACCGGTGGCCGTCTACGGACTCACCCTGAGCCCGTCCACGAAGAAGCTCGTCGCCGCCACGCACGGCAGGGGGATCTGGCAGCTCCCCGCCTACTAAGCGGCATCCAGCACCAGGAAGAGCCCGCCGGGACACGTCCCGGCGGGCTCTTGCCGCGCAACCCCGTGAGCCCCCCGGGTCCCAGATTCGCTGCGTGCCCGGCCGGGGTGCACCGGCCTCATGGTCGCCAGGTACGCCGTCTCCTGCACTGCTGGTGCTGGGGGCCTCGTCTTCGCGTTGAGATCCGTGAACGGGCTGGAGGAAGGCGAGAGCTTCCAGTGTGAAGTCCGTTCTTCTCGGACAGCTCAGAGGGCTACGGAGGCACGGATGGTCTCGCTGCCTGCGATCGCACACGGTATCGGCGGGCGGCGTTGGCGGTGACCGGCCTCGCTCTCGGAGTCGGCGCTTATGCGGGCCCGAGCAGCGACAGCGCGGACAAACGCCTCCGAGACGATGTCCTCGGCGGCTGCGAGATCGCCACCGCATATCAGGAAGAACTGGCCCACCAGGCGCCGGTACGAGGCGTGATAGACCTGTTCGACGAAATCGTCGTCCGGCACTCGGCCCCTCTCCGCTGGTGATGCTGTCATGGGCCGACTCCCGACGGTGCCGCCAGGTTGCATCCGCCACCCACGATGTCCGCCCGCCCGAGCGCAATCGCGCTCACTCGCACGGACGTTGTGATGCGCCACCCACGATGTCCGCCCGCCCGAGCGCCATCGCGCTCACTCGCACGGACGTTGCGACGGGTGAGCGGCAGCCGTGCTCAATCCAGGTGAGCCGGCCGCCGGCGCTTTGACACAATGGCTGGCATGGCCCACGACCCGGCACCACTCGCCTCGGCCCACCCACGCGTGCTGTCCGGAATCCAGCCCACCGGTGACTCCTTCCACCTGGGCAACTATCTCGGTGCGCTGCGCCAGTGGGTGACCCTGCAGTTCGACCATGACGCGTTCTACTGCGTCGTCGACATGCACGCCATCACCGTGGAGCACGACCCCGAGGTGCTGCGCGGCCGATGTCTCGTCTCCGTCGCGCAGCTGCTGGCGATGGGTCTCGACCCGAAGCAGTCGACGCTGTTCCTGCAGTCGCACGTGCCGGCACACGCGCAGCTGGCCTGGGTCCTGGAATGCATCACCGGGTACGGCGAGGCTGCCCGCATGACGCAGTTCAAGGACAAGACCGCGAAGGGCGGGCAGGAGCGCGCGACGGTCGGACTCTTCAACTACCCGATACTCCAAGCGGCCGACATCCTGCTCTACCAGGCCGACCGGGTCCCCGTCGGAGAGGACCAGCGTCAGCACCTCGAGCTGACCCGCGACCTCGCCGGGCGCTTCAACCGACGCTTCGGAGACACGTTCGCCGTGCCGTCGCCGTACATCCTCAAGGAGACCGCGAAGATCGGGGACCTGCAAGAGCCCACGATGAAGATGAGCAAGAGCGCGTCCTCACCTGCCGGGATCATCAACCTGCTGGACGACCCGGCGGTGTCCGGGAAGAAGATCCGGTCCGCCGTCACCGACTCGGGGCGAGACGTCGTCTTCGACGAGGTCGACAAGCCGGGAATCTCGAACCTGCTGACGATCTACTCCACGTTGAGCGGCCGGGCCACGAGCGACCTCGAGGGCGAGTACGCCGGACGGGGATACGGAGACCTCAAGAAGGATCTCGCCGAGTTCGTCGAGGACTTCGTGACGCCACTGCGCACGCGGACCATCGAGCTCCTGGACGACCCGGCGGAGCTGATGGCCATCCTGGTCGACGGCGCAGCGCACGCTCAGGACGTGGCTGCGGAGACGATCTCGCGCGTCTACGAGCGCGTCGGCTTCGTGCTGCCGTCCTGAAGGCCCGCCCCGGCTCGCCCCTCCAACCGGCCGTCAGGGGCTACTCTCGACGAGATGACCAAGATCGGCGTCGCGATTGCGGTCCCCGAGCCGTGGGCGGGGGAGCTCGAGCGCTATCGCGCGTCCTTCGGCGACCTGCTGGCACATTCCATCCCGGCTCACGTCACCCTGCTTCCCCCCACGCAGGTGACGTCGGGGCTCCGTGACGTCGAGCGTCACCTGGCCGGGGTGGCTGCATTGGCGCCGCCATTCGCGCTGCGGCTGCAGGGCACCGGATCCTTCCGCCCGGTGTCCCCGGTGGTGTTCGTCGTGGTCACCCAGGGCATCGCCCTCTGCGAGAAGCTCGCCGGGGAGGTGCGCCGCGGCCCGCTCGAGCAGGACCTGGCCTACCCCTACCATCCTCACGTCACCGTCGCCCACGATCTCGACGACGCATCCCTCGACGCCGCCCGCGACCGCCTTGCCGGCTTCGGCTGCACGTTCGACGCCACGGCTTTCCATCTCTACGTGCACGACGACGACGGGGTATGGCGACCGCGGCGCACGTTCCAGCTCGAGGGCTGATCCCTGATGCCGTCGTCCCTCCTCGACGCCGGTCAGGGTAGAAAGGGCGCATGGCTGAGGAGGAGAAGTCCGGCATCGTCGGCCGGGCCAAGACGGTGCTGGCGGCCGCGCGGCGCAGGTCGAGTCTCCTCGACCACACGCTCAACATGGTCGAGCACTACAGCAACGTGCAGGGCGGTGTCCTGGCCGGAGCCGTGACGTACTTCGGGTTCCTGTCGTTCTTCCCGCTGCTGGTGCTCGCCTTCGCCGTCATCGGGTTCGCGGCGAAGGCATACCCCAACGCCGAGGACTCGCTCGTCACCGCGATCCAGCAGGTGTTCCCTGGCATCGTCACGGTCAACGGGGCCTCCAACACGATCAGCATCGACCAGGTGAAGAGCGCCAGCGCCGTCGCCGGGATCACTGGTTTCGTGGGAGTGCTGTACTCGGGACTCGGCTGGGTGTCCGGCCTGCGACAGGCCCTTCAAGGCGCCTTCCAGATCCCGCCGAGCAAGAAGTACAGCTTCGTCGTCGGCAAGGGGGTGGACCTGCTCGCGCTGGCGGTCCTGGGCAGCGTGCTCGTCGTGTCCGTCGGCATCTCGGGCCTGGTCAAGGGGCTGACGGGGAAGGTGATCTCGTGGCTGGGGCTGTCCGGCTCCTCGGTCGGCGCGCCGCTCGTGTGGACCGTCGGGATCCTGCTCGGCCTCGCCGCCAGCACCTTGCTGTTCTTCGTGATGTACCGGCTGCTCGGGGATCCCGAGCTCGGAGCACGCCAGCTCTGGCAGGGTGCTCTGCTCGGCGCCGTCGGCTTCGAGCTGCTGAAGCTGCTCGTCGTCAACGTGCTGGGAGCGGTCGGCGGCTCGTCGTTCGCGCCCCTCGCGATCGCCATCACGCTTGTCGTCTGGATCAACTACTTCTCGAGGCTGGTCATCTACGGAGCGTCGTGGGCGATGACGTCGCAGCACTCGGCAGCGACGCTGGCGGTGCGGGCAGCCCGTCAGCTGGCGGCGGAGAAGGCGGCAGAGGGCGGTCAGGTGACGGCTCCTCCGGTCGGGCCGAAGCCCGCGGCCGCCTTCACCGGTGGCGCAGCCGGGTCCTTGGCCGGGCGTTTCGACCCGGGCAGCGCGGTCGCCGGCGCGGCCGCAGGAGTACTCGCGCTGCTGCTCTTCTGGAGGCAGGATTAGGCCGGGCCCGCAGCTGTCCGACATCGAGGCGGCACGCGACCGCATCGGCGCTGGCGTGCGACGCACCCCGGTGATCGACGCGACGGGGCTTCTCGGCATCGACGCGCTGGTGGTGCTGAAGCTCGAGCTCATGCAGCACAGCGGGTCCTTCAAGGCCCGGGGGGCACTCAACTCGATGCTGTCGCTGGACGGGTCCGCCGACGGGGTCTGCGCCGCGTCCGGCGGCAACCACGCGGCCGCGGTCGCGTGGGCGGCGCGCCGTGCCGGTCTGAGCGCCGACCTCTTCGTGCCGGCCAGCGCCACTGCCGCCAAGATCGCCAGGATCGCCGAGTACGGCGGACGGGTCCACCTCGTGGAGGGGTTCGTCAAGGGCGCCCTCGAGGAGTGCTCCCGCTTCGCCGAGCGCCACGGGGTTCCGCAGCTGCACCCCTATGACACCGTCGAGACGGTGGCGGGCGCGGGCACCGTGGGCCTCGAGATCGCCGACCAGGTGCCCGACGCCTCCGTCGTGGTCCTCGCGTGCGGTGGCGGCGGCCTCTACGCGGGCACCGCGACGGCGCTCGAGCCCCGGGCCGTTCGGGTCCAGCCGGTCGAGCCCGAGATGTGCCCCTCCCTGGCGCAGGCGTTGGCCACCGGAGGTCCGGTCGAGGTGGCAGTGGGCGGTGCGGCGGCGGACTCACTTGGCGCGCCACGGGTGGGCCGGATCGCGTATGCGGTGGCGACCGCGAGCGGGGTCACTCCCGTCCTGGTCCCGGAAGGCCAGATCGCCGAGGCGCGACGCCTGCTGTGGAGCAGCCTGCGCGTGCTGGCGGAGCCCGGCGCCTGCGTGCCTCTCGCCGCCCTGGCGGGCGGCCAGGTCGTCGTACCCGCCGGTGGGACGGTCGTCGTGGTGGTGTCCGGCGGCAACAACGAGACGGTGCCCTGATCCCCGTACTGTTGCGCGCATGAGCTCCCCCACCGAGTCAGGGTTCCCCTTCGAGCCGGTCTACGGACCCGACGCTCTCGGCGACTGGGACCCTGAGCAGCGGCTCGGCCGGCCGGGGGAGTTCCCGTACACGCGCGGTGTCTACGCCACGATGTACTCCGGCCGGCCATGGACGATGCGCCAGTACGCCGGTTTCGGGACGGCCGCGGAGTCGAACCGGCGCTACCACCAGCTGATCGACGCCGGGACGACGGGACTCTCGGTCGCCTTCGACCTCCCGACCCAGATGGGCTACGACTCCGACGCCCCGATCGCTCATGGCGAGGTCGGCAAGGTCGGCGTCGCGATCGACTCGCTCGACGACATGAGCCTGCTGCTCGACGGCATCCCGCTCGACAAGGTCTCCACCTCCATGACCATCAACGCCCCGGCGGCGCTTCTGCTGCTGCTCTACCAGCTGGTGGGGGAGCAGCAGGGGGTGCCTGGCGACATGCTGACCGGGACGACGCAGAACGACGTGCTCAAGGAGTACATCGCCCGCGGCACCTACATCTATCCGCCGCAGCAGTCCCTGCGGCTGACCAACGACATCTTCAAGTACTGCCGGACCGAGCTGCCGCGCTGGAACACGATCTCCATCTCCGGCTACCACATGGCGGAGGCAGGAGCCACGCCGGCACAGGAGGTCGCGTTCACGCTGGCGAACGGGATCGAGTACGTGCGGGCCGCGCTCGCGTCGGGTCAGGACGTCGACGAGTTCGCTCCGAGGCTGGCCTTCTTCTTCGTCTCCCGTACGACGGTGCTCGAGGAGGTGGCGAAGTTCCGAGCCGCCCGGCGCATCTGGGCCGAGGTGATGCGCGACGAGTTCGGCGCCACGAACCCGAAGTCCCTGATGCTGCGCTTCCACACGCAGACGGCGGGCGTCCAGCTCACGGCGCAGCAGCCGGAGGTCAACATGGTGCGGGTCGCGCTCCAGGCGCTGGCCGCGGTGCTGGGCGGAACACAGTCGCTGCACACCAACTCCTACGACGAGGCCATCGGGCTGCCGACGGAGAAGGCCGCGCGCCTGGCCCTGCGCACCCAGCAGGTGATCGCCTATGAGACGGACGTGACACGGACCGTCGACCCGCTCGCCGGCTCCTACGCGGTGGAGTCGCTGACCGAGGGCGTCGAGGCTGCCGCCCGCGCGCTGATGGAGCAGGTGGAGGACTACGGCGGCGCGGTGGCCGCGATCGAGGCGGGGTTCCAGAAGAACGAGATCGAGAGGTCGGCGTACCGGATCGCACGAGAGATCGACGGCGCGGAGCGCACTGTCGTCGGCCTCAACCGGTTCGTCAACGCCACCGAGGACCCTTACGAGCCGCTGCGGGTCGACCCCGGCATCGAGGCTCAGCAGGCCGAGCGGCTCGAGAAGCTGCGCGCCGACCGCCAGCAGGCGGAGGTCGACCGTCAGCTCGAGGCGCTTCGGACGGCGGCCGCCGGAACGGCCAATGTGCTGGTCCCGATGAAGGCGGCGCTGGCGGCCAGAGCCACGGTCGGAGAGGTCTGCGACGCGCTGCGCGACGTGTGGGGCGTCTACGAGCCGCCCGACGCCTTCTGATCAGCCGAGGTCGAGGGTCCCCTTCGCCAGACCCTCGACGAGCGTGTCGACGGAGGTGAGCACGTCGTGAAGGACGGCCGGTTCGAGGTCGGCGAGGTCCACGCGCTGCGGCTTTCCGGTGCTGAACGGCTCCTGCCAGGGCGTTCCCCACACGAACTCGGCGAACATCTCGTTGCTCGCGTCGTACTCGGCCTCGACCGCGCGGCGCAGTGCGACGTCCCAGCCCCAGAACGTCGTCGACTCCCAGCTGGCGGCGGCGGCGCGCTGAGCCAGCCGGTCCACCAGTATCCGCAGCCGTGCCTTGCCGTGCTCGTGGAACATCGACAACCGACGAAGCCGCTTGTGCAGCAGGCGGGCGGCGCCCACCAGCACCGGGCCGGGCACCGGCGCCGGAGCGGCCGTCTCGGCCGGCAACCCGGTGCCGTCGAGCCCAGCCGCCCGGAGCACCGCGGTGCCAGCGCCCACCGACAGCAGGTCCGGGTAGGGGACAGCGACGAGGTCGACGCCATCGGTGTCGGCCACGGCGCCGAAGGATGCCACGTAGTCGAAGCGGTGGGCGGGCACCGAAGTCGTCGCGAACTCGGCGAAGCTCCGGGCGCTCTCGAGTGCGAGAACACGCTTGCAGTACAAGCTGTTGATGTAGCCGACCTGCTCCCGGACGACGACAACCACCCGCACGTCGACACCGAACGACGTCGCGAGGCGGCTCAGCGTGGCTGCCTGCTCGGGCGAGGTCAACGCGTCGGACAGCGCGTCGGAGCTGAGCAGGGCGGCCCGGGCACCTGCCTCGGTCGCCTCCCGGAGCCAGGTGCCGGCCGCCGCCGTAGCGGCCGGCGCAGCCCCGCTCTGCAGCAGCCCATGTCCGGTCTCCCGCCACTCGTGGGGGCTACGACCAGGGGGCAGCACGACGCCGGCGGCGGCCAGCTCCTCGCGCCAGGCACTCAGCTGCTCGTGCACGGCGCCACCGTCGGCGTACTCGGCGCCCGCGTGCAGAACCAGTGTCGTCACGTCGCCGCCTTGCGCTCCCGCGCGACCTTGGCGGCCATGCCGATCACGTAGCGGTGCACCTGGTCGACGACCGCGAAGTCCAGGTCGAGGAAGTCGGTCTGGGTGCACGGCCGGTCGACCGGATAGGGAAGCGTCCAGTCCGTGCCCCACACGGTGGAGGCGAACCGGTGGTTGGACGCGTCGTAGCGAGCCAGCGCCTGCTCCACCGACCGCGGGGTCCAGCCCCAGAACTGGTCGTCGCACCAGCCGAGCTTCTGGGCGCGCGACAGCCCGGACACGCTGGCAGCCGCAACCCCCTCATCGGCGTACGTGAATCCGGGGATCTCGGCGCGCAGGTACGTCGCCACCAGGCGGTTGGCCTCGACGCCCACCGACCCCAGCTTCGGGAGGTCGGGCACGACCGCCCGCGGGAGCTCGGCGTCGACCCTCGCGCCTGCGGCGGACAGCACCGTGGCGATCGGATGGCCGGAGGTGTACACCGGCAGCGGCACGGCGGCGTAGCGGGCGGCGCTCTGTTCGTACCAGGGGCGAAGCAGCATCTCGTGGACGAAGGCCTCGTTGTCGAGAAGCCGGGGGGCGCTGACGTCCAGCCGTCGCGACATCCGCCATGCTGCCACCCGGCTGAGGTAGAAGTCGTTTATTGTCGTCAGCTGCTCGCCCACGACGCTGACGAGAACGACCTCGTCGCCGAGCGTCGAGAGCTGCCGGAGCATCTCGAGGCGCCGGCTCGTCGACCCGCCGATCCGCAGCATCGCTGGGATGACCAGCAGCACGGTCTCGGCGGGGGACGCGCCGACCTCTGCCTGCGCCGACGTCCAGCCCCTGGCGGCCAGGTTGCCGAGTGGCTGGTGGGAGAAGCCGATGGTCTTGTTACCGCTGCGGCCCGATCTCGGCACCAGCACTCCGGCTCGTGCCAGCGCTTCCACGGCGCTCGGCAGGCTGTGCTGCATCGCGGCGACGACGTCGCGCGAGCCGCCCATGAACACCACGACGCGCCGCACAGCGACATGTTCCCACTAGTCCGCCGGTACGACGGCTGGACTCGCGCCTGTCGCCTTCTGCAGATCCGCCACGACGTCGTCGACGGTGCGCAGGACGTCGACCACGAGGGTCGGCGGAAGGGCGGCGAGGTCCACGTCCAGGTATGCACCGCTTTCCCACTCGGTCGGCCAGGGCGTGCCCCACAGCGTCTTGGCCAGCGCGTCGTTGCCTGGTCGGTAGCGCTGCACAGCAGCCTCCCGCGCGTCCTCGCTCCATCCCCAGAAGGCGCCGGCGTCCCAGATCCGCTCCTCGGCGTGCTCGCGAAGGCTGCGGGCGGCGGCCTGGAGGCGCGGGTGGGGAAGGCTCTTCACGAGGCCGAGCCGCCAGAGGCGCTTGTGGAGCAGCCGGGTCGCGGCGACGAGGACCGGTCCCGGAAGGCCGGCCCGGGTCCGCCTTCCGGGACCGGTCGGCAGGGCGTCGACCTGGGCGCGGCTCAGCCCGGCGGCCGTGACGACCTCGCGGGCCCGGGCCCCGTCGGTCAAGGCCGCATAGGGCACCCCGACCACCTCGACGTCCGGAGCGCCGGTCACCAGCTCGAAGGCACGGGGGTAGTCGAAACGCCCTGCGGGCTGCGGCGCGGAGACGAAGGAGTCGAAGCTGCGAGCCGTCTGAAGAGCACCGATCCGGTCGCAGTACATCTGGTTGAGGTAGCCCAGCTGGTCTCGAAGCACGAGCAGCACGGTCAGCTCCATGCCGACTCCGGCCGCGAACTCGACAAGGCGGCTCACCGCTGCCGGGTCGCGGAGCGAGTCCTCGAGCTGCTCCGAGCTCAGCAGCAGCGCAGCGGCGCCGTCGGCAACCGCTGCGTTCGCCACCTCGACGAGGTGCTGCGAAGGCTTGCCCGACGTGATGTCGCGGGCCGCCGCGACCCAGGCTGGCGCCCCGTCGCCCGGGCAGAGCCGAACACCAAGCCCCTTGAGCGGCTGGCGCCACGAGGCCAGCTGCTGCCGGATCTGCCGCCAGTCGGTCGCGTGGGTTCCGGCGTGCACGACGAGGCGGGTCACGACGGATCAGTCTCGGCGCGCATCCCGGAGAACCGGTGGGTCAGCGAGAACACGTAGCGCTGGATCCGCTCCAGTGTCGACGGCTCGAGGTCGAGCAGGCTGACGGCGGAGGTCTCCTTGTCCACCGGCATCGGGATGGACCAGTCGTTGCCCCACACGTCGCGGGCGAACCGGTCGTTGGCGCTCGAGAAGTAGTCGACGGTCTCCTGGGCCGTGCTCGTCGTCCATCCCCAGAAGGACTCGTCGCACCATCCGTTGCTCTGCGCCCGCGACGACGACAACCGGTAAAGCTTCTTGGCGGCCATCTCCTCGGAGTCGAAGTCCGGGAACATCCCCCGCAGGTAGCTGCCCAGCAGCCGGGCTGCCTCGATCCCCACCGGGCCGAGCGACGAGTTCACGTCGTCGGACTCGTGCTCCAGCACCGCATCGCCGAGGTCGATGCCGGCAGCGGTGAGCAGCTCCGCCAGCGGGTCGACGTCTCGGCTGCCGGTGAACGGCACCGCCTCGAAACGCAGCGAGTCGTCGGTGTACCACGGCTTCAGCAACGCCTCGTAGTCGAACAGCCGCCTGCTGCGGTAGTTGTCAGTGTGGTAGTCGAAGCCCTCCACCATGCGCAGGGACTTCACCCGCTGCCCGTAGAGGCTGTTCATCAAGGAGAGCTGGTTGCGGACGAAGTAGGCGATGGTCAGCGACTCCGACAGCTCCCGTGCCGCGTTCGTGACCAGCTGGGAGCCGTCGTCCTTGCTGGCCACCCGACTGAAGGCCTCCGAGCTCAGGATCACCACTCGAGCGTCGACCGAGGACAGCTCATCGGCGAGCGCGGACCAGCCCTGTGGGGACCTGCGGTACGCCCGGGGACTGATCAGCGCCCACGCCAGGTGGTGATGGCAGACCGCGTTGGGCTCGAGCTCGAGGCGGCCGGTCATGGGCAGGTAGACCCCGAGGTCCGCCAGCAGGTCCCGGTTGGAGTACAGGCCGCGTTGGATGAAGGTGGTCGCAGTCTTGGGTGCGCCCGCGTGGATCAGGATGCGCTCGACCACTGCCGCCTCCTGCCCGGACCGGGGGGGACCTCGACGCTCACGTGGTGACTGCGACAGCCCGGCCGGCCGTCAGCTCGTCCACCGCCCGGTGGATCATCGTCATGACGTCGCTGACCACCGCAGGAGGCTCGGAGGCCAGGTCCTGCCGAGTCTGCGGCCGGGACGGCGCGACGTCGGGCCACGGAGCAGCCCACACCCGCGCCGCGAAGCTGTCGTTCCCCGAGCGGTAGTGCTGCTCCGCCGTGGCCGCGAGGTCCTGCGACCATCCCCAGAAGGGAACCTCGTTCCAGGCGGCGTCCGTTGCCCGGTGGCGCAGCATCGCCACCGCGGCGCCCAGCTCCTCCGCGGGTCGCTTGCGGACGGCTCCGAGGCGGGTCAGGCGCTTGTGCAGCAGCCTCGTCGCCGTCAGCAGCACCGGGCCGGGGAGCCACCTGTCGTCGGCTGCCGCCTGCACATCGGCTGCCGCATCCGCGCCGGTGACGGCGGCTCCACCGGCGGCACCTGCTGCCTCGAGGACAGCGGCCGCCGGCAGGTGATGGTCGAGGCGAGAGTACGGGACGGCGACCAGCTCGACGCCGGAGGCGTCCTGAAGTGCTGTGAAGTGGTGGTCGAGCTCGAGTCGGCCAGACACGAGGGCGTCCGTCACGAAGGACTCGAAGCCGATGGACGTCTCCAAGGCCATCACCCGGCGGCAGTACAGCGCGTTGAGCAGGTCAAGCTGCTCGCGCACCACGAGAACGACCTTCGTTGTCAGGCCGGAGTCACGGCTCAACGCTCGAAGCGCATTGACGGTTGGCCGGCTGCCGAGTGCGCGGGCCGCCAGCTCTGCGCTCAGCAGGACGGTGGGTGCTTCGCCCTGCTGCGTGCGCCGCATGACCCTCCGCAGTGGTGGCGGTACCTCGCCGCCGAGCACCTGCCGCACGGCTCGGTCCCATGCCTTCGGCGCGTCCTTGGCCACCAGCTCGACGCCAGCTCGCTCGAGAGGCTCCCGCCAGCCGGCGAGCTGGTCACGGATGACGGCGGCGCTGGTCATCGGCATCCCGGTATGGATCACGAGCTGCGTCATGCCGCTGCCTCGCGACGGCGCAGCCGTTCGAAGGCCTCCTCCATCTCGATGAGGTAGCGGTGGACCTGGTTGACCGAGGCGGGGCCTAGCTCGACGAGCTCGGCGACGTTCCGCTCCCTGTCGACCGGTGCCGGGAGGTCCCAGTTCCCGCCCAGGACGTGCCGGGCGAACTCCTGGTTCGACGTCGCGTAGCGCTCCGCGGCTCGAGCCGCCTGCTGCGGAGACCACGCCCAGAACTCGTCGTTGTCCCAGCTGTGCGACTGCCCCGCCGCGGCCGCCTTGCGCCGCAGCTTGCGGGCGGCCGGCTCCCCCGGCCGGAAGCCGGGGAACCGGCCTCTCAGATAGCTCCCCAGCAGCCGGTTGGCTTCGATCCCCACAGGGCCCAGCAGGTCACCCTCGCCGTCGCCGGGCACCAGCACGTCCGGCGTGACCGAGATACCGACGAGCGACAGCAACGCGGGAAGGGTGTCCTCGTCGGTGCGGGGATCCCACGGCATCGCGACGAAGCTCACGTCGTCCGCCGCGTACCAAGGGGCGAACGAGGCGGCGAAATCGTACACGTGCGTGTCGGGAGAGTCCGCGAGGTAGCCGTCGAAGTCGCAGGTCAGCTCGAGGGAGCGCACCTGCTGGCAGTACAGGCTGTTGAGCAGGTCGAGCTGGTCGCGGACGAGCAGGACCATCGTGACGTCGTCGGACAGCGCGCGGAGGCGGTTGCGCAGCAGCGGTGCTGACGCGGGGTCAGCGGCAACCGCGGCGAACAGCTCCGAGCTCAGGAGCACCGTGTGTGCGGAGGAGGCGGCGATCTCCTCGTGCAGAGCGTCCCAGACGGTTGCGTCGTAGGGATGGTCGCCGTCCGGGTCGAAGCTCCAGGCCAGCAGCTGGTGGCGGACCGCGCGGGGCGACGAGTCGGGACGACCCGCCGCCGGTACCAGCACGCCGTGCTGGAGCAGGGTGTCAGCGTTGTCGAAGAGGCTCTTGTGGAATCCCGGGGATGCTGTTCGCTGCGCCCCGATGTGGACGACCAGCCGTGTCACGAGCACGCCGGCGCGGAGCTGATCCACGCTGAGGTCGCCGACACGGCGTCAGTATATGTCTGCTCGAGTGCGACACTGGGAACGTGCCCGACCCCGAGTCCGATGACGAGATCGACAGGCTGACGAAGGGCTTCGAGGCCGAGCTGGTCTCGTTCCGCCGCGACGTGCACGCGCATCCTGAGCTGGGCCGCCAGGAGCACCGCACGACGGCGGCGGTCGTCGACCGGCTCACGGCCGCCGGCCTGGCCACCCGCGTGCTCCCCAGCGGCACGGGCGTGGTGTGCGACGTGATCGGCTCCGCGGGGAGCCCGCCGACGATCGGCTTCCGCGGCGACATCGATGCGCTACCGCTCGACGACCTCACCGCCACGTCGTACGCCTCCCGCACACCGGGTGTGTGCCACGCCTGCGGCCACGACGCCCACACGACGATCGTCCTCGGTACGGCGCTGGTGCTCGCCGAGCTGGCGCGCGACGGGCTCCTCGAGGGGTCCGCCCGCCTCATCTTCCAGCCCGCCGAGGAGCTGATCCCGGGCGGTGCTCTCGACGTGCTGGCCGCCGGCGAGACCGCCGGCCTGGCCAGCGTGTTCGCCTTCCACTGTGACCCCCGCCTCGCCACCGGCGAGATCGGCTTCCGGGTCGGGCCGATCACCGGTGGAGCCGACGGGATCAAGGTCACGCTCAGGGGGCCGGGTGGGCACACCGCCCGGCCGCACCTGACCACGGACCTCGTCTATGCGCTGGGTGCCCTGCTCACCGGCCTACCGGGCGCGATGTCTCGGCTCACCGATCCGCGGGCGGGGCTGAGCGTGGTGTGGGGGCAGATCCATGCGGGCACGGCTGCCAACGCCATTCCGGGCTCGGGCTTCGCCGAAGGCACCATCCGCTGCTTGGACGCCGACATCTGGGAGGCGGCCCACACCCTGGTTCCGGACCTCGTCCGTTCGCTGCTCAGCCCGTACGGCGTGGACGTCCAGGTGGAGGCGCACACCAGCGTCCCGCCGTGCGTGAACGACGCCGCCGCCATCGAGAAGGCGCGCGACGCGGCGGAAGGCGTCATCGGCCCCAGCGGCATGCGCGCCACCGACCAGAGCCTCGGCGGTGAGGACTTCGCCTGGATCGCCAACTCCGTGCCCGGAGCCCTCCTCAGGCTGGGCGTTCGCAGTGCCGCCTCCGACGTCGGGGATCTGCACCAAGGCACCTTCGACATCGACGAGGGTGCTCTCTCCATCGGGGTGCGGGTCTTCTCCCGGATGGCCGTCGCCGAGCAGCAGGACTAGCCCGGCGCCGCACCGACCGGGCGCGGGGACGCCAGGACGGTGAGGGTCTGCGCGACGAGCGCCGGCTTCGGGCTCGGCCCGGCACCGTCGTGCGCCTGCACCTCGACGCTCACCTGCAGCGTCACCTGCACGCCCACGCCGGCCTCGGACACGTCGACGACGGTGGCACCGGCCCGCACCCTGCTGCCCACCCGCACCGGCGACGGGAACCGCACCTTGTTGGAGCCGTAGTTGATCGTGACGTCCCAGCCCGCGTAGTTCACGAGCGACCCCACGAGGACGGGCACCAGGGACAGCGTCAGGTAGCCGTGTGCGACGGTGCTGCCGAAAGGCCCGGTCGCCGCGCGGGCGGGATCGACGTGGATCCACTGGTGGTCGCCGGTGGCGTCGGCGAACGTGTCGATGCGGGCCTGGTCGACGAGGACCCAGTCGCTGGGGCCGAGGTCCTGACCAACGGCTGCCCGCAGGTCTGCCAGGGTCGTGAACGTCCTCGCCACGTCAGCCTCGTGGCCCGCCCGCGACGTACAGCACCTGGCCCGTCACGAACGAGGCGCCCTCGCTGACGAAGAACGAGACGGCGTGCGCGATGTCGCCGGGCTGTCCCACCCGCGGCACGGGTGTCTCCTTGGCACGCGCCTCCTGGAACTCCTCGAAGCTGACGCCCAGCCGCTCGGCGGTGATGCGGGTCATGTCGGTGACGATGAAGCCGGGAGCTATCGCATTGGCCGTGACCCCGAACCTGCCCAGCTCGATGGCGAGCGTCTTCGTCAGGCCCTGCATGCCTGCCTTCGCCGCTGCGTAGTTGGCCTGGCCACGGTTGCCGAGCGCCGACGTGCTCGACAGGTTGACGATCCGCCCCCAGCCGGCCTTCGTCATGAACGCCTGGGTCGCCCGGCTCATCAGGAACGCGCCGCGCAGGTGCACCCGCAGCACCGCGTCCCAGTCGTCCTCGCTCATCTTGAACAGCAGGTTGTCCCGGGTGATGCCGGCATTGTTGACGAGGACCAGCGGTTCGCCGAGACCGTCGACGACCGTCGTCATCGCCGAGGCGACCGCGTCGGCGTCGGCGACGTCGACACCGACGGCCAGGGCCCGCCCACCGTCTGACGTGATGGCATCGACGGTGCCCGCGCACGCGCGCTCGTCGAGGTCGAGGACCGCCACAGCGAACCCGTCATCATGCAGGCGGTGTGCGACGGCGGCGCCGATTCCCCGCGCCGCGCCGGTGACAACCGCGACGCGCTGGTCAGTGTCGGCCATGAGGTGCCTTTCGTCGAGACCGTGCCGAGCGGCGCACGCGACCCCGGAGGATCGCAACGACGCTATCCCATAGGTAGCAGGCCGCTGTGGGGGCCAGGCTTGCTGCCCTGCTGTCCTGCTACGGAAGGGCGAGCGTCCAGCTCTCGTTCACCACCACGAAGCCGAGCCGTCGGTAGAGGCGGCGAGCACGCTCGTTGCGGTCGCTGGCCGACAGCGACAGCGCCGCCAGGCGCGCCGATGCCGCGCCGGCCAGGCTGCTGCGCAGCAGCGCCTCGCCGATCCCGCGGATCGGGCATCGCGGGTCCCGGAACACGTCGATCAACCAGGGACCGCCGTACGGCGGCGTGCCCGGGCGGTCGACGACGAGGCAGGCACCGACGATCTCGCGGGCGTGCACGGCAACCCGCGACTGCGTCGTCAGGGTGCCGAGCACCTCGCCTCGGGCCACCGAGAGGATCCGGCGGACGGCCGCCGGCTCGTCCGCGTCGACGGGGTCAGGGTGCCCGGGCGGATAGGCGCGCGCCGCCACCGCACCGAGCCTCGCTGCGCGGCGCACCGCCTGACCGGGCGTCAGGGGGTGCACAGCAAGCGCGCCGCCGAGTGTCGTCCTCGGGACCACCGACTCGAGGTCGTGCGTCATCCGGTGGACGTGCCTGACCTCGGTGGCACCACCCGCACGCAACGCCGTCACCAGGTCCGGGTCCGACGTCGAGAGCATCCAGCCCGCCATCGCCTGCAGGGCCAAGGCGCCGGCGCGGACGACCAGCCGGCGGCTCGGCACCCAGGCACCTGTCGCCCACGGCGTCGCCTCGGCGAGGCTCTGCGACCGGGAGAAGACGAGCAGCACCTCACCGGCTTCGTCGGCCAGCGTCGTGCGGTCGGGCAGGTCGGCGTACGGGTCAGCGGTCGGCATCGGAGCTCTCGGTGCTCGACGAGGGAGCCGTCGCCACGCGAACGGAATGTAACCATCTGATGTCAGCCTGCTCCGTGCGGGCGCCACGGGCCGAGGCCACGGCTAGGGTGGCGAGGTGGCGAATGCAGCCGTCGAGGCGGCGGGTCCCCGGACCGAGAGGTTCATCCTCCCGATGGGCCGATATCTCGGCTACGTCGCCGTCGTGGCTGCCGCTGTGTTGATCGTCTTCGTCGTGATCTCCGACGGGGGCTACGCACGTGGCTTCGTATGCTTCAGCCTGGCGTTCGCGCTGCTGTCGTACGTCGTGCTCATCCGCCCCGAGGTGACGGCGAACCGCAACGGGCTGCTGATGCGCAACATGCTGCGGGACACGTTCCTGCCCTGGGCCAGCGTGAAGGGGTGCCGCGTCGCGCAGACGCTCCAGGTGAGCACCCGGGACAAGATCTACCACGGCCTCGGAGTGAGCAGGTCTGCCCGGGCGGCCAACAAGGAGCGCCGGCACGCGCGCCGAGAGACACCAGTCGGGCCGAACACCGGGCTCAGCCCGGTGCGCTTCATGCCCGCGAGCATCGCCGCGCCGAGCACCGGCGTCAACATGGCGAAGCAGGAGCACGTCATCGAGAACGCGTTCACGCACACGGAGGAGCGCATCGGGACGCTCGCCATGCAGCACGCCGCGGCGACTGCCGACCAGTCCCCGGTGGTGGCGTGGGACTGGATCCCGGTGGCGGCGTTGGGAGCGGCGGTCGTCGCCGTGATCGTCGCGATCATCGGCTGACGCCCGCACCGTGCCCGCCTGCGCGTCCGGCACGGCGCCTCGCTGAGCGCTCAGGAGCCCATCGAGCGGCAGGGCCGCCGCCGAAGCTCCGCGACGTAGTCGTCCGGCGCTCCTGCGGCGGCGGCAGCCTCGCTGACCACGCTGAGATAGCCGGCCGACGGCAGCCCGCCCTCGTAGGCGTCGAGCACGTAGAGCCAGGCGACCTGCTCGCCGTCGAGCGTCTGCGCCCGGACATGGAGCTTGCGGTAGACGTTGGTCTCCCAGCCGTCGAGTGTCCGCTGGTCCTCGGGGCTCACGTCGTACAGGGCGACGAAGACGTGTGAGTCGGGGTCTTCCGCGATGGTCGCGAGGGCACCGTCCCACCCGTGGTCCTCACCCGCGAAGGTGAGCCGCCAGCCCGCGAGCCAGCCGGTGCCGCGCAAGGGCGAGTGCGGGCACCGCTCGAGCATCCTCGCCGGGTCGAGGTTCGAGGCGTAGGCGGCGTAGAGCGGCACGGATGCAGGTTATCGTGGCGGCGTGACTCGGGTGGCGATCGTCGGTGGCGGGCCGGGCGGCTACGAGGCCGCGCTCGTCGGGGCGCAGCTCGGCGCCGAGGTCACGATCGTCGAGCGTGCGGGTGTGGGCGGCTCGGCGGTGCTCACCGACTGCGTGCCGTCCAAGACGCTGATCGCCACGGCCGAGCTCATGACGGAGGTCCAGCGCTCCCGAGAGCTCGGGGTGCGGCTGGCGCGCGACGACGTCGAGAGCGATGCGCCGTACGTCGACCTGCGGGTCGTGAATGCCCGGGTGAGGTCGCTGGCCGCCTCGCAGTCCGCCGACATCGGCCGGCAGCTGGCGGGCGCCGGGGTGCGGGTCGTGGCGGGTGTCGGGCGGCTGGACGGTCCCGACGCCGTGCTGGTCCAGCGTGCGGACGGTGGCGAGGAGCGGCTCGAGGCCGATGCCGTGCTGCTCGCGACCGGCGCGCATCCGCGGGTGCTGCCGACGGCGAAGCCCGACGGGGAGCGGATCCTGACGTGGGAGCAGGTCTACGGGCTCGACGAGCTGCCGCAGCGACTGATCGTCGTGGGGTCCGGGGTGACCGGCGCGGAGTTCGCGAGCGCGTACAACGCCCTCGGCGTCGACGTGGTGCTGGTGAGCAGCCGCGACCGGGTGCTCCCCGGTGAGGACCCGGACGCTGCCCAGGTCCTCGAGGACGTCCTCAAGAGCCGTGGGATGACCGTCCTGCCGAGGTCGCGCGCGGCTTCCGTGGAGCGGGTGGGCGACAGCGTCCGGGTCACGTTGGGGGACGGCCGGCACGTCGAGGGGTCGCACTGCCTGCTGGCGGTGGGCTCGGTACCGAACAGCACGGGGCTCGGGCTCGAGGAGTCCGGCGTGCGGCTCCGGCCGGACGGGTTCGTGGTCGTCGACGGGGTGTCCCGCACGAGCGCCCGGGGCGTCTACGCGGCCGGCGACTGCACCGGAGTGCTGATGCTCGCCTCCGTGGCAGCGATGCAGGGCCGCACCGCGATGTGGCACTTCCTGGGGGACGCGGTGTCCCCGCTGGCACTGAAGTCGGTCTCGTCCAACGTGTTCACGGCCCCCGAGATCGCCACTGTCGGGTGGACGCAGCACGAGGTGGACACCGGTGGCATCGCGGCGGTGGCGGTGATGCTGCCGCTGGCGGGCAACGCTCGGGCGAAGATGCAGGGCATTCGCGACGGCTTCGTGAAGCTGTTCTGCCGACCCGGCACCGGCATCGTCGTCGGGGGCGTGGTGGTGGGCCCGCGGGCGAGCGAGCTGATCTACCCGGTGGCGGTCGCGATCGAGGGGCGGCTCACGGTGGACCAGCTCGCGCACTCGTTCGCGGTCTACCCGTCGATCTCAGGCTCCGTGGGTGAGGCGGCCCGGCGCCTCCACACCCGCGGCTGAGTCTGTGGCGGCGCTCGGAGCCGCCGTCAGTCCTTGATCTCGCAGACGACCGCCCCGCTCGCGAGGGTGGCGCCCACCTGCGCGACCAGCCCGCGGATGGTGCCGGCGCGGTGGGCGTTGAGCGGCTGCTCCATCTTCATCGCCTCGAGGACGACGACGAGGTCGCCCACGGCGACGGATTGGCCCTCTTCGACGGCGAGCTTCACGATCGTGCCCTGCATCGGTGACGTGAGCGCGTCCCCCCTGACGGCGGCGCTGCCCTTGGCGCTCGCTGCTCGCCGGCCCGGCCGTTGAGGTCCGGCGGCCGGGCCGCCGGCGCCTGCGCCCGACCCGACTGCGAAGCCGGCGGGGAGGGTGACGGTGAGGCGCTTGCCGCCGACCTCGACGGTCACGGCCTCCCGGTCGGAGTCGGCGGCCTCGCCGGCTGCCCCGTCGTACGGCGGAATGTCGTTGTCGAACTCCGTCTCGATCCAGCTGGTGTAGACCGAGAACGTCGAGCCGTCGCCGATGAACGCCGGGTCGTCGACGACCTTGCGATGGAACGGGATCACCGTGGGCATACCGTCGACCTGGAACTCGGCCAGGGCGCGCCGCGAGCGCTCCAAGGCCTGTGTCCGTGAGTTGCCGGTCACGACCAGCTTGGCGACCAGGGAGTCGAACGAGCCGGGGACCGTCTCGCCCTCGTCGTAGCCGGCGTCGAGGCGCACTCCGGGTCCCGACGGTGGGCGCCAGCGGGTCAAGGTGCCCGGTGCCGGCATGAAGCCGCGCCCGCCGTCCTCGGCGTTGATGCGGAACTCGATCGAGTGCCCCGCCACCTCGGGGTCGTCGTACCCGAGCTTCTCCCCGGCTGCGATCCGGAACATCTCGCGCACGAGGTCGAGGCCGGTCACCTCCTCGCTCACCGGGTGCTCAACCTGGAGCCGGGTGTTGACCTCGAGGAACGAGATGGTGCCGTCCTGCCCGACGAGGAACTCACAGGTCCCGGCGCCGACGTAGCCGGCCTCCTGGAGGATGGCCTTGGAGGATGTGTAGAGCGTGTCGAGCTGGTCCCTCGTGAGGAAGGGGGCTGGCGCCTCTTCCACGAGCTTCTGGTGGCGGCGTTGCAGCGAGCAGTCGCGCGTGGACACCACGACGACGTTGCCGAAGCTGTCGGCGAGGCACTGCGTCTCCACGTGGCGCGGCCGATCGAGATAGCGCTCCACGAAGCACTCGCCGCGGCCGAACGCGGTGACCGCCTCTCGCACCGCGGACTCGTAGAGCTCGGCGATCTCGTCCTCGGTGCGGGCGACCTTGAGTCCTCGGCCGCCGCCGCCGAAGGCCGCCTTGATCGCGATCGGCAGGCCGTGGTCCCGGGCGAACTGCACGACCTCGTCAGCGCTCTTGACGGGGCCCGGGGTGCCGGCGACGAGGGGCGCGCCGACCTGGTGGGCGATAGAGCGGGCCTGCACCTTGTCGCCCAGGGCATCGATCGCGGCAGGCGGCGGACCGATCCACGTCAGTCCGGCATCGAGGACGGCCTGGGCGAACGCGGAGTTCTCCGCCAGGAAGCCGTAACCGGGGTGCACTGCGTCGGCGCCGCTGCGTTTGGCGATCGCGATGATCTTGTCGATGTCGAGGTACGTCTGCGCCGGGGTCGCGCCAACGAGCGCGTAGGCCTCGTCGGCAAGGCGAACGAAGAGGGCGTCTCGGTCCGGGTCGGCGTACCCGGCGACACTGGCGATCCCCGAGTCCCGGCAGGCGCGCACCACCCGGACGGCGATCTCACCCCGGTTGGCGATCAAGACTTTGGTGAGCTCGGCCACGTCTGCTCCTCGGCGTCCTCTTGGCGTGCGACGTACGGCGTGAGTCTAGGGCTCGCCCGTCGTACGGCGCCGCCCTCACGTCCGCTCGGCCAGAGCCGTGCAACGGCCCTTCGACGACAGGTCCATGTGTCACGGGGAAGTGTTGGTAGTGCGCCGGGCAGGGGTGGCGGTCTGGAGATGTAGGCGTGTCCGGTCGGGGTGGTGATCTGGACGGATTCGCCGGCACCGCCAGGGCCTGGCCTGCTGCACCAACGGTGGGCTTGCTTGGCGTGGTTGCAGGCTTCGCACAGGCCTTGCCCGTTTGGTTCGCTGGTCTCACCGCCGGCCTCGACGGCGACGACGTGGTCGGCGTGCCGGATCGGGCGCCCCGCACCATGGGGTGCGGCAGATCTCGTCGCGGACCTCGACCCACCCGCCGGTGATGACCGTCGAACAGCCGCCGGTGGGTGTCCATACCGGTCAGTCGACCGGTGACGGGGTCGGTGACCAGCCGCCGCAGCCAGGCTCGCGTGTCGGGGTCGAGGTCGCGGACCAGGCGGCGGGCGAACGGTGCAGGCACGGGGCCGTAGCCGGCGACCACGGCAGAGGTGGGGTCGTCTCCAAGGAGAGCCCTGTCGGTCATCACGAGCTGGATCTCGATGGGCACCTGGGTGGCGGTGGTCTGTCCGGCCACGCGCTCCACGAGGGTGTCGGCCATCACCCTGCCCGCGGGAGCGGGGGGTCACCGTGGGCACGGCAGGTGTCGGCTTCGCGTTTCAGCGCGGCGTAGACGGCGACGCCTTGGACAACGGGGAGCAGCCCGGACGGGAACGTCATCGTGTCCGGTGCCGGCCGCAGCGTCACCCGGCGGTCCTCGACAGCCCGCCGCGCGCGGTCGAGAGCCGCATACGGGTCGAGCTCGTAGGCGTGCCTGCGAGTCTCGGCGTGGACCTGACCGTCGGAGAGGGTTCCGAGCCGGTCGGCCAGGCGCTTGTCGACCAGGGCGCGGTTCTCACGGGACAGGCACGCGGTCTCGTGGACCACGATCGTCGCGCGCCACTCCGAGATGTCTCCGGCGGCGAGGTGCGCCAGCGTCTGCGGCATCTCATCGACCAGAGCCTGCGCCAGGCCCATCAACCGAGCAGCCCGGTGCGGGGACTCGCGGCGGGCCAGCGCCACCTGGGGCGCCGATGCCCTTGCCAACGTCACGTGCCGGAACTCGAGCAGCCATCTTCTCCTTCAGCTGCGACTCCTTGAACGCCACCGCCTCGCGGGCCTTCGCCGCTCCAGCAGCGGACTTGAGCTCCTCCAGCAGCCCGATCCGGTCGATCCGGTCGGCGTCGTGAAGAGCCGGTGATGCCAGCGCCAGCGCAGCCCGCCATCGAGTCAGATCAGCGGCCGACGGACCCAACGCGTCTGCCGGGGATCCCGCTGGCTGTCCGCTCTCCACGGGAAGACGATTATCGCTCATACGTTCTAATATAGACCAAGCGACCGACGAGAAGGAGGCGAGATCACGGAGCTGTGGACAAGCCGGACGACGTCAGCGTGAGGCGGCGAACAAGAGGTGGGTTCCGCCGTCGACGGCGCCGGGCTCAGCACAGAGCGCCACCTCCCTGTCCAGGAAGTGGTCCCAACGGAAGGGGTCTGACGACAGACGGAGCAGGGCATCGGGATCGCCGAGGGATGCCCAGTTGCTCGCGGAAAGGCCGCGAAGGGTCGCACCGTTCTCCGCGACGAGGGCCTCGATGTCGCGAGACCGAAACATCCGGCACGTGTGCTGCCCTGAGCCAGGCGGTTGAGTCTCGCGCAGGTCTCCGGTCTCGATGATGCGGTCGTTGACGTCGTCGCCGTACAGCTCCGACAGCTCGAGCACGGAGGGGAGGAAGTACCGATAGGCGCCCAACGTCGACATGACCGAGGCAACGACGGGGCCGCCAGAGCGTGTCACGCGCAGCAACCCCCCGAGAGCACTGCTTGCTTCGTCGAAGGCGTACGACAACGGCCCGCCGTAGGCGAGGACGGCGTCGAACTCGCCATCGTGGAAGCGGCTGACGTCGCAGACGTCGAGGAGGGTCCGAGACTCGACCGCCGACTCCCAGCCGGCCTCGGCGACGAGCCGCGCGTTCAGCTCGAGCTGTACCGGCGAGAGATCCGTGACCACGACCTGGGCGCCGAGGGACGCAAGCAGAATCGTGAACCGCCCGGGTCCTGCGCCGACCTCCAGCACACGCATCCCTGACGTGAGGAACCGACGCAGGAACCTCTGGTGCATCTCCAGGCTGACGCGGCCCGGGAGGTCCGACACCAGCCGGTCCCACTCGCCTGCACCAAGCTGGTCGAAGTAGGTTCTGACCGCATCGACCGACGCTTCATGGTCGAAGTCTCGGCGGGCTGTCACTGGCGCCTCATCTCCTCGAGGAATGCAGCGACGCTACTCACGCGCCGGCGTTGATCCCAGTGGTTTCGCCAGGCAGCTGCGTCTCCGCCGGCCGGTGACTCACCGAGCCGCAGCGGCTCGGCGTACCGCGTCCAGCGAAGCCGCCACGTCGTCGGCGTCGGTGGACCAGTTGCTCACCGACACCCGAAGGATCTCGCGGTCGCGCCACCGCGACCCGGACATCCACGTGGTGCCGTCAGCCAGCAGCCGCGCGACCACGCCGCGGGTGCGCTGGTCGTCGCCGAACGCCGCACAGACCTGGGTGAAGACGACGTCGTTGAGCACCTCGGCGCCGTCCACCGCGGCGATGCCGTCGGCGATGAGGCGGGCGTGCGCCGCGAGGCGGTCTACCAGGTCGGCGACTCCGCTGCGACCCAGGGCGCGCAGCACCGCCCAGACCGGCACGCCCCGCGCGCGTCGCGACAGCTCCGGGACCCTCTCGAGCGGGTCCCCAGGGCCGTCGGAGTGCACCAGGTAGCTCGCCTGCATTCCCATGGCCTCGCGTAAGGCCTTGGGCCGGGCCACGACGGCAATGCCGCAGTCGTAGGGCACGTTCAAGGTCTTGTGGGCATCGGTCGTCCACGAGTCGGCGGCGTCGTACCCGTCGAGGAGGTGGCGCAGCGCGGGCGAAGCTGCCGCCCACAGCCCGAAGGCGCCGTCCACGTGCACCCACGCACCGTGCTGGTGCGCCACGCTGATCGCCGCGCGCATGGGGTCGAAGGCGCCCGAGTGCAAGTTTCCCGCCTGCAGGCACACGATCGCCGGGCCGGAATCACGTGACAGCGCATCGCCGAGCGCGTCCACACGCATGCGGCCCTGGTCGTCAGCGGGTACGGCGGTCGGCGAGCCGAGGCCGAGATAGCGTCCCGCCAGGTCGACCGTGCCGTGCCGCTCGTCACCGACCAGGAACCGGATCCTCGGTGCACCCGTCAGACCGTCCGCGCTGACGTCCCAGCCGACGTCGGTCAGCACCTGTTGCCGACCGGCGGCAAGGCCCGTGAAGTTGGCCATCGTCGCTCCGGTGACGAAGCCCACCGCCGCCCCGGCGGGCAGCCCGAGGATGTCCAGCAGCCAGCAAGCCGCCGCCTCCTCCGCCGCGACGACTCCGGGGGTCGCGTAGCGCATCCCGGCGTTCTGGTCCCAGGCGCTGGTGAGCCAGTCCGCGGCGAGGGCGGCGGGATGGGCGCCACCGATCACCCACCCGAAGAACCGCCCCGACGGCATCGCCATGAGACCGGGCTCGACTCCCTCAGCGAGCAGGTCGACAACATCGCAAGCATCGGAGGGCCCCTCAGGCAAGGGTCCACCCAACGTCGCCGCCAGCTCGTCGGCGTCCATCCGCGGTGGCACGGGCCGGTCCGACAGCGAGGTGAGCCACGACCGCGAGTGAGCCGAGGCGCGGTCGAGGGCGGCGGCGAAGTCGTCAGGTCGAGAGGTCATGACGTCACCCTGCCCGACGCGCAGGCTCCATCGACAGTGGGAGCGACCGCGACCGCGACCGCGACGTCGGCCGACGGCCGCACGGCCGCACGGCCGGGCGAGCGAGGTGGTACATCACGTGTGGCCGCACCGGACTCCCGACCGGCACCCGCGGGTGCTCGAAGCTGCTGCTGTAGGTCATGCCGATCCGCTGCATCACCCGTCGCGACGGCCAGTTGAGCACGGTGGTCATCGACCACAGCTCCACAAGGCCCAGGTCGCCGAAGGCGAGGTCGACGGCCGCCCGGGCCGCCTCCGTGGCGTACCCCTGGTGCCAGGCCGTGGCCACCAGCCGCCAGCCGATCTCCACCTCGCCCGCGGCTGGCACCCCCTCCGGCAGCACGCTGAGCTCCGTGAAGCCGATGAAGGAGCCGTCGGAGAGCGTCTCCAGCACCCAGAACCCGAAGCCTCGGTTCTCGAAGGTCTCCTCGAAGCGGTCGATGCCGGCGTCACTGGCGGCTCGATCCTTGAGCTGAGGGAAGTAGCGCATCACCTCCGGGTCGGCGTTCATCGCGGCGAACGGCTCGCGGTCGGCGTCCGTCCAGCGCCGCATCAGGAGTCGTGGCGTGCGGACCTCGTCGTACGTCTGCGGCATTCCGCCACTGTAGAAGCGCGTGCAAGGCAGCAAAGCCTTTGCAGGGTGGGCGGAAGTCGGTAAGGGTGGCGCGCATGACATCGCGCATCGGTCAGATCACGTTCGACTGCACAGCGTGGGAGCCACTCGTCGACTTCTGGGCTGCCGTCGGCTTCGCCGAGGACCCGGACAACGCCAACGAGTCGGGTGACCCCGAGGGTTACCTGATGTCGCCTGGTGGCGGACCCGGGCTGCTGTTCATCCCCGTGCCCGAACCGAAGTCCGTGAAGAACCGCGTGCACCTCGATCTCGTGCCGACCGAGGGCACCAGGGACGAGGAGGTCGAGCGTCTGCTCGGCCTCGGCGCGACCGTGTACGCCGACCACCGACGGCCCGACGGGTCGGGGTTCGTGGTCCTGCAGGACCCCGGGGGCAACGAGTTCTGCGTGGAGCGCAGCGACGCGGAGCGCCGGGCGTGAGCGCCTGCCGCGTCGGCGCCATCAGCGACATACGACATAAGGTGGCGACAACCGCCCGTACCGCCCACCGACGGCGCCCGAGCCACGAAGGACGACGATGAGCTTCGAACTGTCACCGGAGCACGAGGACTTCCGCGGCGTCGTCCGCGAGTTCGCCGAGGCCGAGATCGCGCCGTTCGCTGCCGACTGGGACAAGCGGCACCACTTCCCCGTCGACGTCGTGCACAAGATGGGGCAGCTCGGCCTGTTCGGACTCACCGCGCCGGAGGAGTTCGGCGGGGCCGGCGAGGACGGTGACTTCACCAGCCTCTGCGTGGCGATCGAGGAGATCGGGCGCGTCGACCAGTCGATGGCGATCACGCTGGAGGCCGGTGTCGGACTGGGCATCAACCCGATCCTCACCTTTGGCACCGACGAGCAGAAGAAGACCTGGCTGCCCGACCTCGTCGGCGGCACGACGCTCGCCGGCTTCGGCCTGACCGAGGCGGGCGCCGGCTCGGATGCTGGCGCCACCAAGACCCGGGCAACGCTCGTCGACGGCGAGTGGGTGCTCAACGGCAGCAAGCAGTTCATCACGAACTCCGGATCGTCCATCACGTCCTGCGTCACCGTCACGGCCCGCACCGGCGACCGCGAGGACGGTCGGGCCGAGGTCTCCACGATCATCGTGCCGTCCGGGACGCCGGGATTCGTGGTCGAGAACGCCTACGACAAGCTGGGCTGGCACGCCAGCGACACGCACCCGCTCAGCTTCGACGACGTCCACGTTCCGGCGGACAACCTCCTCGGTGCCCGTGGCCGCGGCTTCGCCCAGTTCCTCGCGACCCTCGACGACGGCCGGGTCGCCATCGCCGCCGTCGCGCTGGGCTGCATCCAGGCCTGCCTCGAGCTGTCCGTCCAGTACGCCGGGGAGCGTACGACGTTCGGCGTTCCGATCGGCGCGAAGCAAGGAGTCGCGTTCCAGATCGCCGACCTCAAGGTGATGGCTGAGGCGGCCCGGGCCCTTACCTACAAGGCAGCGGCCATGAAGGACGCGCAGCGGCCCATGAAGGAGTTCAAGGAGGCGGCCGCGATCGCCAAGCTGTACGCCACCGAGGCGGCCGTCAGCGCGACGCGAACCGCGACGCAGGTCTTCGGCGGCTACGGCTTCATGGAGGAGTACCCCGTGACCCGCTTCTACCGTGACGCGAAGGTGCTCGAGATCGGCGAGGGTACGTCGGAGGTGCAGCGCATGCTGATCGCCCGCGGCCTCGGCCTCCCCGTCGAGTAACGCCCACGCCTCGCGGGCGGAAGGATCCGACGGTGAGGTCGTCCTGGCGGTCTGACGGTCGGATCTTGGCGCAAGGGTTCGCGGAAGCCGTAGGGTCTGATCGTGCGTGGTGACCGGGTGGAGATCGTCATCGACGCGGGCGACGAGGTCCGCACCTACGAGGTCGTCGCGAGCCGGAACGGCCGGCGGGTGGAGATCAACACCGGCCGCAACATCGTCGAGGTGACCGAGGTGACGCGCGGGGGCACTCCCGTCAGGTCCGCTCGGTTCATGGCCAACCGGATCCTGGCGCTGGTGGAGCACCCGGCGCTCGACCGCAACATCGGCCAGGAAGGCAGCGAGTCGCCTTAGCGGTTCCAGAGCTCGTGCCAGCCGATGCCGAGGTCGGCGACCATCCGGCGGAGCAGAGGCAGCGACAGGCCCACCACGTTGTGCGGGTCGCCCTCGACCCGCTCGACGAAGGCGCCTCCGAGCCCGTCGATCGTGAAGGCTCCGGCTACGTGCAGCGGCTCGCCGGTGGCGACGTACGCCTCGATCTCCGCGTCGGTGAGGGCGCCGAACGTGACAGTGGTGCTGGCGGTGGCGACCCGCACCTGAGGACTGCCGGCGTCGGCGAGCGCGTGTCCGGTGTGCAGGGCCGCCGACCGCCCGCTCAGCTGTCGCAACCGCTCGACGGCCACCGCCGCACTGAGTGGCTTCCCGTACGCCGCCCCGTCGAGCTCGAGCACGGAGTCGCAGCCGACGACCAGCGTCCGCCCGCCAGGCTCTGCCGGAGCGAGACGTGCCGCGACGTCGGCGCACTTGCGCCGCGCGAGCGTGGCGGCCAGGGTCGCCGGGTCGCGCTCGCTCACCGCGGACTCGTCGACGGCGGAGACGGTGACCACCGGCTCGATGCCGGCGGAGCGCAGCGTCTGCAGGCGCGCCGGAGATGCCGAGGCGAGGACGAGCGTGACGGCCGTCATCGACGGCCCGGCGCCGCGGCGTCCCGGCGCTCCGCGGCGTGCTCTGCTGTCACGGAGCGGAAGTGTAGCCTCGCTGCGATGGACCGATCCGGGCGCGGCGCGGACTCGCCGCGCTCCCTCGCCGCCCTCGTCGCCGTGGCGCACCTCGCGAACGACGTCCCCGACGCCCAGACCGCCGAGACGGCCGCGGCGGCGCGATACGTCGACGACAGCATCGCCGCCATGCCGGACGTCACGCGAGCCGGCGTCCGGGTCGCCTCGGCCGCCGCCTATCTGGCGCTCAGCGTCCTCGGCAGGTCGCCGTACCGCCGGCAGAGTCCCGAGCAACGCGCCCGGTCGGCGCGGGCGATGGCCAAGGTCGCAATGCCGGTCGTGAGCGAGTTCAACCGCCTCACCCGCGGGCTGGCGCTGGTCGGGGTCTACGAGCAGCGCGGCCACGAGCAGCGCGGCGGGGATGACGAGGCGCTGGCGTGACCCGGCGCGTCGATGCGCTGGTCGTCGGCTCCGGGCCAGGTGGAGCGGTGACCGCCAGGATGCTCGCGGAGGCGGGTCTCGAGGTCCTCGTGGTCGAGGAGGGCGACTGGGTCGAGCCGGGTTCGGTCGAGCCGTACTCCGTCGAGCAGATGCAGCGCCAGTACCGCGGCGGCGGTCTCACGGTCGCCCTCGGCCGGCCGTCGATCGCGTACACGGAGGGCCGTGGGGCCGGCGGCGGGAGCGAGGTGAACTCCGGGCTCTACCACCGCCCGTCGGCGCAGCTGCTGGCCGACTGGTCCCGCGCCTACCGCATCGAGGGCCTGACGCCCTCGACGCTGGAGCGCCACTCTGCCTTCGTCGAGAAAGAGCTCAGTGTGACCCGGCAGCCCGACGGCCGGCTGCCGGAGTCCTCCGAGGTGCTCCGGCGCGGCGCCGAGGCACTGGGCTGGAGCGGGCTCGACGTGCCGCGCTGGGTCCGCTACCGCGAGGTCGAGGGAGTCGTGGTCGCGGAGCGCCAGACGATGACCCGCACCTACCTGCCACGGGCTATCGCAGCGGGCGCCGAGCTGTGGACGTCGACCCGCGCGTCGAAGCTCGTTCTCCGTGGAGCCAGGGCCACGGCCGTCGAGCTGGTACGGCGCAGCGGCCCGCGGGAGTGGCGGGAGCAGGTGAGCGCCAGCGCCGTGTTCGTGTGCGCCGGGGCGACGCAGACGCCGGCCTTGCTGCAACGCAGTGGGCTGCGGCGCAACGTCGGCGCCAACCTGTCGGTCCATCCCACCGTCAAGGTCGTTGCCGAGTTCGACCACGAGGTCAACCGCCCGAAGGACCTGCCGACGTACCAGGTGAAGGAGTTCGGGTCGTGGCTGAGCTTCGGCGGGTCCGCCAGCCGCCGTGCCCTGATCGCGTTGTCCCTGGCCGACAGCTGGCCGGCGTTCGGCGCGGCGATCGACCGGTGGAGGTGCCAGAGCGTCTACTACGCAGCGATCCAGAGCGTCGGACGCGGCACCGTGCGGGCGCTGCCGGGGTTCCGCGACCCGCTGGTCACCTACAGGCTCACCCGGGCCGACCGGGACCGGCTGCGCAGCGCGCTGGCCCGGCTGATCCACCTGATGCTCGCCGCCGGAGCGGTCGCGGTCTACCCGTCGTACGCCGGTGCCGGCGTGGTGCGGAGCCCGCGGGACGCCGCCGAGGCGCTGGACGGGTTCTCCACGTCGGCGGCGAGCCTGATGACCGTCCACCTCACCGGCACCGCGCCCATGGGTGAGGACACCGGGTCCGCGGCCGTCGACTCGTTCGGGCGGCTGCACGGGCTGGACAACGGCTACGTCAACGACGCGTCGATGCTGCCGTGGGCACCCGGCATCAACCCGCAAGGCACACTGATGGCCGTTGCCCATCGCAACGTCGAGGCCTTCCTCAGACCATGAGCAAAGCGGCGCCACGCAAGGAAACCCAGGTAAGGAGATCCAGTCGGTGAGATCGCTGCTCGACCCGCCGGAGACGACGGTTGTGACCGGCGGCAGCGGGTGGTTCGGCCGGGCGTACCTAGCGGCGATCGCCGCCGGCGCCGACGACCTCGGCCCGGTCTCGCGTCAGGGCGAGGTGCGGGTGCTCGTCGCTGCGCCGGCCGACGTGGACCTCGTCCTCGAGGTGTTGCCGGGAGCGAGGGTGCAGGTCGGGGACGTCGCGGACATGACGGTCGTGACCCGGCTGTTCGCCGGCGCGGAGGGTGCCTCGGTGGTGCACGCGGCCGGGGTGATCCACCCTGCCAGGGTCCGGGACTTCGAGCGCGTCAACGTCGGCGGCACCTGCAACGTCCTCGACGCTGCCCGCCGTGCCGGCGCCCGCCGGATGGTGCACGTCTCCAGCAACTCGCCGTTCGGCACCAACGCCACGACGACCGACACGTTCCGATCCGACGAGCCCTACTCCCCCTACCTCGGCTACGGCGTCTCCAAGATGCACGCCGAGCAGCGGGTCCGGGGCGCCGACGACCCCGGCGGGATGCGCACCGTCGTCGTACGGCCGCCGTGGTTCTACGGCCCGTGGCAGCCGCTGCGGCAGACGACGTTCTTCCGCCTCGTCCGCACCGGCAGGTTCCCGATTCTCGGCGACGGCAGCCAACGCCGCTCGATGGTGTACGTCGACACCCTGGTCCGGGGCGTCGCCCTGGCCGAGCGGGTGGCGGACGCCGCCGGCGGCGCCTTCTGGGTGGCGGACGCCCGCCCGTACCCGCTGAGCGAGATCGTGTCGACGGTCAGGCAGGCGCTCCGCGACGAGGGGTTCGCCGTGTCCGCGCGCCAGATCCGGCTGCCGGCGGTTGCGGGGCGGGTGGCTGAGCGGGCCGACAGGCTCCTCCAGGCCAGGGGCATCTACTCCCAGCAGGTGCACGTGCTGGGAGAGCTGGACAAGACCATCGCCTGCGATATCAGCGCGGCGGAAGAGGCGCTCGGCTACGCGCCAGGGGTGGAGCTCCTCGAGGGCATGAGGCGGGCGATCCGCTGGTGCGTCGAGCGGGGCATCGATGTCTGAGCCATCGACATCGGAGCTGGCGTTGGTGACCGGCGGCAGCGGCTACTTCGGCTCGCTGCTCGTCCGTGAGCTGCGCGCCCTCGGCCGCCCGGTGCGGGTGCTCGACCTGGTCGACGCCGACGACCGCCCGGGCGACGTCGAGTTCGTAGCCGGCGACATCCGCTCCCCCCAGGCGGTGCGCCGCGCCGTCGACGGGGTCGACGTGGTCTACCACAACGTGGCCCAGGTGCCGATGGCCCGGGACCGGGCGCTGTTCGAGAGCGTCAACGGAGGCGGCACCAACATCCTGCTCAGCCAGTGCGAGGACGCGGGAGTCGCGAAGGTCGTCTACACCTCGTCGTCCGCCGTGTTCGGGATACCGGCGTCAAACCCCGTCTACCCCGACACTCCGCCGGCCCCCGTCGAGGCCTACGGCAGAGCGAAGTACGACGGTGAGCTGCTCTGCCGGGCAGCGGTGACCAGGGGGCTCGACGTCAGCATCGTGCGGCCGCGCACGATCCTGGGGCTCGGGCGGCTCGGCATCTTCGGGATCCTCTTCGACTGGGTCGCCGACGGCGCGGCGGTCCCGGTGCTCGGGCGCGGGGACAACGTCTACCAGTTCGTGCACGCGCACGACCTCGCGACGGCGTGCATCCTGGCCGCGCAGCGCAGCGGTCCCGGCGTGTACAACATCGGTGCCGAGCAGTTCGGCACGATGCGCGAGGCGCTCCAGCACCTCTGCGACTACGCCGGCACGGGCGCCCACGTCCGGTCCGTACCGGCCGGCCTGACCAGCAAGGCGATGCAGGCGAGCGCGGCCTTGCGACTCACGCCCTTCGCGCCGTACCACTGGATCATGTACGGCAAGGACCTGTGGTTCGACGTGACGGCGGCCCGGGACGACCTCGGGTGGAGCGCCGACTACTCGACCGACGCCGCCTTCCGCGACTCCTACGACTGGTTCCTCGACAACCGGTCATCGCTGGCCGGAGCACAGGCGTCGCGGCACCGGAGCCCGGCCCGGCAAGGCGTGCTGTCGTTGGCGAAGCGCATCCTGCGGTGAGCACGCGGCACGTCGTCGCCGACCGGCCGGTTCCGAGGTCGTCGCCCTCACGGGCCGCCTGGCTCCTGGTCTCGGGGAGCGCCACGGCGCTGCTGATGGTCGTCGTCTACCTCTGGGACACGACGGCGTTCCTGGTCGACGACAAGCGCGACCAGTACCTGCCGGTCGCGATGGACATCGGCAGGCGGCTCACCGCGGGGGAGTGGCTGCCCGTCATCGACCCGAACCTCGGCATCTCCGGCAACTTCGCGATCGACATCCAGTACGGCATCTTCGACCCGTCCCACTGGCTGGTCGCGATCGCCCTGTCCCGGTTCAGCGACCTGCAGCTGGCCGCCTTCCTCTGGTCGCTCGCGTTCGAGCTCGTGCTCGCGCTCGGTACGACGGCACTTGGCGCTCGGCTGCGCATGCCGGGTCCATGGGCCGCGGCGGCCGGCCTCGCGGCGGCCAGTGGCGGATGGGTCTTCCTCAAGCTGGCGCCGGACTGGATGCCGGGCCTCGTGTCGCTCGCCTGGCTGCCCTGGCTGTGGTGGGCCTGGGTCGGTGCCGGCGGGCGGGTCCGCGTCCGGGACTGTCTCGGCGTCGCCGTGTTCACCTACCTGGTGATCGCCGGCGGGTGGCCTGCCACCTGGCTCGCCTTCGGGGCGCTGATGGTGGGCCTGGGCCTGGAGTCCGTCGTACGCCGCGAACCGACGCTCGGAGCCTGGAGCTGGGCAGAGCCGTTGCTGGTCAGGTGGATGGCCTCGATGGCCGGCCTCGTGGCGGCCGCGCTCTGCCTGGTGCCGCTGCTGAACGCGCAGGCCTACACGGTGCGGGGCGGCTCCATCGGCAACGACAACTTCCTCACCGGGAACCTCGCCGACATGCTCGCCTTCGCTGCCCCCCAGCTGCACGGCGACATCCTCACGTTCGGCGGGCAGACGACGCTGGACCTGCCGGTCTATTTCGCGGTCTATTTCGCGGTGGTCGTGCTGTGGACCACCCGCTGGGACGCCGGGTTGTGGCGCCGGCCGGGTTTCGTGACGTCGCTGGCTGGCTGTCTGCTCATGCTGCTGCTCACCCAGGTGCCGAGCTCGATGGGAGCGCTGCGGGACCCGATCCGCCAGCTCGGTGGCGCGCAGCTCTTCTTCGCGGTCGGGATCTGCACGGTCGCGGCTGCCGGCCGGTGGGTCGTCACCCGGACCCGGGTCCTCGGCGTCGCCGCCACGGTCGCGGCGATGGGCTGGCTGAGCTGGGCTCGACAGCCGGAGGGTCCGGGCACGCTCACCGGCATCCTCGTCGTGGCGGGTGCAGCGGCAGTGCTGGGGCTGGTGGTCGCGCGGCTCAGCCGGCTCGCCGCCGTCACGGCGCTCGTCACGACGCTGGGACTGTCCGTGCTGACGTTCGGTCTCTACCACGGCGACCCCGTCCCGTCGGCCGTCCGGGCTCCTGACCGCCTCACGGCCGGAACTCTCGGTCTCACTCCGGCCGACGAGCCGGTCTTCGCGGCCTACAGCTCCGGCGACCCGGCGCAGTGGGACCGTTGGCAGGATGACGGCGTGGGACGGGCCTTCTCCGACCTGCGAGCTGACGGACGAATCGCGCCCGGCTACTCGTCGCTCGGCCAGCGGGGCTTCCGCGAGCACTTCTGCATCCGGGTCGCGCAGGGAAACGGCTGCCCCGACGAGCTCGACCGGCTGTTCGCGACGGAGCCGACGACGGGACGCTCCTGGGCAGACCTGCTGGGCTACCGGACGATCCTCGTCCAGGGCCCGAGCCGGCAGCTGACGATGGCACGCCTCGCGCCGCCCGGATGGCGCCTCGTCGGGTCGGGCTCGGAGTTCGACGCGTACCGCCGGTCAGGAGCCGCGAGCGTGGCTGGGCGCGTCACCGACGTCATCGGCCAGGCAGCGGTGCGGGTCACCGCCCTGTCGAACCAGACGCAGACCTATGACGTCCGCACGAGCGGCGGCGCCCGTCTGGTGTTCCGGGACCTCTTCTGGCCGGGGTACGTCGCGACGCTGAACGGGGAGCAGATCCCCGTAGGCGCCCTGCGCGACACCCTGCTCACGGTCCGGCTGCCTCCCGGCTCCTCCGGGCAGCTGCGGGTCAGCTACGTCCCGCTGCCGACGAAGCCTTTCGTCGTACTGCCGGCGGCCTCCGCGACGCTGCTCGCGGCAGCCGCGCTGTGGGTCGTCGTCAGGTCGCGTAGACGGCGATGAGCAGGCACCCGAGCCACCCGACCGCCAGCGCCTGCAGCACGTGGTCGGACAACGCGATCTCCTCCGGCTCGCCGGCGCGACCGGCGTCCACGTCGACGGCGTACCTCAGGACTGCCAGCACGAACGGCGCCATCGATATGGGCGCCCAGGGGGTGTCGTTGCTGTGCTGGATCTGGAAGGACCACAGGGCGTAGGTCATGATCAGGATGGCCGCCGAGACGCTCCACACGAAGCGCAGGTACGTCGGTGTGTAGCGCGTGAGGGACCGCCGCGTGACGGCGCCGTCGGGTTCGGCAGCGACCACCTCGGCGTAGCGCTTGCCCGCGGCCATGAACAGGGAGCCGAACGACGCGGCAAGCAGGAACCACTGGGAGAGCCGGATCTCCGACGCCGCGCCCCCGGCAACGGCACGCAGCAGGAACCCGGACGCGATGATCGCGATGTCGATCACGGGCTCGTGCTTCAGCGCGAGGCAGTAGGCCAGCGAGGCCGCCTCGTATGTCGCGATCACGGCAGCGAGATGCCAGGAGGCCAAGGGGCTGAGCACGAGCGCGAGCACCAGCAGGACGCCGGCGGCGGCCACTGCGGTGCGGACCGGCACCAGCCCGGCCGCGATGGGACGGAACCGCTTGCGGGGATGGGCCCGGTCCTCGGCGACGTCGACGACGTCGTTGACCAGGTAGATCCCGGATGCGGCCAGGCAGAACACCACGATCGCGAGGGCCGACCGGGCGAGCACCTCGCCCTCGCCGATCCGGCTTGCGAGGACGGGGGCGGCCAGCACCAGCAGGTTCTTGACCCACTGCCGGGGCCGCATGGCCCGGAGGAGGCTCCCGGCGAGACCGCCTCGGGGCTTCGACTGCGCGGGCCTGGCGGTGGCCTCCGAGGTCACAACCGTGCCAGCGCCTCACGCAGCGGGTCCAGGCCGAGCGAGCCGAGGTCGAGAGCGGCCCGGTGGAACGACTTCAGGTCGAAGTCCGCTCCCTGCCGCTGCTTGACCTCCTCGCGCGCCTGCAGCCAGATCCGCTCGCCGACCTTGTACGACGGCGCCTGCGCAGGCCAGCCGAGGTAGCGGTTCACCTCGAACGTGATGAAGGCGTCCTCCATCCGGCAGTGCTGCCGCATGAACTCCAGCCCCAGCTCCGGTGTCCATGTCTCGCCCGGGGAGAAGCCGAACGGGTTGTCGACCGGGATCTGCAGCCCGAGGTGCAGGCCGATGTCGACGGCCACCCGCGCGGCCCGGAAGCCCTGGGCGTCCAGCATGCCGAGCTTGGTCGCGGGGTCGTCGAGGTAGCCGAGCTCCTCCATCAGCCGCTCGGCGTACAACGCCCAGCCCTCTCCGTGGCCGGACACCCAGCACATCGTGCGCTGCCAGCGGTTGAGAACCTCCTTGCGGTAGGCGGTCTGCGCCACCTGCAGATGGTGACCCGGGACGCCCTCGTGGTAGACCGTCGTGACCTCCCGCCAGGTGGAGAAGTCGTCGATGCCCTCGGGGACCGACCACCACATGCTGCCCGGGCGTGAGAAGTCCTCGCTGGGACCGGTGTAGTAGATGCCGCCGTCGTGGGTGGGCGCCAGCCGGCACTCGATGCGCCGTACGGCCTCGGGAATGTCGAAGTGGGTGTCGGCGAGCTCGACGATCGTGCGGTCCGCGAGCTCCTGCATCCATGCCTGGAACTGGGCGGCTCCGTGGATCCGCCGTGCGGGGTCGGCGTCGAGGGCGGCTACGGCCGCGGCGACAGCCTCGGTGTTCGCCGCTGACGCGGCGGCGGCGCTCGCGCCGTTGGGGCTGGCGGCGTCGGGGGCGATCTCACGGGCCGTCTGCGCCATCTCGGTCTCGATCCGGTGCAGCTCCTCCCATCCCCAGGCGTACGTCTCGTCGAGGTCGATGTCGGCGCCGAGGAAGTACCGGGAGTCCCGCTCGTACTGCTCCCGGCCGACGCCCTCCTTCTCCTTGCCGAGCGGCAGCATCTGCGAGTCCAGGAAGCGCCCGAAGTCGGCGTAGGCGGAGTTCGCGATCTCGGCGTTGCGTGTGAGGTCGGCCGCCAGCGCGTCGGGGACGTCGGCCGCCTGCGCGAGACCGGTGAAGAAGCTCTCCGCCGCGCTGCCCTGACCGGTCCACGCGCGCACCTGGGCGGCGACCTCGGCGATCTGGCGCTTCGCGCTGACGTAGCCGTCGCCGGCGTTCTGGAGCAGGGTCTCGCGGTAGTCCGTCAGCGCGTGCGGGACCGCCGCGAGGCGCGCGGAGATGGTCGACCAGTCGTCCGCCGTCGCCTTCGGCATCAGGTCGAAGGAGCCGCGGATGCTGTGCAGCTCACTCGTGATCACGCTGACCCGGGACTGGGGAGCTCTGGCCTCCGCCTGGTCGATCTCGACGGCGAGCCGCTCGAGGAACGAGCTCTTCGCTGCCTGCTCCCGGTCGTCCGACGGCTCGACCTTCTGCATGGCCGCGTAGGCGCTGCGGGTCAGCTGGTCGCGCTGGTCGTAGCCGTCGGCTGAGAGGTCGGTCAGCGTGTCGTCGTACCCGCAGATCCCGAGGTAGGTCGCGACGACCGGGTCCGCTGCCGCGTAGTCCGCCACGTACCGGTCCGCGACCTCGTCGACCAGGCGCTCAGCCGGAGGACTCTCGTGCGCAGAAGTCATATAGGGAGACTAACTTGGAGGAGACCCGCTGTTGGATGGGAGCCATTCTCAAGCGCCCGCTCCCGGCGAGTGGAAGGCGTCGGCGACGGGCTGGACTGACGGGGTTAGCTCGCGGCGCTGGTAGGGCGGGTCCACCCACGAAGCCCGAGGGATTCGGGCTGCTGGGGCGACCGCAATGCCTCGAGATCCGTCGGGGTCTCGGCGTGACCGCGCGGGGCGCCGGCGTCGCATTGCCGGAGCCGGGTCAGCGCGGAAGGGCGGAGCGGCGCCAGCCGTCGGGACCGGGATGCAGTGGTCGGCGCAGTCGCCGGCTTGGCGCTGCCCAGGCGGACGGCGGCGCCGCCGGCCCGGCA
>JBBSIF010000006.1:0-38507 GCA_038232255.1 Propionibacteriales bacterium
ACTCCCAGCCGGCACAGGGTGTCGTGGAACTCCTCGAGGACCCGCACCGTCGGCTGGTACGCGTTCTGCATCGGCTCGAACCCGGGGATCACACGCTCGTTCATCAGCTGGTAGCGCGCGGGGTTGGCCGTGCGGAAGTCGAAGAACGTCTTCGCCATCCCCAGCATCGCCTCACGTGGCTCGTCGGCAGGTCGGCCAGCGTGCCCTCGACCACGTCTGCGTACTGCGTCCAGACCTGCTCGATCATCGCGTCGTAGATCGCGTGCTTGGAGTCGAAGTGGCTGTAGAGCGAGGGCGACTTCATGCCGACGCCTAGGGCGACCTCCCGCAACGTCAACTCGGGTTCCGGACCGCCGTGTCAGCCGGCCGGCGCCTACTGCGCCCGCCGGCGAGGTCTGCTGCGGGAAGGGATAGGCGCTGGTCGATGTTGAGACCTACGAACTCAAGGAGAGATGAATGCCTGAAACCCTGGAACTACCCGTCCTTCCGATCGCTGACGAGGTCGTGCTCCCCGGCATGGTGGCGCCGATCATGCTGGACGCCGAGGCCAAGGCGGCCGTCGACGCATCCCAGTCAGCTGCGGACTCCAAGCTGCTTCTCGTTCCCCGCGTCGGCGGGGCGTACGGCGCGCACGGCGTGCTCGCCGTCATCGAGCAGGTGGGCCAGCTGCCCGGCGGCGAGCCGGCAACGGTGGTGCGTGGCCTGCAGCGTGCCAGCATGGGCGCCGGTGTATCCGGCCCCGGGGCCGCGCTGTGGGTGCAGGCCACCCCCGTCGACGACACTGCCGCCACCGACCGCACGCGTGAGCTCGCGGCGTCGTACAAGGCCGTCGTCGTCTCGATCCTCCAGCAGCGTGGCGCCTGGCAGGTCGTCGACAACGTGCAGCGCATGACCGACCCGTCACTGCTGAGCGACACCGCCGGCTACGCGCCGTACCTCGACGTCGACCAGAAGCTGGAGCTGCTGGCGAACCCCAACGTCGACGAGCGACTCGAGAAGCTGGCCGAGTGGGGTCGCGACCACCTCGCCGAGCTCGAGGTCTCCGACCGCATCCGCGACGACGTCCGGGAGGGCATGGAGAAGAGCCAGCGCGAGTTCCTGCTCCGCCAGCAGCTCGCGGCGATCCGCAAGGAGCTCGGCGAGGACGAGCCCGACGGCGCCGACGACTACCGAGGCCGCGTCGAGCAGGCCGAGCTCCCAGACAAGGTGCGGGACGCGGCGCTGCGCGAGGTCGCCAAGCTGGAGCGCGGCAGCGACCAGAGCCCTGAGGCGGGCTGGATCCGTACCTGGCTCGACACGGTGCTGGAGCTTCCGTGGTCGACGCGTACGACGGACAGCACCGACGTGACCGCCGCCAGGGCAGTCCTCGACGCCGACCACGAGGGCCTTGGCGACGTCAAGGACCGGATCGTCGAGCACCTCGCGGTCCGCGCCCGGCGCGCCGAGCGGGGGCTGGAGCTCGTCGGCGGCCGGGGCAGCGGCGCCGTGCTGGCGCTGGTCGGACCGCCCGGAGTCGGCAAGACCTCGATGGGCGAGTCCGTGGCCCGCGCGCTCGGGCGCAACTTCGTCCGGGTGGCCCTGGGTGGCGTCCGTGACGAGGCCGAGATCCGCGGCCACCGGCGCACCTACGTCGGGGCGTTGCCCGGCCGCATCGTTCGCGCGATCCGCGAGGCGGGCTCCATGAACCCGGTCGTGCTCCTCGACGAGCTGGACAAGCTGGGCACGGACTTCCGGGGCGACCCGGCGAGTGCGCTGCTCGAGGTCCTCGACCCGGCACAGAACCACACCTTCCGCGACCACTACCTCGAGCTCGAGCTCGACCTGTCCGACGTGGTGTTCCTGGCGACGGCGAACGTCGCCGAGAGCATCCCGGACGCGCTGCTCGACCGGATGGAGGTCGTCCGCCTGGACGGCTACACCGAGGACGAGAAGGTCGCCATCGCCCGCAACCACCTGCTGCCGCGGCAGCTCTCACGTGCGGCGTTGGACGCCGCCGAGGTCGACGTGGACGACGAGGCGCTCCGGCAGATCGCCGGCGAGCACACCCGTGAGGCCGGTGTGCGGCAGCTCGAGCGCGCGATCGCCAAGATCCTGAGGAAGGTCGCCACCACGCTGGCCGCGGACCCGTCCGGAGCTCCCGTGCACGTGACGGTGGACTCGCTGGCCGGCTACCTTGGCCGGCCGCGCTTCACTCCGGAGAGCGCTGAGCGCACCGCCGTACCGGGCGTTGCGACGGGGCTCGCAGTGACCGGCGCCGGTGGCGACGTGCTGTTCGTGGAGGCCAGCGCGATGCCGGGGAAGCCGCAGCTCACCCTCACCGGACAGCTCGGTGACGTGATGAAGGAGTCGGCGCAGATCGCGCTGTCCTACCTGCGGGCACACGGCCCGGATCTGCTGATCGAGCCGGCCCAGCTGGACCGGTCCCTTCACCTGCACGTCCCCGCGGGCGCCGTGCCCAAGGACGGTCCGTCCGCGGGTGTGACGATGGTGACGGCGCTGGCGTCGCTGGCAACCGGCAGACCGGTGAGGTCCGACGTCGGCATGACCGGCGAGGTCACGCTGAACGGCCGGGTGCTACCCATCGGTGGTGTGAAGCAGAAGCTGCTGGCCGCTCACCGAGCGGGCCTGACGACGGTGTTCCTGCCGAAGCGCAACGAGGCCGACCTGGACGACGTGCCCGAGGCGGTGCGCGAGGCGCTCGATGTGCGGCTGGTCGCGGACGTCGCGGACCTGGTTCGCGAGGCCTTGGAGCCGGTAGCGGACGCCACACTCGCCGCTTAGGGGCATGAGCCGCCGGCTGTCCGCCGGCGCGCTGTGTTTCGCGTCGGAGCCGATGGGTACCCGACAAGGGACGTCCTCCGTCAGCTGGGCGGTGGGAGTCGCCATGAGAGGTAGCGCCATGACAGGGAACCGCGTTGTCGTATTCAAAGGCCCCGGCGAAGTAGGCGTCGAGAGCACGGACTACCCGAAGCTCGAGCTCCCCGAGGAAGTGGCGAACGGGTTGGGCATCAAGAAGAGCGCACCCCACGCCGTCGTCCTCCGGCTCGTCACGACAAACATCTGCGGCAGCGACCAGCACATGGTCCGCGGCCGCACAACGGCGCCCGTCGGGCAGACGCTCGGCCACGAGATCACCGGAGAAGTCGTCGAGGCCGGTGACGACGTCCTGTTCGTCAAGGAGGGTGACATCTGCTCGGTCCCCTTCAACATCGCCTGTGGCCGTTGCCGCATGTGCAACGAGGGCAAGACCGGCATCTGCCTCAACGTGAACCCCGCGCGAGCAGGTGCCGCCTATGGGTACGTCGACATGGGCGGCTGGATAGGCGGCCAGGCGGAGTACGTCATGGTGCCGTACGCGGACTTCAACCTGCTCAAGTTCCCGGACCGGGACCAGGCACTCGCGAAGATCCTCGACCTGACCATGCTCTCTGACATCTTCCCGACTGGGTACCACGGTGCTCACACCGCCGGAGTGACCACCGGGTCAACCGTGTATGTCGCGGGGGCCGGGCCGGTGGGACTGGCTGCCGCATACTCCGCCCAGCTGCTCGGTGCGGCCACCGTGATCGTCGGTGACATGAACGCCGCGCGACTTCGCCAGGCCGAGAGCTTCGGCTGCGAGACGGTGGACCTCAGCTCCGGAAACGATCTGGCCGACATGATCGAGCAGATCCTGGGGGAGCCGGAGGTCGACGCGGCCGTGGATGCCGTCGGGTTCGAGGCTCGCGGCCACGGGTCAGACGCCGAAGAAGCGCCGGCGACGGTGCTCAACGACATCATGACGATCGCCCGCGCGGGAGCCTCACTGGGCATTCCCGGCCTCTACGTCACCGGCGACCCCGGCGGTGTCGACGAGAACGCGAAGGTCGGCCAGATCGGGGTGAAACTCGGTCTAGGCTGGGCGAAGTCGCACGCGTTCGTCACCGGTCAGTGCCCCGTTAAGAGGTACAACCGGCAGCTCATGAACATGATCTTGAGCGACAAGGCCCACATCGCCGACGCGGTCAACGCGGTCTCGATCAGCCTGGACGATGCCCCCGAGGGCTACCAGGACTTCGACAAGGGGGCTGCCAAGAAGTACGTGATCGACCCGCACGGGATGGTCGCGGCGTAGGGCGCCTCCGCCCAGGTCAACCCAAGCTGTGGAGCGGCAGGTCGAGCTCGTGCTTGGCCTGCCGCTTCGACCAGGCGACGACCGACGCCCGGTCGATGGCTACTCGATGCGCGACGGTCTGAAGCGCCAGACCGTCGAGCAGCGAACGGATCCGCCAACCGGTTGCCTCTGGGTCCGCGCAGGTGAAGTCTCCGGTGGCCACCCCGCCTCGACGACCCCGACCAAGAGCTGCTGCCATGCCACATTCAGCCGGTACGAGGTTGCCCGCAGCACCGGGCGCCGTACCGCCTCGGCCACGCGTCCAGCCACAGCTGGAAAGCCCAGTCCTGATCGGCGCGGGTATAGGTGGAGAAGAACGCCCGCAGCTTCCCCATGGAATCGCCCATTGCTGACATGCCGGCGCGAGTCCGGTCGAGGCCCTCGACGGCCGCGCGTTCGAACGCCGTCGCGAGCAGCTCGTCCATCGACGCGAAGTAGTGGTGCACCAGCCCCGGAGTTCATGTGTCCAACAAGCCCTAGGCTGAGGCGACTGAGGCGATGCCGCTGCGGTACGTCGTACGCGAAGGGAGGAGCAGCGAATGGTCAGGACAACGCCGTTCCACTCCCGGCTCAGCGAGCTCAACACCACCGGGCTCTACACGCACTGGCAGGGCTACCTGTCAGCGCTGCGCTACACCTCCGCTCCGAAGCACGAGTACTTCGCCGTGCGCGCCAGTGTCGGCATCTTCGACACGTCGCCGCTGTACAAGTACTGGGTCCGGGGCCGCGACGCGGAGGAGTTCCTCGCCGGCGTCCTGACGCGCGACGTCCGCACCTGCCGGCCGGGGCACGCGCACTACACCCTCTGGTGCGACGACCGCGGCTTCGTCATGGAGGACGGGGTGGTCTTCCGCCACTCCGACACCGAGTTCATGCTGACCGCAGCACGACCCAACCTCGGCTATCTCGAGAGCCTCGTCGGCCGTCAGCACGTCACGATGGAGGACGTCAGCGACGGCTACGGCGTGCTGGCCGTGCAGGGTCCGCGCTCGCGGGAGGTGCTCGCGGCGCTGACCGGCGGCGAGGCGGAAGCGCTGCGCTTCTTCGACCTCGCGCAGGCCAAGGTCGCGTCGGCGCCGGTCACGGTCTCCCGCACCGGCTACACCGGTGACCTGGGCTACGAGATCACCGTCGAGTCCGAGCTCGCCCTCGATGTGCTCGATGCCGTGCTCGCGGCCGGCGAGGGACGCGGCATGCGTCCCTTCGGGGAGGAGGCGCTGATGATGCTGCGCATCGAGGCGGGCCTGCCGCTCATCGACGTCGACTTCTCCAACAGCCGGCTCGCCTTCACCGACGAGGACCGGGTGACCCCGAAGGAGCTCGGCATGGGATGGATGCTGCGCGGGCTGGACTCGGACCGGGCGTTCGTCGGACGCGACGCCATCCGGCGCGAGCTCGCCGACGGCACGTCGCGCTGGGCGACCGTCGGCATCCTCGTCGACTGGCGGCACTGGGACAGCCTCCACCGCGACGCCGGACTGCTTCCTCCCAAGGACGAGCGTCCGACGCCGTACGAGTCGATGCTGTACGACGACGCCGGCGCCCAGGTCGGCTACGCGACCGGCACGATGTACTCCCCCGTGCTGCAACGCCACATCGGAATCGCGCGCGTGCGGCCCGGCCTCGCCGCGCCCGGCAGCCAGCTCCACATGGAGCTCGCCCTCAACCACCGAAACACGACGGTGCGAGCGCAGACCGCACGGCTGCCGCTCTTCAACCCCGCGCGAAAGACCGAGTGACGCCTGATGAGCCCAGCCAGCAGCGAGCATCCGACCTCCGCCTATGACGCCATCGTCATCGGTGCCGGCCACAATGGCCTCGTCAACGGCGCCTACCTTGCCAAGGCGGGCCTGCGCACCCTGATCCTCGAGCGGCGCCACCTCGTCGGCGGAACAGCCATCACCGAGGAGCTCATGCCGGGATTCTCGTTCACGACTTTCTCCTACGCACTGAGCCTGCTCCGCCCGGAGATCATCCAGGAGCTCGAGCTCGTGGGTCACGGGTTCATGCCCCTCATGATGCCGTCGTCGTTCCACCCCACCGAGGACGGCGACTACCTCCTGCTCGGTGACGACCATGGCCTCAACCTCCAGGAGATCAAGCGTCACTCCCCGCACGACGCGGACGCCTACGAGCGCTACCACCACGACCTCGACCGGGTCTGCCAGGCGGTTCGTCCGCTGTTCGACAACCCGCCGCCGAACATCTTCGGCACGGACCCCGAGGACCTCGCGGACACCGCCTGGCTGCTGAACCACCTCGGCGGCGTCGACCGCAAAGTGCTGCACGACACGGTGCGGCTGCTCACCGGCAGCGCGTCGGACTGGCTTGACGACTACTTCGAGAACGACGCGGTGAAGGGCTACCACGCCTCGTCGAGCATCATCGGGTCCAAGGTCGGTCCGATGTCGCAGGGGTCCGGGTTGGTGCTGCTGTTCCACAAGATGGGCGAGCACGACGGGCACCTCGGAGCATGGGCGTTCCACAAGGGCGGCAACGGCGGCTTCACCCAGGTGCTGGCGCGCGCTGCCGCGGCGTACGGCGCCGAGATCCGCCTGGAGTCGCCGGTGACGGGCGTAACCATGAAGGACGGCCGGGCCACCGGCGTGGTCCTTGACGACGGGCGGGAGCTCTCCGCGCCGGTGGTGGTGTCGTCGCTGGACCCCCGTCGCACCTTCCTCGAGCTCGTCGAGCCCCGCGAGCTCCCGGGCGACCTCGTCGACTCCATCCAACGGTTCCGGTTCCAGGGCACCTCGGGCAAGGTCAACTTCGCCCTGGACGGGCTACCGACATACCCCGCGCTGCCCGACAGCGCGGAGCCGTTCGGCGGGTTCCTCAACATCGGCCCCACCATCGAGTATCTGGAGCGAGCCTTCGACGACGCCAAGTACGGCTGGTACAGCAAGCGTCCCTTCATCGACGCCACCGTCCAGTCGGTGATCGACCCGGACATGGCGCCGCCCGGCAAGCACGTCATGTCGTGCTTCGTGCAGTACGCGCCGTACCACCTCCGGCGCAGCGACTGGGACACCGAACGGGACGCCTTCGGCGACACCGTCCAGGCGGTGCTGGAGTCGAACTTCCCCGGGTTCGGTGACCTGGTGCTGCATCGTGAGGTCGTGACGCCCCTGGACATCGAGCGGGTCACCGGCCTCAGCGAGGGCAACATCTTCGCCGGGGAGTTCCTGGCGCCCCAGATGTACTTCTTCCGGCCGGCCCCGGGCTGGAGCTCGTACCGCACGCCCATCGAGGGCTACTACCAGTGCGGGTCCGGAACTCATCCTGGTGGCTGCGTGATGGGTGCGCCGGGCAAGCTCGCCAGCAAGCGCATCCTCGCCGACCTCGCCGACCTCGCCGACTAGCGCGATGGCCTCCTACGCCGTCAACCCCGAAGCGGTCGCCCGAGCGCGAGCGCTCATCGACGCCCGCCAGTACGTCCTCGACAGCGACTGGGGGGACGTCCAGCCCGACGCAGCCGCCGAGAACAGCTTCCTCGAGTCGCACTCCTGGCAGGAGTACGCAGTCTGGCACCTGGGACTGACCGGGGGTGCCACCGACGAGACGAAGGGCCGGTACGCGTTCGGGTACGGCGACTTCCGCCGGGTGCATCGCTCCGGGCTCATCGCCTGTGTCTACCGGGCCAGCGAATGGCGGCACAAGGACGTCGAGCTCGCCGCCTCCGACCTGCTGCAACGCCTCGACGGCATCACCGCCTAGCACCCCTCGCGGCGAGCCGGCGCACCGCGCGACGTTCCGCGTCAGCGCGAACCGCGGAGTCGAGTTCCCGCCGCGCGCAGCCGTCCGACAGCTCGGCTGGTCGGCGAGCGCCGTACTCCTCCTTCTTCGGCCCGAGCCTGCGACTGCGCCTCGAGCCGCTGCACCCGCCGCCGCAGCCGCGCAGCTGCCTGCTCAGCCTTCGCCTTCTCCTGCTGGGCAGACCGCAGCTCGGCATCGGCTTCCTTGCCGGTGGACGTCAGCTCCGCGACGGTCGTCGCCATGCTCACCAGGGCGCGCTCGGCCGCCAGCAGCAGCTCGCTCTCGCTGGTCTCGACGGGGTCGGCCACCGCCGGAGGCGGCGGACAGTCGGCGGGGATCAGGTCGTCGAGGTGACCCTCGACGCGAATCCCGAGCTTCTCGAGCTCCACGTTCGCGGCAAGCGCGCGTCTGCGGGCCCAGTCGTGCTGGGCCGCCGAGAGGGCGAACCCCGGCTCCTTGTCACCATGTTCGGCGAGCGCTTGGCCAAGCGCCCTCCGCCAGCCGCGCGACCCGGCGAGATCGTCCACGTCGACGATCTGGTCGTTCAGCCGCCGCATCAGCTCGACGGAATGCGCGCCGAGCGAGGAGTTCGTCCAGGGTTTGGGCTGGCACCGCCCGCGCAGCTCGACGCCGATGGCGTCTCCGAAGCGCTGCGCCACCTCCTCCTGGTCTCCACCGGCGGGTGGCACCGTGACGAGGACCATTCGGCCTACCGGCACGGAGTGCTGCCAGCGGCTGATGATCGACATCAGGTCGTGGCGCTTCCAGAACCAGGTGTGGAGGCGTTGCGCGTCTGCGTCGTCGGACTCTGCGCAGATCGCGGCGGCGAACTGCGACCACGTGTGCGTCTGCCCGTTCTTGATCGTCGTCTGCCAATGCGAAGGAATGAGCCGGCCGGTGTCGCGCGCGGTGAGGACGACGTGCACCTCGGCCTTGGCCGCCTTGACCAACCGTCGGACGTGCGCACCACTGACTCCGGCGAGAAGCTCGTACGAGATGAGGACATCGCCGTCGTGACGACGCATCGCACGAGCCAGCCTTCCCCACGCGCCGGTGAAGTCGGCGTCCACGGCACGCCAGTCGAACAGGTCCTTCACCGCCTCGGAGCGCAGGTCACCAGCCGGCCACAGCATCCCGGCCGCCGCCAGGTGGTCGGCGTTGAGCGCACACAACTCTTGAAGGTACGACGTCGCCGACTTCATCGTTCCGATGTGCAGGTACACCCGACGGGCCATCGGCGAAGAATATCGGCTCTGCGCTCACGGCTGGCGGGTCTCAGGCCGTGCGCAGGTCGGCCTCTTGCACCAGCCGGCACAGCTCGCTCCACCAATCGACGCGGCTCGGCCTGCCGTCGTAGTCGCGACGACGGTTGGCGCCGCTGGGGCTCGGCAGCACGTAGACGTCAGCTCCTCCGACCTGCCAGTCGGCAGGACCCAGCCCCGGGACCGGGTGGCCCAGCCCTCGGGCGGCGGCCTGGCCGGCGGTCTTGCTGGTGAAGGCCAGCCACCGGGGCTGGCACGCCTCCACGGTGCGGACGAGACGGGCGACGTCGTACCCGGGGACGCCGCCGGGGCTCAGCGGTCGCTTCGCGAGGTCCGTCAACCCGTGACCGTGGGTCGCCAGCATGGCGTCGTCGGACGGCGCCAACCGCCGTGGCGTGAAGCCCGCCTCGTGCAGGAAGCGCCAGAAGTCGTCGCCGGGACCGGCGTGGTAGTGCCCGCGAGCTGCGGCACAGGGCACGGCGGTGCCGCAGAACAGCACCGACAGGTGGCAAGCGAGGATGTCGGGCAGCTCTTGACGCGGCACAGGCTCGATCGTCACTCCCCGATGCTAGACGCAGCGTCGGCGCTGCTACGGCACGACGCGACCACCGAGCCAGAGCCCGGCGACACCCGCCACCAGGCAGGCCGGCACGGTGAGCAGGCCGAGCTGCGTGAACCGCCGCAGCGAGGGGGTCAGATCGTGCTCGCGCAGCACGCGGCGCCAGAGGAGGGTCGCGAGTGATCCCGGATAGGTCAGGTTCGGTCCGACGTTCACGCCGATGAGAAGCGCCAGCACGGTGAGCGACCCGCCCGCCGCGGCCGTCGGGAGCAGGATCAGCAGCGCCGGGAGGTTGTTGACGACGTTCGCGAGCACGGCGGCGACGGCGGCGACCATGAGGAGGGACCCGAGCGAGGAACCTGTCGGCAGCAGAGCGTCTGCGGCGTCCCCCACCCCGTTCTCGACGGCAGCGCGTACGACGACCGCCAGGCCGACGACGAAGCAGAGGAACGGTAGGTCCACGGCTTTCCCGACCGCCAGCGGCCGCGCCCTGCCGGTTCCGACGACGTGGATCCCGAGCAGGAGGGCGCCGCCGATGGCCGCCCAGTACGCCTCGACGCCGATCAGCGACGTCACGACGAAGCCTCCCAGCGTCGCGACCAGCACGGCCAGTGCCAGCCACGGCGTCGGTGGGCGGGTAGCCACCTCTCGCTGGGCCGGGCGGGCCAGGTCCCGTCGGAAGTACAGGCGGAGCACGACGTACTCGACGAACAGCACGAGCAGCCCGGGAAGCGCCATCAGCGCGGCGAAGTGCACGAGCGTGAGCCCAGCGGCGCCGAGCGCCAGCAGGTTCGTCAGGTTCCCGGTCGGCAGGAACAGCGATCCCGAGTTCGCGACGTGGCCTGTGGCGTAGACATACGGCCGCGGTGAGACACCAAGCTGCCCGGCCGCCGACAGCACGACGGGCGTCAGCAGGACGACTGTCGCGTCGAGGCTGAGCACGCTCGTCACGGCGGCGGCGACGCCGACGACGACCAGGAGTAGGCGGCCCGGCCCGCCGTGCGACCGGGCGAACGCGAAGCCGACCGCCGCGAACAGGCCCTCGTACGCGCAACAGGCGCCGAGGACGAGGACGGCGGCGAGGAAGACCAGCACCGGCGCGAGGAGGCGGAGCTCGTTCGCCGCCTGGTCGACGCTGACGAGGCCGGTTCCGAGCGCCAGCGCCGCACAAGCCAGCGCGACCGCGGACTCCGGAAGCCGGGACGGTCGCGTCACCGAGACGACGAGAACGGCAGCCAGCAGCACCAACGACGCCGCCAGCCCGAGCACGACGCTCGAACCTACACCCGCGCACCAGCCCTCGGTCTTCGGTGGCGTCGCCGTCTGCCAGAGTCGACCCATGGCGAAGACGTTCGACCCCGACACCGAGGCTGCCGGGCTGTGCGCCTATCTCGACGCCGCCCCGTCGCCGTTCCACGCCTGCGCGGAGGCCGGTGCGCGCCTGCAGGCTGCGGGCTTCGCCGAGGTGGCCGAGGTGGCGTCGTGGCCGCGCCAGCCGGGCCGCTACTTCACCGTGCGCGCCGGCTCGCTGGTCGCCTGGAGCACGCAGTACGCCGACGGGGCGGCCACCGCCTTCCGGGTCGTCGGCGCGCACACCGACAGCCCCAACCTCCGCATCAAGCCGCACCCCGACGTCCTCCGCGCGGGGTGGCAGCTGCTGGGCGTCGAGGTCTACGGCGGCCCGCTGCTGAACTCGTGGCTGGACAGGGACCTCGGCCTCTCCGGGCGGGTCGTCGTCCGCGAGGGAGCCGGCGCGAGTGAGCGACTGCTGACGATCGGCGACCCGATCCTGCGGGTCGCGCAGCTCGCCGTGCATCTCGACCGCGACGTCAACGAGGCAGGGGTCAAGCTCAACGCCCAGCAGCACCTTGCGCCGATCTGGGGCGTCGGCGACGAGCCGGGCGACTTCACGGCGATGCTCGCCGAGACGCTCGGGTGCGCGTCGTCGGACGTCCTCGGCTGGGACCTCATGACGCACGACCTCACGCCGTCGCGGCGGATCGGACGAGACCGGGAGCTGATCGCGGCCCCGCGGCTCGACAACCTCGCCACCTGCTACGCCGGGGTGCGCGCGATGGAGACTGCGGCGCAGCTCGAGGCCGGCGCGCCGCGGATTCCGGTGCTGGTGCTGTTCGACCATGAGGAGAACGGCAGCATGTCCGAGCGCGGCGCGTTCTCGACGCTGCTGCCGGCCGTCCTGGAGCGGATCGTTCTCAGCCTCGGCGGCGGACGTGAGGACTACCTGCGGGCGCTCGCCGGCACGGTCATCGCCTCCGGCGACATGGCCCACGCGACGCATCCCAACTACGTCGACCGCCACGAGCCGCAGCACCAGATCGCGGTCAACGCTGGCCCGGTGCTCAAGATCAACAACCGGCTGCGTTATGCCACCGACGCTCGCGGGACTGCCGCTTTCGTCCTCGCGTGCGAGCAGGCCGACGTACCCGTCCAGCGGTTCGTGGTCCGGTCCGACATCCCCTGCGGGTCCACGGTCGGCCCGATCACGGCCGCCTTGACCGGCGCGACCACCGTGGACTTCGGTGCTGCGATGCTGTCGATGCACTCCGCGCGCGAGCTCTGCGGGGCGCAGGACCCCGCCTGGTACGGCGCCGCCCTCACCGCGTTCCTCTCCCCCACCTGACGATCCGAGACTTACCGCCCAACCATCCGAGACTTACCGTCCGACCATCCGAGACTTACCGCCCGACCATCCGAGACTCCAGGAGGATCTCGAGGCATTGCGGTGGCTGGAACGACCCGAACAGCGAGAGATCCGGCGCAGCCGGGACGATCTTGGGGTGTTGCGGCACCTGGAGCTACCCCAACACCTCATCATCCGTCGCAGCCAGGGGGACCTTGAGCCTTGCCGCGGCGAGACCGACCCACCACCTCGAGCGTCGTCGACACCGGCTGCATCGTGACGAACCGGGCGTGGTACGGCTCACTGCTCCAGGTCGTCGAGACCGTTGATCGCCATCTCCAGCAGCTCGGCGAGCTGCTGGCGCTGCCTCGTCGACAGCGACGCGAGGACGTCGGACTCCAGCATGTCGGACTCGCGGATCGCGGTCCGGAACAGCTCCCAGCCGCGGTCGCACAGCACCACGCGCACGCGCACGCGGTTCTCCGGGTCGGTCGCCCGCGACACCAGGCCCCGCTCGGCCATCCGGTCCAGCCGATGCGTCATGGACGACGGCGCGACGTTCGCAGCATCAGCGAGCTCGCTCGGCGTACAGCCCTTCCCGCTGGTGTCCCGGACCAGCGTGTTCATCACCGCCCACTCCCCCGCCGAGATGTCGAGGTCTGCCAGCTGCCTGTCGTACCACTGGTTGAGCCGGCGGGACAGCCCGTGCACGGCCGTGATGACCCGCTGAACCGGCTCGTTGCCGCCGGCAGCGACGTAGACCGCCACGTCCTGACGGTGCAGCTCCGACGGAGAGCTTGCCGTGCCAGGCTCGGCCGGCGCTGACGGCGCGTCGGCCGCGGCGGCACGCCGCGACCGGGGCAGGGCAGGACGTGCGAGCCGGCTCGGCTGCCTCTTGCGGGCCATCCGCTCAGTGTGGCACATCATATAGTTCGATCTCGAAGTCTCTTGAATCGAAGTGTATGATATAGAACATGAACCGCGCACGACTGATCACCGCCGCCGCCTTCGCCGGGAACCTCGGCTGGGGCGCGATCCTGCCGTACCAGTACGCCTACGTCGTCAACGCCCGCCACTGGGGCTCGACGGCGGGCGCCCTGACCGGCACGCTCTTCTGCATCGGCGCGGTCGTCGCCGCCCCCTTCGCGGGCCGGCTGGCCGACCGCTACCCGGTGGCGCGGCTCGCCGTGGCGTTCGAGCTGGTCGCCGCGCTCGCGTGCGTCGCCATGGGTGCCGCCTCGACCGAGACGGTCTTCCTCGCAGCGATGCTCCTCTTCGGCGCTGCGGTGACGGCAGCGGCCCCTGCCACCCAGGTGCTCGTGCTCGAGTGCGTCGAGCCACCAGCCCGCCGCGCGGTTTTCGCCTACCAGTTCACGGCGATGGCTCTCGGCATGGGGGTCGGCTCATTCGTCGCCGGCTGGCTCATCGACTTCAGCCGACCTGACGGCATGGTGCCGGCGTTCGCCGCCGCAGCACTCGGGTTCGTCGTCTCGGCGGCGTTCATCGCAGGAGCAGCCCGTACGACGGCGTCCCCGGCCACGGACGGCACGGCTCTCACCGCCGCGCCGGGCAGCACAGCGCCGGGGAGCCCCCGCCGAGCGGCCGGGGTGGGACTCTCCGCCTACCGCACCCTCGCCCGCGACCGGCCGGTGCGGCTCTTCGCCGTCGTCTCGATGCTGCTCGCGGCCGGGTTCTACGCCCAGTTCGAGACGGGCCTTCCCGCATTCGCGCTCCAGTCCCTGCGGGTGGCGCCGAGCACCGTCGGCATCGCCGCCGCTGTGAACTGCCTAGTGATCGTGGCCCTGCAGTGGCTCGTCGTGAAGGTGACCGGCAAGCACCCGGGCGTCGTGCTGCTCGGGGTCGTCGGCTCCATCTGGGTGCTCAGCTGGCTGCTCCTCGAAGTGGCGCTCTTCACGGGTACGGCGCGCGCCGGGGTCGTCTTCGTCGTGGCCTTCGGCATGTTCGCCATCGGCGAGACGATGTACGCGCCTGTCCTGAGCCCGCTCGCCGCCGCGATCGCACCCGCGGGGCTCGTCGGCACGACACTCGGCCTGCTCGCCGCGTTGCGCACCGGCATCAGCGCCGCCGGTCCACTCGTGGCCGGCGTGCTGATCTCCGCCGGCTTGCCCCAGGTCTTCGTGCTGCTCCACGTCGCGATCAACCTGGGCGCCGTCGCGGTGGCCGCCCGGCTGTGGTGGGTCCAGCGGTGCGCCTCCGTGGAGGTGGATAATGGCTCGACCAACCTGAGGAGCTCGCGTGTCTGACCGCTTCCGCCCCCTGGACTCGCCGTTGCCCGACGACGCGAAGAACTTCGCCGACTTCATGCGGCAGAGCTGGTCGGACGACGACGACCTTGTGGAGCGCCTTGGCGTCGCCGACGAGGCGGCCCGCCGTCGGGCGCGGCTCGCCGAGCGTTTCAGTGGCCGGCAGGTCGTCGTACCGGCGGGAGCGTTGAAGCCTCGGGCCAACGACACCGACTACCGGTTCCGGGCGGAGACCGCGCACGTCTACCTGACGGGCAACCAGACGTCGGACGCCGTGCTGGTCGTCGGCGACGGCGACGCGACGCTCTACTACCGCCCGCGGCATGCCAAGACCGACCAGGCCTTCTGGAGCGACGGCCGGTACGGCGAGACCTGGGCGGGTCGGCGCCGGTCCCTGGCTGAGGCGAGCGAGCTGCTGGGCATCCGCTGCCGCCATCTCTACGAGTTGCCGGAGGTGCTGGGTGCTCTCGACAACGCGCTGGTCCTGCGCGGGGTGGACAGCGACGTCGACTCCCTCGTGGGGACGGCCGACTCCGCCGCCGACGCCGAGCTTGCGACGTACCTCTCCGAGATGCGGCTCGTGAAGGACGACTGGGAGGTCGCCCAGCTGCAGGACGCGATCGACTGCACGGTCCGAGGGTTCGAGGACTCCGTCCGCGCGTGGCCCGAGGTGCTGCGCTGGGGAGAGCGCTGGATCGAGGGCACGTTCTGGCGCCGCGCCCGCGCCGAGGGCAACGACGTCGGGTACGACAGCGTATGCGCAGCCGGCCCGCACGCGACCACACTGCACTGGGTCGAGAACGACGGCCCGGTGACGCCGGGGGATCTCGTCCTGCTCGACATGGGGGTCGAGAACCGCTCCCTCTACACCGCGGACGTGACCCGCACGCTGCCCGTCGACCGGCGCTTCACGAGCGACCAGCGCGACCTCTACTCGCTGGTCTTCGCGGCGCAGGAGGCCGGCATGGCGGCGGTGCGGCCCGGGGCCGGCTTCCGCGACTTCCACGCCGCGGCCCAGACGGTGCTGGCGCACGGCCTCGCGGACAGAGGGCTGCTGCCCTGCTCAGCCGAGGAGTCGCTGGAGAAGTCGAACCGCTACCACCAACGGTGGACGCTGCACGGGACCGGCCACATGCTCGGGCTCGACGTCCACGACTGCACGGCAGCCCGCCAGGAGAACTACATGGAAGGAAACCTGGAGTCCGGCATGGTGCTCACCGTCGAGCCCGGCATCTACTTCCGGTCGTCGGACCTGCTCGCGCCCGAGTCGCTGCGGGGCATCGGCATTCGGATCGAGGACGACGTCCTGGTGACCGACGACGGCTGCCGTAACCTCTCGGCCGCACTGCCGCGAACGGCCGACGGCGTCGAGGAATGGATGGCGGGCCTGCTGCCCTGAGTGCGGCGTACCCGGCCACACCCTGTTGCGTCCGTGCGATCGAGCGCAATTGCACTCACCCAGGCGGACGCTAGGAACTGACCGCGGGATGAGGCAGGCGAGCTCCAGGCCTGAGCCGGCCTCAGAGGTAGAGGCCGGTGGCACCGTCCTCGACGCGCTCGGATGCGACGGCGTGCAGGTCCCGCTCGCGGAGCAGCGTGTAGCTCTCTCCGCGGACCTCGACCTCGGCCTTGTGCTCCGGGTCGAACAGCACACGGTCGCCGACCTCGACGGTCCGCACGTTCGAGCCCTTGCCGGCGACGCGAGCCCAGGCCAGCCGCCGGCCCAGCACCGCCGTGGCCGGGATCACGATGCCCGCCGACGACTTGCGCTCGCCCGCCTCGCTGTCGAGCTGGACGAGGACTCGGTCGTGCAGCATCCGGATCGGGAGCTTGTCGTGGGCCGGCGACACCGCCTGCGTCACCCAGCCACCTTGCGGATCACCATGACGAGTACGACGAAGCCGAGCACGCCTCCGGCGACCTTGGCGATCATCTGCGTGTCGGCCGAGCCGTCGGAGTTGACGAAGCGGGCCCTGATGCTGGCGTACTGCCGCGACGCGATCGTCTTGGGCTGGACCCGGTAGACGAGCTGGTCGATGGTGCCTGCGAGCCGCTCACGGGTGTCGGAGATCTCAGCGGTGATCTGGTCGGGCGTCCGCGAAGCGGCACTCACTCTTCCTCCTGCTGTCGATGGCGAGGGCAAGTCTTGCACGCCTCACGCTACGCTGCTGCTCCGCCGTTCCGCGGCGACCACGCGCCCCGAGGAGGCCACCGTGACCCGACTCGAGCCTGGCGACCCGGCCCCTGACTTCACCTTGATGGACGACCATGGTGCCGAGGTGGCACTTCGGGAGTATCGCGGGCGCCGGATCGTGCTCTACGTCTACCCTGCCGCGATGACACCGGGCTGCACGTCGCAGGCATGCGACTTCCGCGACTCCTTGGACTCGCTGTCGGCCGCCGGGATCACCGTCCTCGGGCTGTCGCCCGACCCGCTGGACAAGCTGGCGATGTTCCGGGAGCGCGAGGGCTTGACCTTCCCGCTGCTGTCAGACCCGACGAGGGCGGTGCTCGAGGCGTACGGGGCGTACGGCGAGAAGTTGGTCTACGGCAAGACGGTGACGGGAGTGATCCGGTCCACGTTCGTGATCGGCGAAGACGCGACGATCGAGAAGGCGATGTACGACGTGTCGGCCTCGGGCCACGTGGCGAGGCTGCGCAAGGAGCTGGCGGTCTGACGTCGGACTCACCCGACGGCGCCGGGCATCGGCGCCGCCAGGCTTAGAATCGAGCAGCAGGCCAGAGTGGTGGAATGGCAGACACGTCGGCTTTAGGTGCCGATGCCCTATGGGCGTGAGGGTTCGAGTCCCTTCTCTGGTACGCCGAGGGCCCCTCTCGCGTATCCTGACGCCATGGCGCTCCCGAACATCCCACGCCCCGGTCTCGACCTCGAGTACCCGAGGTCGCTCGGCGTCTACGACCGCTACGAGCAGGCCCAGATGGTCGTCGACTACCTGTCGGACAACGAGTTCGCCGTCGAGAACGTTGCGATCGTCGGCACCGAGCTGCGTACCGTGGAGCGGATCGCCGGCCGGCTGACCCGGAGCAAGGTGGCACTGGCGAGCGCCGCGTCCGGAGTGTGGATGGGGCTCTTCATCGGCTTGGCCTTCGCGTTGTTCGGCGACGGCAACCCCGTCGGCTTCATCATCACGCTGGTGATCCTCGGCGGCATCTTCGGCGCCATCTGGAGCCAGATCGGCTACTCCACGCTCACCCGCGGCGGCACGCGGGACTTCTCCTCCGTCAGCCAGGTCGTCGCCACCAAGTACGAGGTGCTCGTCGAGCACAAGGTCGCCGACGCGGCCCGCGACATGCTCGCCCAGATGCCGGGCAACCCCGCCGCCAGTCTCTAGGCGCGCCGCCTCGGACGACCGGCAGCCGCTAGCGCGCGCGGAGTTCGGCGACGACGGCAGGCGCCATCGCCCGCAGCGCCTTGCCCCGGTGGCTGATGCTGTCCTTCTCGGCGTCGGAGAGCTCCGCCGACGTACAGGCGTAGCCCTCCGGGACGAACAGCACGTCATAGCCGAACCCGCCGCTTCCCCGTAGCTCGCCGATCACCCTCCCCCGCATCTCTGCGACGGTCACGTGCTGGAGACCGGCCGGAGTGCAGAAGGCCACCGCACAACGGAACTGAGCACCCCGAAGGTCGCTCGGAACGTCGCGCAGCTGGTCCAGCAGCAGGGCGTTGTTGGCGGCGTCGTCCTTCGCCGACCCTGCCCAGCGGGCACTCAGCACTCCCGGCATGCCGTGCAGGAAGTCCACGCAGAGACCGCTGTCGTCCGCGATCGACGGCTTGCCCGTCGCCTGGACGCCGGCGCGGGCCTTGAGCACGGCGTTGCCCTCGAAGGCGGGCTCGGTCTCCGCCGGCTCGTCGTACGGCTGGACGTCCGCCAGCCCCAAGACCGCGATCCCGCTCACCAGCTCCGACAGGATGCGCCGTAGCTCCTCGAGCTTCTTCGGGTTGCGAGACGCCAGGAAGAGCGAGGTCAAGAACCGAGGGCCTGTCGCTGGATCGCGGTGAGGTCGGCGCACCCCTTGGCGGCGAGGCCGAGCAGGGCGTCGAGCTCCGCGCGCACGAACGGAGCGGCCTCCGCGGTGCCCTGCACTTCGACGTACCTGCCGTCGCCGGTCATGACGACGTTCATGTCGGTCTCGGCGCGGACGTCCTCCTCGTACGGCAGGTCGAGGACGGGCCGGCCGTCCACGATGCCGACGGAGATGGCAGCCACCGAACCGCGCAGGGGCTCGCCTTTGAGCACCCCCTGCAGGCGCAGGTGCGCCACCGCGTCGGCGAGCGCGACGTACGCGCCGGTTATCGACGCCGTACGCGTTCCGCCGTCCGCCTGGAGCACGTCGCAGTCGAGAACGATGGTGTTCTCGCCGAGCGCCCGGTAGTCGACCACCGCCCGCAGCGAGCGCCCGACGAGGCGCGAGATCTCGTGGGTCCGCCCCCCGATCCGTCCCTTGACCGACTCGCGGTCGGACCGGGTGTGCGTCGAGCTCGGCAGCATCGCATACTCGGCCGTCACCCAGCCGAGATCGCTGCCCTTCCGCCACCGCGGCACACCCACGCTTGCGCTGGCGGCGCAGAGCACTCTCGTCCTGCCGAACTCGACGAGGACCGATCCCGCAGCGTGGTCGAGCCACCCTCGGGTGATCGTCACGGGGCGCAGCTCGTCGTCGGCCCGTCCGTCAGCGCGCGTCATGCTGCGGAGCCTACTGAGCGGCGCTACGGCTCGAGGCGGAGCCCGGACAGCGCAAGGGTTATCGGCCCGTCGAAGTGCGGCCGCGCCTCCGCGAGCACCGCAGCACGGTCGTGCCACGGCGGAATGTGCGTGAGCACCAGGTGGCCGACACCGGCTGCGGTCGCGGTGGTCGCGGCGTCCCGCCCGGACATGTGCAGGTGCGCCGGGTTGTTGGCACCCTCGAGGAACGACGCCTCGGCGAGCAGCACGTCGGAGCCCTTCGCCAGCTGGGTGAGCGCATCGCAGGGCCCCGTGTCGCCCGAGTACACGATGCTGTGGCCACCGTGGCTGACCCTGAGGGCGTAGGTGTCCACCGGGTGGTCGACCACCGCCGTCTCCACCGTGAACGGGCCGATCTCGAGCTCCGCACCGTCGTACTCCCGGATGTCGAACTCGGCGCTCATCCCCGGCGTCACGGCCAAGCCGTACGCCTGCGCCAGCCGCTCAGCGGTGCCCGGCGGCCCGAACACCGGGATGCGGCCCAGATGCCCGGTCGGGTGGTATCGGCGTACGACGTGGAAGCCGCACATGTCGAGGCAGTGGTCGGGGTGGAGATGCGTGAGGGCTACGGCGTCGATGCTGCGAAGGTCGGCGTGCCGCTGCAGCGCACCGATGGCGCCACTGCCGAGGTCGAGCACGAGACGGAACACCCGGTCGCCGTACGGCGCTTCCAGCAGGTAGCACGACGCCGCCGAGTCGGGTCCGGGCAACGAGCCGGAACATCCCACGACGGTGAGCCTCATACGCCGACCCCCAGCCGCCGGTCCCCGACCCACGCGAACTGGTCCACCATGTCGAGCTCCGGCCCGAGGAAGCGCCGGCCCGTCTCGCGGAACTCGCCGGGCTGTCCCGTCGTGAGGAAGAGGTGCTCAGGAGCCGCCAGGCCGGGCCGCCGCTCCAGCCCGTCGCGCGCCAGCAGCGCATAGACGTCCTTGGCGGTCTCGTCGGCGCTGGACACGAGCGTCACCGAGTCTCCGAGGACGGCGGAGATCACCGTCGTCAGGAGGGGATAGTGGGTGCAGCCGAGGACCAGCGTGTCGATCCCTGCGGCCACCAGCGGCTGAAGGTACGCGTCGGCGTACGCCAGCGCCTCAGGACCACTGGTGACCCCACGCTCCACGAGGTCGACGAACCGGGGGCAGGCCTGGGTGCTCAGCCGCACCTGAGGCGCGGCGGCGAACGCGTCCTCGTAAGCCATCGATGCACGGGTCGCCTGCGTGCAGATGACCCCCACCCGGTTGTTGCGAGTGGCGGCGACCGCGCGCCGGGTGGCCGGGAAGATCACCTCGACGACCGGTACCGGATAGCGCTCCCGGGCATCGCGCAGCATCGCCGCGCTGGCCGAGTTACAGGCGATCACGAGCGCCTTGACGCCACGGCCGACGAGGTGGTCGAGGCACTCCAGGGCGTACTCCCGGACCTCCGCGATCGGCTTGGAGCCGTAGGGCTGCCGGGCGGTGTCACCGAGGTAGAGCACCGGCTCGTCAGGAAGGCGGTCCAGCACCGCTCGCGCCACCGTCAGCCCGCCGAACCCGGAGTCGAAGATGCCGATCGGCGCGTCCGTCACAGTCCGAGCGTACGACGCACATCGCCTCCACCGAGCCACCCGGGAGGTGAGTGAGGTCATGCGTCGTCGAAGGGGAGGGTCTGCTGCGGCGGCCCGTGGGTGGGGTCCACGCCGTCGAAGAGGATACTCACGGACTCGCCGGCATGCACTCGCGAGATCGCCTCGGCGAAGAGCTCCGCCACCGAGCGGACCTTGAGCTCCGGCCAGCCCGTTGGTCGCGGCACGGTGTCGGTGGTCACCATCTCACTGATCGACGGATGGCTGCGGAGCCGCTCGACGGCCTTGCCGACGAAGAGGCCGTGGGTGCAGGCAACGGCGGCCTCGACGCAGCCCAGGTCCTTCAGCTTGTCGAGCAGCTCGAGGATCGACCCCCCGTTGGCGATCTCGTCGTCCAGCACGATGGCCCGCTTGCCCGCGACGTCACCGACGATCGCATCGATCACCACGGAGTCGTCGGACAGCCGCTGCTTGCTCCCGGCCGCGACCGGCAAGCCGAGGAGGCGGGCGAACTGGGTCGCGGTCTTGGCGTTGCCGAGGTCGGGCGACACGACGACCGTGTCGGTGAGCTCGCGGTCGCGGTAGTGCTCCGCCAGCACCCCGAGAGCGGTGAGGTGGTCCACCGGCACCGAGAAGAAGCCGTGCACCTGCGGCGCGTGCAGGGTCATCGTCAGGATGCGGTCGGCTCCCGCGGCGACCAGCATGTCGGCGACCAGCCGCCCGCCGAGCGACATCCGGGATGCGTCCTTCTTGTCCGACCGGGCGTAGGCGTAGTGCGGGATGACTGCAGTGATCTGCGCCGCCGACGCGCCCCGGGCGGCGTCCAGCATCAGCAGCAGCTCCATCAGGTGCTCCTGCGTCGGCGGCACGAGCGGCTGGACGACGTACACGTCGCGCTGCCGGCAGTTGGCCTGCAGCTGGGCCTGCAGGCAGTCATTGCTGAAGCGCCGGATCTCGACAGGGGACAGTCGTACCCCGAGCGAACGGCAGATCGCCAGTGCCAGCTGGCGGTGCGCGCTCCCGGAGAAGACGACGATCTCGCGCACGGTTCCACCTCAGGATCGCTCAGCGACTCGGTATGGCCGTCACTCTAGCCACGGCGCGGGTACGGCGACAGCCCCGCCCGCCGGTCCCGCGGTCAGTGCTGGACGGCCTCCAGAAGGCTCTCCAGCTGGTAGCCGAGCCAGCCGTAGATCCGGTAGAGCGAGCCGCGTGGGTCGTCCTCCGGCAGGGCCAGCCAGGTCTCCTCGTCGTCGTCGGCGCTCAGCTCGAGCCGTGCGGAGAGCGTGAGCCGCAGGTCCGTGAGGCACCGCATCCAGGCCCGGGCGTCGTCGCGGCTGAGCTCGAACTCGACCGCCGCCTCCCCTGTCGCGCTGTCGGGATCCAGCTCCCCGATCGAGCGGACGACGACGGAGGCGGCGTCGATCTTCGCCTGGCGCAGGCCCTTCTCGGTGAACCGGCGGAACTCGGCGTTGGCCTCCGCGTCGTCGGTCCGGGCGTCCGGCAGCAGGCGGAGCAGCGCCGGGTCCGACGGCGGTTCGCGGGGCACGTCCATGGCGACCAGCTCCTCGAGCGGGTCGACGTCGGCGGCGTCGGTCATCTCTCCGTCACTCAGCAGCTCGATCAGCTGCCGGGCCAGGTCGGCGACCAGCATCGCGCTGAACGCCGGCATCTCGACGTACACCCTGCCCTTGCGGCGGGAGCGGAAGTAGCTCACTGGTCGGCCTTCTGCAGGGTCGCCCACAACCCGTAGGTGTGCATCGCCTGCACGTCGCGCTCCATCTCCTCCCGGCTGCCCGTCGACACGACCGCCTTGCCCTCGGTGTGCACCTGCATCATCAGGCGGCGCGCCTTCGCCTTCGCGTAGCCGAAGTACTCGCCGAAGACGAACGCGACGTACGACATGAGGTTCACCGGGTCGTCCCAGACGATCGTGACCCACGGCACGTCGGTGAGCACGACCGTCTCGGTGCCAGGTCGCTCCAGCGTGCTGGAGTCCGGGGTCGCGGTCACGTCGTCATTGTCGCCCATGAAGGCGGGCTCCGGGATCTGCTGCCCTACGCTGTGCACCGTGGACACCACGGGGCTGCTCACCGACCACTACGAGCTCACGATGGTGCAGGCAGCGCTCAAGTCCGGGACGGCGGACCGGCCGAGCGTCTTCGAGCTGTTCGCCCGGCGGCTGCCGGACGGCAGACGGTACGGCGTGGTCGCCGGGACCGGGCGCATCCTCGACGCGGTGTCGTCCTTCCGGTTCGATGACGCACAGCTGGGCTGGCTCCGGGACGCGGGTGTGGTCGACGACACGACGCTCGGCTGGCTGGGCGACTACCGCTTCTCGGGGAGCATCTCGGGCTACGCCGAAGGCGACGCCTACTTCCCCGGCAGCCCGGTGCTGGTCGTCGAGGGCAGCTTCGCCGAGTGCGTGGTCCTCGAGACGCTGCTGCTGTCGATCCTCAACCACGACTCTGCCGTGGCCACGGCCGCGTCGCGGATGACGCGCGCCGCCGAGGGCCGGCCGTGCATCGAGATGGGCTCGCGGCGTACCCACGAGTGGGCGGGAGTCGCGGCGGCACGGGCGGCGTACGTCGCGGGGTTCGACGCGACGTCCAACCTCCAGGCCGGCCTCGAGTACGGCGTGCCGACGCGGGGCACCGCGGCACACGCCTTCACGCTGCTGCACGACTCGGAGCGGGACGCCTTCTGGGCCCAGGTCGAGTCCCTGGGGCGCGGAACGACGTTGCTGATCGACACCTACGACATCACCGAGGCGGTCCGGACGGCCGTGGACATCGCGGGTTCCGAGCTCGGCGCCGTCCGCATCGACTCGGGCGACCTGTCGGTGCTCGCGAAGCAGGTACGCCGCCAGCTGGACGGGCTCGGCGCCACCTCGACCCGCATCATCGTGACCAGTGATCTCGACGAGTTCGCGATCGCCGGCCTCTCCGGCGCCCCCGTCGACGGCTACGGCGTGGGCACCTCGCTGGTGACCGGCTCCGGCTTCCCCACGTGTGGCTTCGTCTACAAGCTCGTCGCCCGCGCCGCGTCGACGGCGCCGGGTGCGCCGTTCGTGCCGGTCGAGAAGAGGAGCACGTACAAGATGAGCACCGGTGGCCGCAAGTGGGCGGTACGACGGTGCGACCCGCGCGGTACGGCTGTCGCGGAGGTCCTGGGCGTCGGAGGGATGCCGCCGCACGACGACAACGACCGCCCGCTGCTCGTGCCACTGGTGCGGGACGGCGAGGTCGTCGGCCGCGAGGACCTCGCCGCCGCCCGCGAGCGCCATCAGCGAGCCATGGCAGAGCTCCCCGTCGAGGCGGGGAAGCTGTCGCGAGGCGAGCCGGTGATCGACACCGAGTACGCGCGGAGCTGATGCGTGACCTGGTGTCAGCGCCACTTCGCGGCGAGCGTGGTCACGACCTTCCAGTCGCGGGTCGTCGCCGCGACGCCGGTGATCTTCTCCACTCGCGCGTTGCTGGCTTTCGCCTCGTTGTAGGGCTTCGTGATCCAGAGATGCACGTCGCGCCCGATCAGCTGCAGCCGCTCGCCCTCGACCTCCCAGGCGGCGAGCTTCTCGGCCGCCTCCGCTGACGGCTTGTCCCTGAGCAGGGTGAGGTAGTGCCGAGCACCGTCTCCCAGGGGGCTGGCCGGCGCGTTTTCGACGGTCCCGGCCAGCTCCGCTGGTTTGCGCACGACGGCCCTGACCTCGAAGCCCAGCGCCGCGTGCAAGGTCTCCTCGAGAGTCTCGGTCACCTTCTCGGTGCTCCGGGAACGCGACGCGAGCCGGACGTTGCCGCTCTGGATGTAGGTCTCGACGTCGCCGAAACCGGCGGCCTCGAGATGCCCGCGCAGGGCCGCCATCTTCACGAAGCGCGGGGCCACGTTGATGGACCGGAGGAAGACGAGATACGTCGACACGGGCGCCAGCCTAACGAGACCAGTGGCCAAACCCGCTCAGTCTGTCGGCTCCACGGCGAACACCTTGCCAGGGTTGAGGATGGCCTGCGGGTCGAGAGCCTTCTTGATCCGACGGTGCACGTCGAGGCTGAGCGCACCGAGCTCCCGCTCCAGCAGCCCGACCTTGAGCACGCCGACGCCGTGCTCCCCCGTGATCGTGCCACCGAGCTCCAGGCTGATCTCCATGATCCGGTCGAAGGCGCGCTGGGCCGCTGCGACCTGGTCGCTGTCGGCGCCGTCGAAGACCACCGTCGGGTGGAAGTTCCCGTCGCCGGCGTGTCCCACGACTCCGATCGTCAGGCCGCACTCGGTGCTCACCTCCTGCACGCCGTCGATCAGGGCTGCGAGCTCGGTGCGCGGCACGCAGACGTCGTCGATCATCGTCGTACCGAGCCGCTCCATCGCCGTGAGCACCTGCCGGCGCGCCTGCAGAAGCATCTCCCCCTCGACCGGGTCGTCGGCGATGGCGACCTCGCTGGCTCCGGATTCCTCGAGCACAGCAGCGATCCGAGCGATCTCGTCGCGCCCCTGCTCGCCGCCGCTGTCGGACTGGGCGAGGATGAGCGCACCGGCGTCGGGAGAGATGCCCATGTGGAAGGCGTCGTTGACCGCTTGCAGGCTCACCCTGTCCATGAACTCGAGGAGCGACGGCACCGTGCCGCAGGTGACCACGTTGGTCACGGCTTGCGCGGCGGCGGCAGCGGAGCCGTAGACCGCGACGGCTGTCAGCGGCTGCTGGGCCTGCTGCCTCAGCAGCAGCGTGATCTCGGTGACCACCCCGAGGGTTCCCTCGCTGCCCACGAAGAGTCGGGTGAGGTCGTAGCCCGCGACACCCTTGACCGTACGTCGACCGGTGCGCAGCACCTCTCCGCTCGCCAGCACGACTTCCAGGCCCAGCACGTAGTCCGTCGTCACGCCGTACTTGACGCAGCACAGACCGCCGGAGTTCGTGGCGATGTTGCCGCCGATCGAGCAGAACTCCCAGCTGGAGGGGTCCGGCGGATAGAAGAGGCCCTTGTCCGCAACGCGTCTTGACAGCTCGGCGTTGTAGACCCCAGGCTGCGTCACCACGATCCGGTTGGCGACGTCGATCTCCAGCACCTGGTTCATCCGCTCGAGGCTGAGCAGGACGCAGCCGTCGATGGCGTTCGCAGCACCCGACAGACCGCTGCGGGCGCCCTGCGGAACGACGGGGACGCCGTGGGCGGTGGCCACGCGCAGCACGTGCTGGACGTCGGCCGTGGCGCGTGCCCGCACCAGGACCACGGCCTTGCCAACACTGCAGTACATCGCCCGGTCGACGCTGTGCGTGGCGATGACGTCCGGGTCGGTGATGACCGACCCCTCGTCGAGGCGGCTCCGGAGATCGTCGAGCAGCGCGTGCGTCGTACCCACCGCTCCACTGTAGGCGCGGAACAGCGGCGCCGCGCTGAGCTCAGGCCACGTCCCGGCGACGGGAGAGCAGCCACGCCAGCGCAGCGGAGGCGACGACGTAGCACCCGAGGGTGACGAGCGCCCGCAGCTCCCCGACGCTGGCGTTCACCCCCCGGCGGAGGGTCGATGACGCGCGCCGGCATCACCGCCGTCACGAGGGATCCGGCGTTGACGCCGGGCAGCACGTCCCGCAGTGGCCGCAGCGCCGTCAAGACCGAGGCCGCCATTCCCGAGACCAGGTTCTCGACCCCGAGGACCCAGACGACGCCGAGCCCGATGGGCAGCGCCACGCCGCGCTGGGCGACGCCAAGGGCAGCGCCCAGCAGCGCCCACATGAGCAGGACCAACCAGCCGGCGAGGAGTCCGGCTGCCACGTCGGTCGCCGACGGGAACGTCGTCGACGCCGACTCGCCCCAGGCGATGGCCGTGGAGGTGACGGCTCCGAACGCCAGCTGCGCGACCACGGCGAGCAGCACCGCTGCCGCGATCACCAAGAGCTGACCGAGGATCACGGCGCCTCGGCCGGGCTGCTGGGTGAACAGCGTCTTGACGGTTCCCGACCCGTACTCACTCCCGGCGACCAGGGCGCCCAGCACCAACGCCAGGGCGCCGGCGAACACCGGGAAACCACTGATCGTGTTGCCCACCAGCTGGGCCGGCAGTGTGCTGTGCAGCAGGTCCGCCCGAGTGGCGCCCTCGTCGAGCGTGCTGGCACCGGCGTACGACAGGTAGGGGATCAGGTAGGAGAAGATCTGGTTCAGCACGACCGCGGCTGCCAGCAGCACCCACGCCGCCGGCCGCCTGACCAGCTTGAACAGCTCCGCTCGCAGCACCCGCAGAGTGTCGGTCATGATGGAGCTACCTTCCGCTCGTCGACGAGAAGCCGGCCGACTCGTCGGTGGAGCCGGTCATCTCCATGAACACGTCCTCCAGCTGGCGCTCGTCGCGACGGATCTCGGTCACGGCGAGCCCTGCCTCGACGAGTGATCGTGTGATGTCGGCGGTTCCCCGGACGTCCGCCTGCACGCGCAGCTCGCTGCCCCTCGCGCGGACGCCTCGGACATCCGGGCGTGCCTCGAGGATGCTGCGGGCAACGTCGGGTGGAGTAGCCACCACGACCAGCTCGCCGTGCCCGCGCAGCTCCTCAACAGTGCTCTGCGCAAGGAGCCGGCCCCGGTCGATCACCGCGACCCGGTCGCAGATCTGCTGCACCTCGGCCATCAGATGGCTGGACAGCAGCACGGTCCGGCCGTCTGCCCCGAGCTGGCGGATCAGGTCGCGCATGTCCCGCATGCCTGCAGGGTCGAGACCGTTGGTGGGCTCGTCGAGGACGACGAGCTCGGGGTCCTTCAGCAGGGCTGCAGCCACCCCCAGCCGCTGCTTCATCCCGAGGGAGTACGTCGAGTACCCGTCGGCCGCCCGGTCGCTCAGCGACACCAGACGCAGCGCCTCGCCGACGGATCCGGGCGGGAGGCCGCCGTACGACGCGAGCACGCGGAGGTTGTCGCGGCCGGACAGGTACGGGTAGAAGCCCGGACCCTCGACGAGCGAGCCGACCTTCGCGAGCGCCGTGCTGCTTCCCGGCGGGCAGCCGAGCACCGAGATGCTGCCCGCCGAGGGGCGAACCAGGCCGAGCAGCATGCGCAGCGTCGTGGTCTTCCCGGCGCCGTTCGGGCCGAGGAAGCCGAACACCTCGCCGCTGCCCACCGTCAGGCTGACGGACTCCACCGCGCGCACGGTGCGGCCGTAGGTCTTGGAGACGCTCCGCAGCGCGACAGCATCCGTCATCGCCGCTCCTCGAGGACGGCGAGCCGCTGGCGGTACTCCTGCTCGTCGATCTCCCCGCTCGCGAACCGCTCGGCGAGGCGGGACTCACCGAGCTCTGTGCCCGCCAGGCGGCGGTGCTGCCGCCCGCGGAGGACGACGAACGCGACGAGCGCGCCCAGGAGCAGCAGCCACAGCAGGGGGAACACCGGCCACCACGCCGGCCTGTCCCAGTGGTCAGTGTCGGCGAGCAGGATCGGAAGGAAGGACGTGGTCATGAGCTCTCCTCGATGGGTCGGGCGGTGGCTTCCCAGCCTGCTCAGCCGCCTGACGGATGTCGTCGCCCGGAGGACGGAACCTTCCCTGCGGCGGCGAGAGCAGGAACACCCGCCCGCCCTACGCCCTCCGACGTAGTCAGCCGCTCCAGCCGGGGCGGACGAGCCCGCTCTCGTAGGCCATCACGACGAGCTGCGCCCGGTCCCGCGCGTGGAGCTTGATCATCGCCCTGCTGACGTGCGTCTTCGCCGTCGCCGGCCTCAGGACCAGCCGCGTCGCGATCTCGTCGTTGCTGAGCCCCTCACCCACCAGTGCCACCACTTCCCGCTCGCGATCCGTCAGCGGATCGAGCAGGGTCGGCCGAGGAGCTTCCCGGCTGCGGGCCGCGAACTCCGCGATGAGCCGTCGAGTGACGCCCGGCGACAGCAGCGCGTCGCCCGCCGCCACTGCCCGCACTCCGGCCAGCATGTCGCGCGGCTCGGTGTCCTTGACCAGGAACCCGCTGGCGCCGATCCGGACCGCCTCGAAGACGTACTCGTCCAGGTCGAACGTCGTCACGATCACGACGTGGACCGCCGCCAGCGCCGGGTCGGCGACGATCCGCCTGGTGGCCTCCAGCCCGTCCATCCCCGGCATCCTGATGTTCATCAGCACGACGTCGGGACGGGTACGGCGCACGACCTCGACAGCCTGCTCTCCACTCGACGCCTCACCCACGACGTCGATGCCGTCCTCGGCGTCCAGCAGGGCCCGCAGGCCCGCCCGGAGCAGCGCCTGGTCGTCGGCCAGGACGATGCGGATCACGAGACAGCTCGAATCGGAAGGACGGCGAGCACCCGGGTGCCACCCGAGGGAGACGGCCCGACGACCACGCTGCCGTCGAGGGCGGTGGCTCGCTCTCGCATCCCCGCGAGGCCGCTGCCCGCCCCCTCGGTGCTGGCAGAGGTACGCGGCGCGGAGAGGCTCGGCAGGCCAGTCCCGTCGTCGTCCACCTGCACGCGCAGCTCCTGGTCGCCGTACTCCAGCGTGATCGTGGCGGAGCCGGCTGACGCGTGGCGGATGACGTTGGTGACCGCCTCCTGGAGGATGCGGAAGGCGCTGAGGTCGACGGCTGCCGGCAGCCGGGGCACGTTCCCCTCGATGCGCGTCCGCACGGTGAGACCGGCGAGGGCGCTGCGCTCGACGAGCGCGTCGAGGGAGTCGAGCATCGGTGTCGGGGCGCGCGGAGCTGCGCCCTCCTCCTCCCGCAGCACTCCGACGAGGGACCGCAGCTCCATGAGCGCCTCCTTGCTGGCGTCCTTGATCACCTGCAGCGCGGTCTCCACCTGGTCGGGGCGGCGGTCCACGAGGTGCAGCGCCACGCCGGCCTGGACGTTGATGAGCGACATGTGGTGGGCCACCACGTCGTGCAGGTCGCGGGCGATCCGTAGCCGTTCCTCGTTCTCGCGACGGCGCGCGCCTTCCCGTCGCGCTGTGGACGCTGCCGCCATGCGCTCGCGCCGGACCCGGGCGACCTCGGCCACGGTGAGGACGACGATCCCCCACGCGCCGACCCCCAGCAGCTGCCCCCAGGTCAGGCTCTCGTCGAGGAGCCAGCGCCGGGCGGCCAGGTGTCCGACGTACAGCGCGGTGAAACCTGACCAGGCCGCGAGCCGATGCCCCGTCAGCACGGCGAAGAACAGGGCGACGACCGTGCTGAGGATCGCGGGTCCGTACGGGTAGCCGATGGCGAGATAGGCCCAGGTGATCGCGACGACTCCCCACATCACGGCAACGGGCCATCGCCGCAGCCACAGCAGCGCCGCCGGTCCTGCGACCAGCAGCAGGAAGGCGAGGACGTCGAGGTCGCGTGCAGACGTCTGGCGGTGGGACGCACCGACGGTGCCGGCCACCGCCACGACGGCGAGGACCAGAGAGAGAACGACAGCCAGGCCGCGGCTGCGCCACGGGCTGTACGCCGGAGTCGTCACGCTTGAACGGTAGGTGGCTCGCCTCCCGGTGTCATCGCACATCGGGCACACCGACGGCTACTCCCCGGGAGTAGTGTCCTCACCCCCCAGACCTGCGCTCCTGCTCGCCGACATCGAAGAGCGTGAGCGGTGGCGGATCGCGCGCGCCGATCCTAGCCTTGAACTGTCAGTGCGCAGGCTTCACGTGAGGGGACAAGACCATGGCCGACGTCGCAGCTCAGCCACTCAACACACGGGACAAGACCGTCGTGGGGGTCCTGCTTCTCATCCCACTCCTCGCACTGCTCATCGTGCCGATCTACGCGCGGAGCGGGCCGGAGCTTCTGGGCTTCCCGTTCTTCTACTGGTACCAGTTCGTCTGGGTGCTTCTCGCGTCGGCCTTCACCCAGGCGTCGTACGTCGTCATCAAGCGCGCCCGGCACGAGGACGGTGACCGGTGATGCGTGGCGCTGAGACGGTGCTCGCCGACGGGACGAACGTCGACGGCGTCGCGCTGGGGGTGCTGGTCTTCTTCTTCCTGGTCGTGAGCGTCGGTGGGTTCTACGCAGCCCGCTGGCGGCGTCCCGACTCGCTGATGTCGCTCGACGAGTGGGGGCTGGCCGGGCGAGGGTTCGGACCGGTGGTCACCTGGTTCCTCCTGGGCGGCGACCTCTACACGGCGTACACGTTCGTCGCGGTGCCTGCGGCGATGTACGCCACCGGTGCGGTGAGCGGCTTCTTCGCCGTGCCCTACACGATCGTCGTCTACCCGCTGATCTTCATCTTCATGCCGCGGATGTGGTCGGTGTCCAACGCCAAGGGATACGTGACGACCGCTGACTTCATCCGGGGCCGCTACGGATCTCGCTCCCTGTCCCTGGCGGTAGCCGTCACCGGCGTGCTTGCCACCATGCCGTACATCGCGTTGCAGCTGGTCGGCATCCAGGCCGTGCTCGACACCATCGGGTTGGGCGGCAACGGCAACACGTTCCTCAAGGACCTGCCGCTCTTCATCGCGTTCGCGGTGCTCGCCGCCTTCACCTACTCGTCGGGACTTCGGGCGCCTGCGCTTATCGCCTTCGTGAAGGACACCCTGATCTACCTGGTGATCGTCGTGGCCGTCGTATGGGCGGCGGTGCACCTCGGGTTCGGCACGATCTTCGACGCGGCGAAGACGAAGATGGAGACGCCGACGTCGGCTGGCGCGCCGACCGGCTCCTTCATCCCAGCCGACTCGTCGTACTGGGCCTACGCCTCGCTCGCCTTCGGCTCCGCACTCGCGCTCTTCATGTACCCGCACTCGATGACCGCGGTGCTGTCGGGTCGGAGCCGCAGCGTGATCAGGCGCAACGCCACGTTCCTGCCCCTCTACTCCTTGCTGCTGGGGTTGCTTGCCCTGCTGGGCTTCGCGGCGATCGCCGCCGGGACGTCCGTCTTCGGCTCAGACGGGCTGGCGAACGCCCAGCTCGCGGTGCCGCACCTCTTCCAGGACAACTTCCCCAGCTGGTTCGCCGGCATCGCCTACTCGGCCATCGCAATCGGAGCACTCGTGCCGTCGGCGATCATGTCCATCGCAGCCGCGAACCTTTTCACGCGCAACGTGTACCGCGAGTTCATCAAGCCGGCGGCGACACCGCACCAGGAGGCTGTCGTCTCGAAGATCACGTCTCTCGTCGTGAAGTTCGGTGCGTTGCTGTTCGTGCTGGCGCTGGACAAGCAGAACGCCATCAACATGCAGCTGCTGGGTGGCGTGTGGATCCTGCAGACGTTCCTTGCGATCGTGGCCGGGCTCTACACGCGGTGGTTCCACGGGTGGGCGCTTCTCGTCGGCTGGGCCGCGGGCATGGTGTACGGGACGATCACGGCGTACAACGTCACGGTGCCCAAGACCGCGACGAGGCTCGTCAACGGGGAGGCCGTCACCGAGACGCTGGGCACGCGGCACTTCGGCGGGTCGCTCGCGAACTTTCCCTTCACCGGCACCAAGGTCTACATCGCCTTGTCAGCGCTGGCGTTGAACATCGTGATCTCGGTCGTGCTGACCATGGTGCTGCGTGCCCTCAAGGCTGCCGAAGGAACCGACGACACCACTCCCGCCGACTATTACGCCGACAACGCCGCCGTCCGATCCGGTCGACGATCGACAGCGTCGCAGGGGGCCTCCGTCGCCGGCACCTGACTGCTGCCGCCTCTACCTCCGTCAGAGGTTGCCGCGGAGCTCCTGCTCACGCTCGATGGCCTCGAACAGGGCCTTGAAGTTCCCCTTGCCGAAGCCCAGCGACCCGTGCCGCTCGATCAGCTCGAAGAACACCGTGGGCCGGTCACCGATCGGCTTCGTGAAGATCTGCAGCAGATACCCGTCCTCGTCCCGGTCGACGAGGATGCCGCGCTTCTTGAGCTCCTCGATGGGCGCTCGCACGTGGCCGATCCGCGCGCGCAGCTCCGGCTCGTCGTAGTAGGAGTCCGGGGTCTGCAGGAACTCGACGCCCTGCGCCCGCATGGTGTCGACGGATCCGATGATGTCGTTCGTGGCGAGGGCCAGGTGCTGGGCGCCCGGGCCCTGGTAGAACTCCAGGAACTCGTCGATCTGGCTCTTGCGCTTGGCGACGGCCGGCTCGTTGAGGGGAAACTTGACGCGGTGGTTGCCGTTGGCCACCACCTTGCTCATCAACGCGGAGTAGTCCGTGGCAATGTCGTCACCGATGAACTCCGCCATGTTGACGAAGCCCATGACGCCGTTGTAGAACGCGACCCACTTGTCCATCTTTCCGAGCTCCACGTTGCCGACGACGTGGTCGAGAGCCTGGAAGAGGCGCTTCGGGGCGCCTGCGGGCCGCGCGTAGTGAGAACCTCGCGCGACGTACCCCGGAAGGTAGACGCCGTCGTAGCGCGACCGATCGACGAGCGAGTGCCGCGTGTCGCCGTACGCCGCCAGCGCCGCAACGCGGACCGTGCCGTGCTCGTCGCTGATGTCCTCGGGTTCCTGCAGGATCGTGGCGCCCATCTCGCGTGCCCGGGCGACGCACTTGTCGACGTCGGGGACCTCGAGGGCGATGTCGCTGACGCCGTCGCCGTGCGCGCGATGATGGTCCAGCAGCGGGCTGTCCGGCGACACGCCACCCTTGACGACGAAGCGGCACGAGCCGCTCTTCAGCACGAACGCCTTGTGGTCACGGTTGCCGGTCTCGGGACCGCTGTAGCCGATGAGCTCCATGCCGTACGCCGACTGGTAGTAGTGCGCCACCTGGGTGGCGTTGCCCACGACGAAGACGACGGCGTCCCAGCCGGTCACGGGGAAGGGGTCCAAGTCCACGTCGTACTCGACAAGACCGACGAGCTGCTTGAGCTGGTCGAGGGTGAGGTCCGCCTGGCGCTCTTCGGGTGTCAAGGTCTCGGTCATGCTCGCATCCTGACCTCGGGTGACACTCTGTGCAAGACTCGTCGACATCCCTGGACAGGTTGTGCAGCTGCACGGCGCGCGGAGCTCGTCTTCGAGCACAGCCTGACCACATCCCTGCTCACGCCCGGGAGGGCCCGATGGCCGTCGACGCGCTGGACTCAGCGATCCTGCACCTGTTCGCCGACCAGCCGAGAGTCGGCGTGCTCGAGGCGTCGCGGCAGCTGCGAGTGGCCCGCGGGACGGTCCAGGCCCGCCTGGACCGCCTGGAGCGCGACGGCGTCGTCCGGAGCTGGGGTCCGGAGGTGGATCCCGAGTCGATGGGCTACCCCGTGACCGCGTTCGTGACGCTGGAGATCAGCCAGGCGAGCGGTCACGACCCCGTCGGCGAGCATCTCGCGCTCATCCCCGAGGTGCTGGAGGCGCACACCGTCACGGGACAGGGTGACCTGTGGTGCCGGGTCGTCGCGCGGTCGAACTCCGACCTGCAGCGGGTGCTGGACACCGTCGTGAGCTTCCCGGGCATCCAGCGGTCCTCCACGATGATCACGTTGGCGACGCAGATCGAGTACCGGGTGCTCCCACTCGTGGCGGCGGCCACCGGGATCTAACGACCGTCGAGCGACAAGGCGGCCAGCGCCGCGTTCACGACCGAGCCGGCCGTCAGGTCATGGATCTCGTAGAGGTCGCCGATCGTCCCGGTCTGGCCGAACTCGTCGACGCCGAGCGGCACGGCCGTCCTGCCGAGCGCCGAGCCCAACCAGCTCATGGCATGCGACGCCCCGTCGTGGACGGTGACCAGTGGTCCGCAGCCCGGGAACAGCTCGCGGAGAACGCTCGGCAGCACGGGCCTCGTTGCGCTGCGGATGCCCTGCCTCAGGCTGTGCTGCCAGGCCCGGTAGAGGCGGTCGCCTGACGTCACATCGACGACGGAGACGCCGATGCCCTCGTCAGCCAGCTCGGCCGCAGCCTCGAGCACCTCGGGAAGGACGGCGCCGAGCCCCACGAGCGTCACCTCGGGAGTGTTGCCGCCCGCTCCGTCGGAGGCGGCGCCCTCGACGAGACGGTAGCCACCACTGAGCACCTGCCTGCGCAGCACGTCGTCCCCGACCCGCCTCCGCACCGCCTCGAAAGGCGCCTGGTCGAGGGGTCTCGTGGTGAGCCGGAAGTAGTAGGCGCCCCGGTCGACGACTCCGGAGCTCTCGACCGTCGGCTCGCCGGACGCGATACGGCCGAGCGCGTCGCAGAGCAGCCAGTCGAGGGCGGTGGCGTACGCCGGCTCCAGCGCTGTCACGTTCGGAAGCTCCAGCCCGATGGACGCCGTGATCGTCGACTGGTGGGCGCCGCCTTCCGGCGACAGCGTGACCCCGGCCGGCGTACCCGCGACGACGAAGCGTGAGCCCGAGTAGACGGCGTAGACGAACGCGTCGAGACCCCTGCACACGAACGGGTCGTAGACGGTCCCGATGGGAAGCAGCGGCTGCCCAGAGAGGTCCCAGGCCAGCCCCAGCTGTCCCAGGAGGAGGAAGAGGTTCATCTCGGCGATTCCGAGCTCCAGATGCTGCCCGTGTGGACCCTCCGCCCAGCGCAGCATGGGGTCCTCGCTCCATGCGCGACGCTCCGTGAGCGCGTAGACGCCCATCCGGTTGATGAACCCGGCGAGGTTGGTCGATGTCGCCACGTCCGGAGCCGTCGTGACGAGGTACGGCGCGACGCCGCGGTTGCGTGAGAGATCCACCAATGCCCGGCCGAACGCCTCCTGCGTGGACAACGCCTTCGTGACACGGAGCCCTGTGCTCACAGGGATCTCGACGTCAAGGTGGCTAGACCTCGGCGCCCGTCGGAGCTCGCGCGCCCGCCTCTCGCACAGCGCACCGGCGGGCGTCGACGGGCTGAGCCGTGCCCACTCGTCCGCCCTGGTGAGTCCCATGGACACCCGCAGCTCGTCGACCTGCTCGGTGGTGAGCAGTGCCGAGTGGTTGCGCGGGTTGCCGGCGATGGGCAGTCCCCACCCCTTGACCGTGTAGGCGAAGACCACGCTCGGCCGATCGGCCACGGCGTCGCACTCCTGGTACGCCGCGAGGAGGGCCGCCATGCTGTGGCCGCCGAGATCACCGAGCAGAGCGGGCAGCTGGTCGACGTCGATGCTGTCCACGAACGACACGACGTCAGCCGGCGCGCCGTCGAGAAACCTTTGGCGTAAGGCGTCTCCGGTCAGTCCGAAGGTGGACTGGTAGTGCTCGTTGGGCATCGCGTCCAGCCACCGCCGCAGCGCCGCACCACCGGGCCGGGCGAAGGCCTGCGTCAACCGGGCGCCGTACTTGACCTCGACGACGTGCCAGCCCGCCGCCTCGAACTGTCCACGCCACTGTCCGAGGCGCATGCCAGGCACCACCCTGTCGAGCGACTGCCGGTTGAAGTCCACCACCCACATCGTGTTTCCGAGACCCGCCGTCGCCGCGTCGAAGACGGCCTCCCAGATGTTGCCCTCGTCGAGCTCCGCATCGCCGAGGAAGGCGATGAAGCGGCTGCGTGGCCGCGCGCCGAAGTGGTCGTCGACGTAGCGCCGTACCAGGTCGGCGAACAACGGGGAGGCGACACCGAGGCCGACCGACCCGGTCGAGAAGTCGACCTCCTCGGGGTCCTTCGTCCGGCTCGGATAGGACTGCAGGCCGCCTCGCGCCCGCAGAGTCGTCAGGTACGACGGGTCGAGCCGGCCGAGGAGGTACTGGATGGCGTGGAAGACCGGGGAGGCGTGCGGCTTGACCGAGACCTTGTCGGCCGCGCTGAGGTGCGCGAACCACAGCGCCGTCATGGCGGAGACCATCGACGCGCTCGACGCCTGGTGCCCGCCCACCTTGATCCCGTCGGAGTTGTCCCGGTCGTGGTTGGCCGAGTCGACGATGCGGACCGCCAGCCAGAGGACTCGCCGAGCGATCTCGTCGAGCACCTCGATGTCCGGCTCGCCGGCGACGCCCTCATCGGCGCCGGCGCGGACCGGAAGAGTGGCAGTCACGGCCACAGCATAGGAGAGCGTCGCTCCGGCACCTGCCTACCATCGGTAGCAGGAGTGGCCGCCGTCACGAGAGGTTATCGCGGAAGTGTCTGACGTGAAGCAGGCAACGTCGCCGTGCTGCGTTCCCGGCGCGACCTCCGCACCCCGCCCTCAGGGCGACCGCGCGCGGAATACCGAGCCGAGAGTCGCACCCACCGCCCGGCGCAGCACGCGGAATCAGGTGCGCCTCCGCGGTGGAGCATTCCTGATGGGCGACGCTTTCGGCGAGGGCTACCCGGCCGACGGTGAGACGCCCGTCCACTCCGTCGAGCTGGAGCCGTTCTCCATCGACGCCACGGCGGTCACGAACGCGCAGTTCGCGACGTTCGTCAAGGCCACCGGCTACCGGACGGAGGCGGAGGAGTTCGGCTCGTCGGCGGTCTTCCACCTCGCGGTGCCCGCCGACCGGTCGAACGTCATCGGCGTCGCCTCCGGCACCCCGTGGTGGCTGAACGTCCGAGGAGCCAGCTGGCGACACCCCGAGGGCCCGGGCTCGACGGTCGCAGACCGCCAGAACCACCCTGTCGTCCACATGTCCTGGAACGACGCCGAGGCCTACTGCGCCTGGGCAGGCAAGCGGCTGCCCACCGAGGCGGAGTGGGAGTACGCCGCCCGGGGGGGCCTGGCGTCGCGTCGCTTCGCCTGGGGCGACGAGCTCACCAGCAACGGCCGCTGGCACTGCAACATCTGGCAGGGACGCTTCCCCGCCGTCAACACGCTGGACGACGGATTCCTCACCACCTCACCGGCGAAGACCTTCCGGCCCAACGGGTTCGGGCTCTGGAACACCGCCGGCAACGTGTGGGAGTGGTGTGGCGACTGGTTCTCCCCGACGTACTACGCGGAGTCACCCGATCGTTCGCCGTCCGGGCCAGGCGCCGGCGAGCAGCGCGTGATGCGCGGGGGGTCCTATCTCTGCCACGACTCGTACTGCCACCGCTACCGGGTCGCGGCGCGCTCCTCGAACGCGCCGGACTCCTTCTCCGCCAACCTCGGTTTCCGCTGCGCCAACGACGCCTGACACGCCACGTCCCTTGCTGGGCGGACGACGCGGTGCCCTGGCCCGTGCTGCGCTGTGCTCTGCTACGACGCGCGACGCCCGGCGCCCGGCGTCATTCTTCCTTATGGCCTAGGCGGCGCTGTGCGGGCTGAGACCCGCATGCGGCGTGACGGGCGATCCATGAAGGTGACGAGCGGTGAGTGGCCTGCTCGTTCAGCCCGCGCGGATCTCCGTCATGTTGCCGTCGCCGTCCACGATCAAGGTCAGTCGGTCGAGCCGGTGGTGGGGCACGTGCCACGCTTCGGTGCGATGAAGTGGCAGCGAGCCAGGGCGCCGCACGTCGAGCAAGTATCCGGAGCGCCACCCCATCGCAGCTCGTCGAGCATCTGGGCGGACGACGCGGTGCGGTGCTGTGCTGTGCTCAGGACGCCCGGCGCCCAGCGCCATTCTTCCTTGTCGATAAGGACTTTGGGCGTTGTCATTGTCGCTGGCGATGATAGAATCGAACACATGTTCGAGACGATAGTTCACTCGGAATGGGCAAACAGCTTGGCGGACCCTGTGCCGCCGCCCGTCGCCGGCGAGGAGACCGGCGTGCCCGTCGACCCCGACGACGTCGGCATGTGTTTGGACGCCCTCGAGCGGCTCGACGCCCTGCGGGCGGTCGACGACGTGGAGCGCCGCCATGAGGCAGCCGAGGTCGACGAACTGGATGCCGACGGAGTGCTGGC
>JBBSIF010000007.1:0-37992 GCA_038232255.1 Propionibacteriales bacterium
ACGCGGACGTCACCGCCGCGAAGGTCTCGTCCTCGGGGATCTGGAAGACGCCGAAGCCGACCTGGGGGATCGAGCCCCCGTCATGGAGGCTCAGCTGGGGTATCGAAGGCATGGCGGACAACTACCAGCGCCGCCGGGTCCCGCCGAGCGCAGGGCGGAGCAGCTCTGGGCTCGGCTACGATTGAAGCGTCAACTACAGTCGGAGAGACCGATGACCACTGCCATGGAGCCCGCGTCCGCCGACGGCGGGCTGATGCCCACGGTGTACCTCAGCCATGGCGCTCCCCCGCTGGCCGACGACGCACTCTGGACGCGTGAGCTCGCCGGCTGGTCAGCATCGATGCCGAGGCCGCGAGCCATCCTCGTCGTGTCCGCCCATTGGGAGGCGGCACCCCTGACGATCGGCGCGACCACTCGCGCGCCCCTCGTCTACGACTTCTGGGGCTTCCCGGAGAGCTACTACACGGTCAGGTACGACGCACCCGGGGCGCCGGCTCTGGCGGCCGCGGTGCGAGGCCTGCTGAGCGGCCCGGGCCTCGGCACGCACCCTGCGCCGTACCGGGGACTGGACCATGGCGCCTACGTGCCGCTGGTGGAGATGTACCCCGCCGCAGACATCCCGACACTCCAGATCTCCATGCCGACCCTCGACCCGCAGCGCCTGTTCGACGTCGGACGACGCCTTGCGCCGCTGCGCGAGGAGGGAGTGCTGATCATGGGAAGCGGGTTCACCACGCACAACCTGGCGCTGATCGACCTCGCCGGTCGCAGCAACGCCCCGGCGCCGAGCTGGTCCACGGAGTTCGACGCCTGGGTGGTCGGCGCCCTCGCCGCCCGCGACGTCGACGCGGTCCTGGACTTCGGGTCGAAGGGCCCCGCCGCCACCGTGGCCCACCCCCGGACCGAGCACTTCGCCCCGCTGTTCGTCACGCTTGGCGCCGCGCTCGGCGGGAACACCGCCGGCACGTCGCCACCGGTCTCGACCGTCGACGGCTTCTGGTACGGCCTCTCCAAGCGGTCCTGGCAGTTCTCCTGAGGCGCTGGGATACGGTCCCTGCGTGAGCGACCTACCCGCTGGAGGAACGCCGCGCCCCATGACCCGTTGGGGCACCCCGGTTCTGCACGCCCTCTGCCGCCCGGTCGGATCCTTCGACGCCGAGCTGGCCGCCCTGGTGGCCGACATGGTCGCCACGATGTACGCCGCGGACGGGGTCGGACTGGCGGCCAACCAGGTGGGCGTCGGCCTGCGCGTCTTCGTCTTCGACTGCCAGGACGACGACGGCGCCCACCACCGCGGCGTCGTGTGCAATCCCACCCTCGTGGTGCCCGAGGGGCGGAACCGCGTGCTGGACGAGTCTGCCGAGGGCTGCCTGTCCCTGCCGGGCGCCTTCGCACCGCTGGCCCGCCCCGACGTCGCCTCGGTCAGCGGCGTCGACCACCACGGTGAGCCGGTGGAGTTCTCCGGCTCGGGGATCGTCGCCCGCTGCCTGCAGCACGAGGCAGACCACCTCGAGGGGCTGGTCTTCGCCGACCGGCTGTCGGCGCGCGTACGCCGCAGCCTGCACAAGGAGGCCGAGCGCCTTGCCGACGGCTACCCGCCCGGCTGGCCGGTGGCTTCCGCCGACGGGGCGGTCTGAGCCTTCCGGAGGGCGTAGCAGGCGACGGCCGTCGCCGCCGCGACGTTGAGCGAGTCGACGCCCCGTGCCATCGGGATCCGGACGCGTACGTCGGCGGCTGCCTGCCACCGCCCCGACAGGCCCGGACCCTCGGAGCCCACCACCAGCGCCAGCCTCGTTCCGGACAGCTCCGCCGCCGCCGCCGATAGCTCGATGGCGTCCGGGTCGGGCGTGAGAGCGACCGTGGCGAACCCTGCCCGGCTGAGCTCGGGGAGCGCGTCGTACCAGTCCGGCAGCCGCGTCCACGGCAGCGAGAGCACCGCGCCCATCGCCACCTTGAGCGAGCGCCGGTACAGCGGGTCAGCACACCGCGGTGACAGCAGGACGCCGTCGGCCCCGAGCGCAGCCGCGGACCGGAAGATCGCCCCGACGTTGGCGGAGTCCACGACGTCCTCCAGGACGACCAGCCGACGGGCGCCGTCGACCACCTCCGCGACCGTCGGGGAGGCCTTGCGGTGCAGGCTGGCCAGCGCCCCCCGGTGCACGTGGAAGCCGGTGACCTGCTCCGCCAGCTGCTCCGTCACGACGTAGCAGGGAACCGTGGGCACCAGCGCCAGCACGTCGGCCAGCGTGGGGAGCCAACGAGGCGCCATCAGGAAGGATCGCGGGTGAAACCCCGCCTCCACCGAGCGCCGGACCACCTTCTCGCCCTCAGCGATGAACAGCCCGCGCTCGGACTCCAGGGAGCGGCGCAGCTGCACGTCGCGCAGCGCGACGAAGTCGGACAGCCGGTCGTCCTGCGGGTCGTCGACGGGGATGAGCTCGGCCATGCCCGATTATCGCGGCAGGCAGGGCGGCGGTTGCGCGCTTGTCCGGCTGCGTCAGGATGGGCGGATGGATCTCGCCAGACGTCGCGCCGAAGACCCCTACGCCAAGCTGCCGCCCGTCGCGTCGTTCGACCTCACCAGCCCGGACCTCACCGACGGCGCGCCGCTGCCCCAGAGCGCAGTCGGCGACGGCGGCAACACGTCGCCGGAGCTCGTCTGGGCGAACGTCCCGGAGGGCACCCAGAGCTTCGCGGTGACGTGCTTCGACCCCGATGCGCCGACACCCAGCGGGTTCTGGCACTGGTTCGTCGTGGACGTCCCGGCGAACGTCACCTCGCTGCCCTCCGGCGCCGGTGAGTCCGACGACGCCGTTCCCAGCAGCGCCTTCCACCTGCGCAACGACGTCGGCCACGCGTCGTACGACGGAGCCGCGCCACCCGAGGGCGATGCTCCGCACCGCTACTACTACGTCGTGCACGCCGTGAGCGACGAGACGCTCGGGGTGGACGAGACCACCAGCCCCGCTGTCGCGTCGTTCCAGCTGGCGTCCATGACGCTGGGGCGGGCGATCCTGGTCGGGACGCACCGAGCCTGACGCGCCGATGACAGTGGAGGACGTCCTCGGCTCCCCGTACACGCGGGAGACGATTGCGCGGCCCGACGACTACGAGGGCAGCGTCGTCACGACCGTCGTGCACCGGCCGGCCGACGGCGGCCCGAGCAGAGGCGCGGTGCTGCACGTGCACGGCTTCTGCGACTACTTCTTCCAGACCGTCACTGCCGAGTTCTTCACCTCGCTCGGCTACGACTTCTTCGCGGTCGACCTCCGCAAGTGCGGCCGTTCTCTGCTGCCGCACCAGACGCCCAACTTCTGTCTCGACCTCGCTGAGTACGACGCCGACCTCGACGCCGCGCTACGGCTGGTCCGGGAGCGCACCGGGCACCGGAGGCTCGTGCTCACGGGGCACTCCACCGGCGGGCTGGTCGCCCCGCTCTGGGCGCAGGCGAAGGCGCGAGACGACGACCCGGTGGCCGACGCACTCGTGCTCAACAGCCCGTGGCTCGACCTGCAAGGCTCCTTCTTCGTCCGGACGGCGGGCACGGAGGCCATCAACCGGCTGGGGCAGCGCCGGCCGTACGCCACGGTGCCGCGCACGGTGTCGCCCGTGTACGCCGAGTCCCTGCACCGCGAGCACCACGGCGAGTGGGGCTTCGACCTGCAGTGGAAGCCGCTCGACAGCCTCCCGGTCAAGGCCGGTTGGCTCCGCGCGATCCGCGCCGGCCACCGCTCCGTGCACCGGGGGCTGTCGGTGACGGCCCCGATCCTCGTGCTGTGCTCCCAGCGCAGCGTCGTGCCGCAGAGCTACACCGACGAGGTCCACGACGTGGACGTCGTCCTCGACGTGCGCCAGATCGCCAAGTGGTCACCTCAGCTCGGGGAGTCCGTCACCCTCCTACGGCTGCCGGGTGCGATGCACGACGTGTTCCTGTCCCGCAAGGAGGTCCGCGAGGACGCCTTCGCCCGGACACAGCGGTGGCTCGACTACGCGCTGGCCGAGACCTAGAGCCGGCGCGACGACTGCTGGCGCGGGTACCGCTGCGGCGTCGTCTTGCGTGAGAGGCTCGCCTCGTGTCCCAGAACTCGACACTGGAGTGCATACCCGCTCCCCGGCGCAAGCTGGTGTCCACGTGGGCCACGCGCAGCTTCGTCGGGCTGCTGTTCCTGCTGTGCGTCGCCGGCGGGGTCGGACTGCTCGGCGGCCACACGTCCACCGCGGTGAGCGCCAAGCACGGCTTCCATCTCTCGCTGCAGTATCCGCGCACGGCCCGCCCGGGGCTCGACACGTTGTGGGAGCTGAAGATCACGCACGCGGGTGGCTTCTCGTCGCCCATCACGGTGGCGGTGAGCGGCAGCTACTTCGACCTTTTCGAGACGCAGGGCTTCTACCCGACGCCGAGCGAGACGACCAGGGACAACACATTCGTCTACCTGACCTTCACGCCGCCCAAGAGCGCTGGCACCTTCCGCGTGATGTACGACGCCTACGTCCAGCCGTATGTGTCGCCCGACCACCTACTGGCGCAGCGCGCGACCGTCGCGCTGATCATCAAGGGCCACCGCCTCGACGCCATCGACTACGTGACCTGGCTGCTGCCGTGAGAGCGACTGTGCGAGAGGGCCACTGATGGAGATCATCGTCCGCGCTCTGGCGGTGTTCACGTTCCTGTGGCTCGTCACCCGCGTCGTCGGCCGCGTGAGTCTCTCGGAGCTGAACACGTTCGAGCTGCTGCTGTACGTGACGATGGGCGACCTCATCCAGCAGGCGGTGACGCAGCAGGACTACTCGCTGACGGCCGCGTTTCTCGGGGTAGGCGTGTTCGCCCTGCTCACCATCGCGCTGTCGTACACGTCCTGGCGCTGGCCGCGCCTACGTCCGCTCATCCGCGGCACGCCCGTGGTGATCCTGCGCCACGGCGACCCGCTCGGCGATGTGATGACGAGGGAGCGGCTGACGATGGACGACGTCATGGCCGCCGCCCGCGGGCAAGGCATCCGCCGGCTGTCCGACGTCGACATGGCCGTGCTCGAGACCGACGGCAAGATCTCCTTCTTCGAGGTGACGTCGTCCTGACCGATCCTGAGGCCCCAGGGTCGCCCTTGCAGCCCGAAGCGCTCATCATCCGCCGTACGACGGACGCGAACGGAGCCAGTCAGAGCAGCAGCTCGGCGATCGCCACGACCCCGACGACCACCACGACCCCGCGGAAGACCGGAGACGGTAGCCGGCGCCCGACGGTCGCGCCCAGCTGCCCCCCGACGACCGACCCGGCGGCGATCAGCCCGGCGGCTCCCCATGCGACGTCCGAGACCGCGACGAAGACCACCGCGGCGATGGCGTTGACGAGCAGCGCGAGCACGTTCTTCGCGGCGTTGACCCGTTGCATGGTCTCCGAGAGACCCAGCCCCAGGATGCCGATCAGCAGCACCCCTTGGGCGGCGCCGAAGTACCCGCCGTACACGCCAGCCGCGTAGACGAGCACGGCCACCGTCATCGACCCGTGCGGCGGTGCGGTCTCGGGGGGATGCAGGTGGCGCGAGAGCCACGGCTGCGCCACCACGAGGAGGCAGCCGAGGCCGATCAGCACCGGCACGATCGCGCGGAACGCCGCTGCCGGCAGCCAGAGCAGCAGCAGGGCGCCGGTCGCCCCGCCGAGCGCCGATGCCGTCCCGAGGCGCAGCAGCCGGGGCAGCTGCCCGCGGAGCTCCTGCCGGTAACCGACCACACCCGAGAGCGAGCCGGGCACCAGACCCACGGTGTTCGAGACGTTCGCGAGCACGGGAGGGTATCCCACTGCCAGCAGGGTGGGGAAGGTCACCAGCGTTCCCGATCCCACGACCGTGTTGATGGTGCCGGCTGCGAGGCCCGCGGCGAAGAGCGCGAGCTCCTGCAGCGGTGTCACTGATGCGGCGGTTCTTCCTCGACGGCCGGTAGGGCGGTGCCCGCGTCACCGGCGGCCGTCGCGCCGGGAGGCCCAGCACTGGCGACCGGCTCGTCGGGAGGGGCAGGGGCCATGATGTCGGGCGCGGCTCGGCGACCCGGCCGAGCAGCGGCAGCGGCTTCCGCGATCGCCTCGGCGACCTCGTCGTGCGTGGTCGACAGGGAGGAGTCGCCGCCGGCGCCGCCGTCGGCTGCCTCGTCCTGGCCGTAGTCCACGGTCCGCGACGGGGACGTCTGGGTCGGGATCCCGGACACCGAGCCGAGGGTGCTGCCGAGCCCCTCCAGGGCTCTGCCGATCTCGCTCGGCACGATCCACACCTTGTTGGCGTCGCCCTCGGCGATCTTGGGCAGCATCTGGAGGTACTGGTAGGCGAGCAGCGCCTGGTCCGGCGCACCGTCGTGGATGGACTGGAAGACGGTCAGGATCGCCTGGCCCTCCCCCTGCGCCCGGAGGATGCGCGACTGCCGGTCGCCTTGGGCTCGCAGGATGAGTGCCTCCCGGTCGCCCTCGGCAGTCAGGATCGCAGACTGCTTCTGGCCCTCGGCGGTCAGGATCTGGGACTGTCGCATGCCCTCGGCGGTGAGGATCGCCGCGCGCTTGTTCCGGTCGGCGCGCATCTGCTGCTCCATCGCGTCCTTGATCGACGGCGGCGGGTCGATGCCCTTGAGCTCGACGCGGTTGACGCGGATCCCCCACCGACCCGTCGCCTCGTCGAGCACGCCGCGCAGGGTCGCGTTGATCTCGTCGCGGCTGGTGAGCGCCTGCTCGAGGTCGAGCCCGCCGGCGATGTTGCGCAGCGTGGTCATCGTGAGCTGCTCGATGGCCTGGATGTAGTTGGCGATCTCGTACGTCGCGGCGACCGGGTTCGTCACCTGGAAGTAGATGACGGTGTCGATCGACACCACGAGGTTGTCCTCGGTGATCACCGGCTGCGGCGGGAACGACACCACCTGCTCGCGGAGGTCGATGATGTAGCGCACCCGGTCGATGAACGGCGTCACGATGTTGAGTCCCGCCGGCAGCGTCGCTCGGTACTTGCCGAAACGCTCCACGATGCCAGCCCTCGCCTGTGGCACGATCCGGACCGCCCGGACCAGCACGAGAATGGCGAGGAGCACCACGACGCCAAGGATGATCAGCACCACCATGGGTGGTCCCCTCTCAGTTGCCGCGTCGTCGCGCGGTCACAGCGGGTAGACAACGGCCGTGGCCCCGTCGATCTCGGCGACGCCGACCTTGGCACCGGGCTCGATGAGGACGCCGTCGTCGACGGCACGCGCCGACCACACCTCACCACGGAGGCGGACCCGCCCGGTCAGGCCCGTGACGCGCTCGAGGACGAGTCCGGACTGCCCGACGAGGGCCTGCGGGCCGTTCTGCACCGTCGGACCGGCATGGACCCGCCGGACGATGCCGGGACGCACTATCGACAGCATCGCAACGGCGACGCCCGCGGCCACCAGGACCTGAACGTACACGTTGAACCCGAGGGCCGCCATCAGGCAGCCTGCTCCGGCCCCCACCGCCATCATCAGCAGGGTGAAGTCGAGGGTCGCCATCTCCGTCGCGGCGAGCACCAGCGCGACGATCAGCCAGGACTGCCAGCTGTGGTTCGCCAACCAGTCCATCTGCCGAGATTAGACCACAAACGTCACAGCCGGTGCGCCCGCGTGCGACGGCGCGCGGCGAACCTTCCCTCAGCCTCGGAGAGCCGCAGGGGCAGCCCGAAGGTCTGGGAGAGCGCACTCTCCGTCAGCGTTGTCGAGAGCGGGCCGGCGGCGACGACCTCACCGCGGCGCAGCAGCAGGACGTGGGTGAAGGCCGGCGGGATCTCCTCGACATGGTGGCTGACGAGGACCGTCGCCGGCGCCGACTCGTCGAGCGCGAGCCCGGTGAGAGTGCTGACCAGGTCCTCGCGGCCACCGAGGTCGAGACCGGCAGCCGGCTCGTCGAGCAGCAGCAGCTCAGGATCCGTCATGAGGGCGCGCGCGATCTGGACCCGCTTGCGCTCGCCCTCGCTCAACGTGCCGAACCGGCGCTCCGCCAGGTGCTGCACTCCCATCTCGCGGAGCAGGGCGGCGGCCCGGGCCGCGTCCGACTCGTCGTACTCCTCCTTCCAGCGGCCGAGGACGGCGTACGACGCCGACATGACGACGTCGGCAACGCGCTCGTCGCGCGGCACCCGGTCGGCCAGGGCAGCGCTGGTGAGCCCGATCCGCGGACGGAGGTCGAAGACGTCGACCGTGCCCACCACCTCACCGAGGACGCCGGCGACTCCTTCCGTCGGATGCAGATGGGTGCTCAGCACCTGGAGCAGCGTGGTCTTGCCCGCCCCGTTCGGGCCAAGCACGACCCACCGCTCGTCGTCCTGCACCTGCCAGTCCACGCCGCTGAGCAGCCGGCTTCCGCCTCTGGTGACGGTGACGCCGGCGAGCTCGACGACAGCGCTCATGTGACCTCCCGCGTCGGACCCGTTGGCACGAACCTATTCCACGGTCCGGGCAGAGGTCCGAGCACTGGTGCGGGGCGCCTACTCTCGGGGACGTGCTGCTCGTTCCCGACGCGGTGAGGGTCGCCTGCTGGCTGAACGCCTGGCTGAGCGCGCGGGAAGGCGCTGACGCGGTGATCTCCGGCGTCGACGCCCGCACCGGCCGGACCGAGTTCGAGGGGCCATGGACCGACGGGCCCGTCCCGACGGCGTTGTTCCTCGGTGAGCTCCGCCGACTCGGCGTCCGACGTGCGAGCAGCGCCCTGCCGGTGCCCGGCGACCCGCTCGGGCTGGGCGGCCCGGCGGCCTTCAACGCCGAGGTCGTCGACGTGGGCGAGGCCGTCCTGCTCCACGAGCCGGAGCTGGGGATGGTGCCGGTGCGCTCGGGACGACTGGTGAGCTGGCACGTGGTTCCGGCACGCCCGCCGTCGTACCTGCCGACTGTCGGCGACGCCGACCGCGCCTTGCGAGCCGAGCTTCTCGAGGCGGCGAACCGGCTGGCCGCTCTGGACGTGGCGACGTGGCGGCCAGAGGTCGCGGACCTGCTGACGACGCTGCGCGGAGAGTCCGGGGACGTTGTCGGCGCACCCTACGCGTCAGCGCGGTCGGCTCGGCTGACCGAGGACGCGCTACGCGCCGCGCAGATCGTGTCGCTCGCGCGGGCCGACGACGGCGGCGCGGTCTCGGCGTTCGAGGCGAGCCAGCGGGTCGAGGCGCTGCGGCCGCTGGAGCGGGCGGCGCGGGCGGCGCTGGTGGCGACCTCCTCGTCGCTCGACGGCCGATAGCGCCCGACGCCAGATAGCCTGTCGCGACGATGCCCACGAGCCGGACGCTGCTGATCACCGTCACGGGACCCGACCGTCCGGGAGTCACGGCGGCGCTGTTCGCGACGCTGGCCGACTACGCCGTGGAGGTCCTCGACATCGAGCAGAGCGTGCTGCGCGACAAGCTGGTGCTCGCCATCCTCGTCACCGCTCCTTCGAACCACCAGTCGCTTGTCCGGTCGGTGCACGGGACAGCGTCCGGGCTGGGTCTGGACATCGAGGTCGAGGAGGGCACGGGTGACAGCGAACGCCGTTCAACCGGCCGGGCGCACGTCACGGTCCTCGGACACCGGCTGACGGCCAGTGCCCTCGCCGCCGTGTCCGGGCGCATCGCCGACACCGGGGCCAACATCGACCGGATCGTGCGGATGGCCCGCTATCCGGTCACGGCGATCGAGCTGCACGTCTCCGGTGCCGACGTGCTCCGGCTGCGGGAGCTGCTGGCGCGGGAGGCAGCCCAGCAACAGGTGGACGTGGCCGTCCAGGCCGCTGGCCTGCTGCGCCACGGTCGGCGCCTCGTGGTGATGGATGTCGACTCGACGCTCGTGATGGGTGAGGCGATCGACCGGCTTGCCGCCGAGGCCGGCGTCGGCGAGCAGGTCGCCGCGCTCACGGCGCAGGCGATGAGCGGTGCTCTCGACTTCGAGACGGCGCTGCGTCAGCGCGTGTCCCTGCTCGCCGGGCTCGAGGTGAGCGCGCTGGAGCGGGCTCACGCTGCCCTGTCGCTGACACCCGGCGCTCGCACGCTCGTGCGCACCCTCGCCAGGATGGGGTACGGGCTGGCTCTCGTCAGCGGGGGCTTCGGCGCCGTCACGCGTCGGCTCGCTGCTGAGCTCGACATCACGGACACGGTGAGCAACGAGCTGGAGGTGGCGGAAGGACGACTGACCGGAAGGCTCGCCGGTCCGGTCCTGGACGCTCGCGGCAAGGCGGCGGCGCTGCACAGGTTCGCGTCGTCCCACGGACTGGCCGCGGACCGGACCGTCGCGATCGGGGACGGCGCCAACGACGTGGAGATGCTCGCGGCAGCGGGGCTCGGCATCGCGTTCAACGCCAAGCCCACGGTGCGCGAGTATGCCGACACCGCTCTCAGCGTCCCCTATCTCGACACGATCATGTACCTGCTCGGGATCACCAGGGAGGACGTCGAGACGGCGGACGAGCAGGACGGCATCGAGACTCCGCATCCGCCGTTGGGATGAGCAGCACGCGGCGACAGCGCGGGCCTCGCCGGTTACCGCGGCAGGCTACCCGCGCGCGACGTGCCGACTGACGATGTCGACCGATCCGGCCGCGATCTGGTGCCACCGGCCGGGTACGTCGAGGATCACCACCCCGGCAGTCGGCAGATGAGCCTCGCCGGCATCGGCCGCGGCGCCGGGCAGCAGGTGCGTGAGCTCCTCCATGGTGGGGTTGTGGCCCACGACCAGAACGCTTCGTCGGTCGTCCTCCATGCCGGCCACGATTTCGAGCACCTCCTCCGCCGAGGCCTCGTAGAGCTCCTCGACGACACGCACCTCGGGGGCGACGGCAAGACCGGCGACGACGAGCTCGGCGGTGTCGCGTGCTCGCACCGCCGGCGAGGTCAGCACCACCTCGGGCTTGACGCGTTGTTTCCGCAGCCAGCGTCCGGCCGCTTCGGCGTCTGCGCGGCCCCGGGCGGTGAGCCCGCGTTCTCGGTCGTTGCGAGCAGACCGCTCGGTCTTGGCGTGGCGCATCACCAGGAGCTCTCGGTTCACTGTCTCGCCCATGCCCCAGTGTTGCACCGGGGCCGACGACACGTCACGGGGAAGCCCGGCGCTAGTCCTCCCGCGACCCGTAGCGGTGCTCGGCCAGCTGGTGCAGCAGGTCCAGAGCTCGCTTAGCGCCGATTCCGTGACGCTGCATGAGGATCCCCGTGGCGTGGTCGATCGTCGTCTGACCGTTCAGGAACGCGTGCGGGCTCCGGTCCTCGTTCCCTCGGAGCTCGGCGACCGTCGCGCCGGCGGTCCTTTTCGCGAAGAGGCGGGCGACCCGCTGGTGGTCGTCGAATGCGCCGACGGTGTCGGAGTACAGGTTCAGGGACATCAGGGCCACCCCGGGATGGATGAGCCTGACACACAGCAGGGAGGACAGGCCCAACATGGCGGCCCGCGGCCCGAACTGCGGCCATCGGCAGTCGTGCGCGAGATCCGGGCAGTACATGACGAGGTCATCGGTGACCGCGTCGTAGCACGGGCCCTCGTTGATCTCGTACTGGAGACCGTCAGCCACGTACAGCAGCGGGCTGGACGGCGCCACAGTCTCGAGGCGCCCGGCGCGGTGCCGGATCGTCACGCTGGCGAAGTCCACGCCGCGGACGCTGCCATGCGCGATGTCGGTGATCTGGGTCAGCGCCTTCTTGAGGTCGGCGGGCCCACCCGAAGACTCAGCGACAGCCGCGATGGCGGCGTCGAGCTCGGGCCGATCTGTCATGCGAGCCGCTCCTCACGGATCAGCCCCCCGTTGTTTCACCATTGTGCCACGTCAGCACATTTTCCTAAGCGAGCCGATGGCTCACGAGCGGCCGGGGCGTCCGGCCTTGGCCGACTTGGCCGGCTGCAGGGCGACCAGCAACGTCGGGTCGAGGCGGCCCTCCACAAGATCCCGGGCGACGTCGGCCAGCCGGCTCTGTGTGCTGCGCGCCGTCCAGCGGAGCCGACTGAACGCCTCGTCCATCTCCAGCGCCCCGGCGTTCGCCAGCAGCCCCTTGGCCTGCTCGATGATCACCCGGCTGTGCAAGGCGCCCTGCAGCTGCTCGACGACGACCTCCGAATGCGCGTTGGCGCGCTCCTGGAGGATCCCGATCGTGGCGACGTCTGCCAGCGTCTGCGCGACGTTGAGGTCGTCCTCGGACAGCGCACGCGCCTGTGAGTTGAAAAGGTTCATGGCCCCGATGACGTCGTCGCGAAGACGCAACGGAGTAGCGTGGACAGCCGCGAAGCCCTGTTCCCGCGCCGCGGCAGAGAACCTCGGCCACCGGTCGGAGACCGCCTCGAGGTCTGGAACGCTCACGCCCTGTCCGGAGTGGAAGCAGTCGAGGCACGGACCCTCGTCGCTCTGCAGCTGGAAGAGCTCCAGGAGCCGGCTGGCCTCAGTGGACGAGGCCATCAGCTGGAGGCTGCCTCGCTGGTCGGTCAGCAGCAGGCCGGCCGCGTCGACCTGCAACAGCTCGACGCAGTGCTCGACCAGGCGTTGCAGAAGGTCTGTCACGTCGAAGTCGCTGACCAACGTGTCCGCGAGCCCGACGAATGCCTGCGTCAGTGCCCGTTCCCGTGCTGAACCGCTCATGTCCCTGCCTATCTATTGATGTTCCGTCTCACTTTAGCAACTGATCGCGCGGGCGAGGAGCTCAACCGGTGTCCTCGTCGAGTCGCAGGCTGCGGTTGACGATCTCCGTCGCGACCTGCTCGACATCGCGCCCCTGGGAGTAGGCGGACGCGCGCAGCCGCGCGAATGCCACCTCGGCCGGGACCCCGAGCTGCCCCATCACCATCCCGGTGGCCTGATGGACCAGTCTCCGGCTGTGCCCGGCGCCCGACAACCATCGCCCCAGCAGATGCTCGGTCCCGTCGCCGTCCCGCAGCTCCAGAAGAGCCAACGTCGTCAGCTCCAGCACCTCGAGGACGGACGAGACGTCCTCGGTGCTGAGAGTGCCTGGCTCGCGTCGGTAGAACGCACAGATGCCGACGTTGATCACGCCTAGGCGCATCGGGAAGCAGAAGACGGACCCCACGTCGAGGTTCGCCACCTCGCGGGCCAGCCCCGGCCACCGAGCGAGTGTCGCCGAGTCGTCGATGTGCGGCACCAGCGCCGGACGCCGCTGCGTGAACGCCACCAGGCTCGGGCCCTCTCCTAGCGAGTACTGTGCACGCTCGAAGGCCGCGATGACCTCGTCACTGGCGTAGACGGTCTGGCGCTGGCTGTCCGACGCCATCACGGTCACGGCAGCCCCGTCACAGGGCAGCCGCGCCACGCAGGCGGCGCAGACTCCTGTGACGGCATCCGCATCGTCGGCGGCCTGCAGGGCCTCGTCGATGGCGGCCTGGAGCAGAGCGAGGTCAGTCACGCGAGCACCCGTTCTGCCCTAGCCTCAACTCCGCCTCCGCATCCCCCTGGGTCTGCGTTTCACCGATCCCCGATCGCCTGACTGCTTCCAGGCTACGCCTGGGCCGACTCCGGCGGCATGCTCAGGCTCCGATGGCGTGGTATCCCCCGTCGACGTGGACGATCTCACCGGTCGTCTTCGGGAACAGGTCACTGAGCAGGGCGACCACCCCTAGCGCCGCCGGCTCGAGGTCCTGCTGGTCCCAGCCGAGCGGCGCGCGCTTGATCCACTCGTCCTCGAAACGTTCATAGCCGGGGATCGCCTGAGCCGCGAGCGTCTTCAGCGGCCCGGCGCTCACGAGGTTGCAGCGGATGCCGTGGGCGCCGAGGTCACGGGCGAGATAGCGGTTGCACGACTCGAGAGCACCCTTCGCGACGCCCATCCAGTCGTAGCCGGGCCAGGCCACCGACGCGTCGAACGTCAACCCGACGACGCTGCCGCCCTCGCTCATCAACGGGAGGCAGGCCACTGCGAGCGCCTGCAAGGAGTACGCCGACACCTGCACCGCCCGCGAGACGTCGGGCCACGGCCCCTCGAGGAACTTCCCACCGAGAATGGTCTGCGGATTTCCGTAGGCGATCGCGTGCACCACCCCGTCGAGCGAGTCGGCGTACTGCCGCACCTGGCCGGCGAGACCCGCGAGATGCTCGTCGTCGCTGACGTCGAGCTCCAGCACCGGTGGCTCCGAGGGCAGCCGCTTCGCGATCCGCCGAGTGATCGACAGCGCGCGTCCGAAGTTCGAGATGAGCACCGTGGCGCCCTGCTCCTGCGCCGCCTTCGCCGTGGCGAAGCCGATCGAGGCGTCCATCGTGACGCCGGCGACGAGGATGGTCTTGCCCTCGAGAATGCCCATGCGTCAGTGTCCCATCCCCAGGCCGCCGTCCACCGGGATCACCGCACCGGTGATGGAGCCCGCCTCGTCTGATGCCAGCCAGCGGACGACCGCGGCGACCTCGGCGGTCGTGGTGGCCCTTCCGAGGGGGATCGCCTCGAGGTACTGCGCCTTCGTGGCTTCGGGGAGGTCCGCCGTCATGTCGGTCTCGACGAAGCCCGGTGCCACCACGTTGGTCGTGATGGAACGGCTGCCCAGCTCCCGCGCCATGGAGCGGGCCATGCCGACCAGTCCGGCCTTGCTGGCGGCATAGTTCACCTGACCCGCCGAGCCCAGCAGAGCGACCACGGACGAGACGAGGATGATCCGGCCGCGGCGAAGCCGCAGCATCGCCTTGGCGGCGCGTCGAGCCACCTTGAACGAGCCCATCAGGTTCGTGTCGAGGACTGCTGCCCAGTCGTCGTCCGACATCCGCAGCAGCAGGGTGTCGCGGGTGATCCCGGCGTTGGACACGAGCACCTCGACCGGTCCCTGCTGCGCCTCGATGGTGGCGAACGCCGCCTCCACCTGAGCGGTGTCCGTCACGTCGCACCGCACGGCCAGGAAGCCCTGCGGCGGCTCCCCCGAGCGGAAGGTCACGGCGACGTCGTCGCCGGCCTCGGCGAACGCCCTGGCGATGGCCGCGCCGATGCCCCGGTTGCCGCCGGTGACCAAGACCGACCTGCTCACGGCGCGCTCCTCCCGCTGATGGAGCGCCCGACGCTACCGGCCGCGACAACCGGGCGGAGGGTCGGGCCGTCGGCAGTGCTCGGCGGGTGCGGCGTACGGTGGAGGACGAGAGGACGACTATGAGCCAGCAGCGCGAAGCACCCGTCGTGATCACGTCCGCACGGTCCGGACGCAGCGCCGACATCCGCAGCCGCGAGGTCAAGTACCTGGTGTCGATGGCTGTCCGGACGGCGTGCTTCGTCGGGGCGGTCCTGGTGTCCGGGCCGCTGAGGTGGGTGCTGGTGACGGCCGCTTTCGTGCTGCCCTACTTCGCCGTCGTCGTCGCGAACGCCGCCGACGGACGGCAGTCAGCCGGACCCGAGAGCTTCGAGTCCGAGGGCCGGACGCAGCTCTCCGGCTCGTCGGCCCAGCTGCCAGGGGGATCTCCCCCCAAAGAGTGACGCGTCGCACGTCAACGCTCACCCTCGGGCGTGAGACACTGGACGCAGGCCTTCCGCTCGCGGAGGGCCTGCGTGACGCCGGGCAACCTCCCCCCGTGGGTGCCCGGCGTCGCCTGTCTGGACGGCTCGCCTGGCCGGACAGAGCGGAGCTAGCCTCCGATGGCGCTCATCGGGCGCAGCGGCTGCAGGAACGACTCGTCGTCGATGCCGTGCCCGGGGCGCTTCGTCTGCATCGCGGCGCGCCAGCGCTCCGCGACCTCGTCGTCGCCTGCGCCGCGCCGCAGAGCGCCGCGCAGGTCGGACTCCTCGCGGGCGAACAGGCAGTTGCGCACCTGACCGTCTGCGGTCAGGCGGACCCGGTCGCAGTCCCCGCAGAACGGGCGGGTGACCGACGCGATGATCCCGACGGTGCCCGGCCCGCCGTTGACCTCGAAGAGCTCGGCCGGCGCGCTGCCACGGTCTCGGGGGTCAGACGTCAAGATGAAGTCCCGTTCGAGCTGCTCCTGGATCTCGTCGGCGGTCACCATCGCCGCCCGGCTCCAGCCGTGCTGCGCGTCCAACGGCATCTGCTCGATGAAGCGCAGCTCGTAGCCGCGATCCAGGCACCACCGCAGCAGCTCGGCGGCCTGGTCGTCGTTGCTTCCCCGCAGCAGCACGGCGTTGACCTTCACCGGCGTCAGCCCCGCCTCCGCGGCGGCGGCGAGGCCGCGTACGACGTCGGCGAACCGGTTGCGGCGGGTGATCTCGGCGAAGGTGTCGGGGCGCACGGTGTCCAGGCTGACGTTGACCCGGTCGAGGCCGGCGGCGGCCAATGCCGTCGCCGTCCGCTCCAGGCCGATCCCGTTGGTGGTCACCGACAGCACCGGTCGCGGCCGCAGTGCCGCCGTACGGGCGACGATGTCGACGAGACCGGGGCGGATGAGCGGCTCTCCACCGGTGAAGCGCACCTCGTCGACGCCGAGCCTCGTGACCGCGACGGCGATCAGCCGGACGACCTCGTCGTCGGTGAGCACGTCCTCGCGCGGCAGCCAGTCGAGACCCTCCGCCGGCATGCAGTACGAGCAGCGCAGGTTGCACCTGTCGGTGAGCGAGACCCGAAGATCTGTCGCTGTCCGACCGTACCGGTCGACGAGCAGGCGCCCAGGCGACAAAGTGGTCATCGCCCAAGCCTACGGTGCGGCTCCCTTCCCGCGGCCGCCGGAGGGCGGGCGTATGGTCGAGACGTTGTGGTGCGATTCCTTCTTACGCCCCGATGGCTGGGCCTGCTCCTCGTCGTGGTCCTCCTCGGCTTCACGTGTGTTCGCCTCAGCAGCTGGCAGTTCGACCGCTACCAGCAACGCAAGGACTCCAACGACCTGGTGCGTGCCAACCTGGCCGCCGCACCGGTCCCGTTGCGGGACCTGATGAGCCAGCCGACGGAACCGTCGTCCGAGATCGAGTGGCGCACGGTCACGGCCAGCGGCTCCTACGACGCAGCCCACCAGTTGGCCGTCCTCTACCGGACGAGAGAAGGCAGCCCCGGCGTCGACGTCGTGACACCGTTCGTTCCCGACGAGGGACCCGCCGTCCTCGTGGACCGCGGCTGGGTTCCGGCACCCGCCAACGGCAACATCCCCCAGACGCTGCCGGCGCCCGCGAAGGGGCGGGTCACTCTCAGCGGGTGGGTCCGGGTCGACAGCGACGCCGGCGCGGACCAGGTGAACCCGTCGCAGGGCTCGGTGCGCGCCATCTCCGCCCAGGCTCTCTCGGCGTCGGTGCCGTACCCGCTGCTCGACGGGTTCCTGGAGCTGACCGACGAGAGCCCAGCCTCCCCGCACCCGCCGTCGAAGGCCGGTGCACCGGACCTGAGCGGTGGCCCCAGCTTCTTCTACGGCTTCCAGTGGCTGTTCTTCGCGCTGCTGTTCTTCGGGTTCTACTGCTACTTCGCCTGGGCGGAGTACCACGAGCGGATCAAGGGCGGCAAGGACAGCGACCGAGCCCCGAGGCCGCGTGGCAGACCATGGCGACCGGGGGCCGATGCCGAGGACGAGCTCGGCGCGGACACCGGGGCCTTGGTCACAAGCCGCGAGTGATCCCGCCGTCGATCGGGAGCATCACTCCGGTGACATAGCCGGCCACCGGTGACAACAGGAACGTGGCCACCGCGCCGAACTCCTCGGGCCGGCCGTAGCGCCCGAGCGGGATCGTCGCCAGGTGTCCCCGCCGGGTCTGCGCCGGGTCGTCGGTCGCGGCGTCGAGCTCATGCACGCGGTCGGTCCCGATCCGGCCGGGCAGCAGGCCGAAGACGCGGATCCCCCGGGGACCGAGCTCGTCGGCCATCGTCTTCGCCGCCATCGCAAGCGCCGGCCGAAGTGCGTTGGACATGCCCAGGTTGGCGATCGGCTGCTTCACCGACGTCGACAGGACGAACCCGATCGCGCCGCCCGGCTCGAGCCGTTCCGCCACCGCCGTGGCGAGGCGCAACCCTCCGAGGAAGATGCTGTCGAAGTAACGCCGCCACTCCTCGTCCGTTCTGCCGATCACCGGTCCCGCCGGCGGCCCTCCGACGCTGACGAGCGCGCCGTCCAGTCGTCCGAAGGCGTCGCGGGCCGCGGAGAGGAGCCGCCCGGGTGTGTCGGCGTCGGTGTTGTCGGCCGCCACGCCCACAGCCTGGGCGTCCCCGAGCCCGCGCACGGTGGTGTCGAGGGTGTCCGTCGACCGGCTGGAGACGACGACCTTCGCGCCCTCAGCGACGAGCGCCTGGGCAGTGGCCCGGCCGAGACCGCGACTGCCTCCACTGACGATGTAGACGCGATCCCGCAGGCCGAGGTCCATCCCGCCATTGTGCCCGGTGCTCCCACCCCCAATGAATAGTTCGGAACGGGGCGCACCTATCGCCAGCCGCGCCGCCGCGTGTCCTGTTCCGAACTACCCGGTGGGGGAGGGCGCAGGCTAGCTGGGCGCCGCCGCGGACGGCGCCGACTCCTCGCTGAACTGCGTGCGGTGCAGGTCGGCGTACAGGCCACCGACCGTCAGCAGCGACGCGTGGGTGCCACGCTCGACGATCCTGCCGTCGGCGACCACGAGGATCAGGTCCGCGTCCCGAACGGTGGAGAGCCGGTGGGCGATGACCAGAGAGGTGCGCCCGGACAGGGCGACGTCGAGAGCGCGTTGTACGGCGACCTCGGACTCGCTGTCCAGGTGGGCTGTCGCCTCGTCGAGGATGACCACCTGAGGTGCCTTGAGGAGCAGCCGCGCGATGGCCAGGCGCTGGCGCTCGCCGCCGCTCAGCCGGTAGCCGCGCTCCCCCACCACGGTGTCCAGGCGGTCGGGCAGGGCGTCCACGAGGCTCCAGATCTGGGCCGCCCGGAGAACCGCCTCCAGCTCGTCGTCGCGAGCCCCGGGCCGGGCATAGTGGAGGTTCGCCCGGATGGTGTCGTGGAACATGTGCGCGTCCTGCGTCACGTACCCGACCATGGCGTGCAGCGAGTCGAGCGTGGCGCCGCGGACGTCGACGCCGCCCACCCGGACAGCGCCGGCGCTCACGTCGTACAGCCGGGAGACGAGGTGCGTCAGCGTGGTCTTGCCGGCGCCGGACGGCCCGACGAGCGCCACCATCTGACCCGGCTCGACGCTGAACGTCACTCCCCGGATCACCTCCTGGCTCTGCGAAGAGTCGATCGCCATCAGCGCCTCCAGGCTGGCGAGTGACACCTCGTCGGCGGAGGGGTAGCGAAAGCGCACGTTCTCGAAGTCCACCCGCGCCTCCCGTCCCGTCAGGTCGACGGCATCGGGGCGCTCCGTGATCATCGGCTGCAGGTCCAGGACCTCGAAGACGCGCTCGAAGGAGACCAGGGCGGTCATGACGTCGACCCGCACGTTCGACAGCGACGTCAGCGGACCGTAGAGCCTGCCCATCAGCGCGGCGAGTGCCAGCAGGGTCCCGATGGACAGCGTGCCGTCCAGCACGAGGTGTCCACCGACCCCGTAGACGACAGCGGTGGCGAGGGATGCGACGAGGGTGAGCGCACTGAAGAAGATCCGCCCCGTCATCGCGATCTCCACCCCGAGGTCGCGCACCATGGCCGAGCGCCCGGCGTACTCCGCGTCCTCCTCGTCGCGCCTGCCGAACAGCGTCACGAGCATCGCCCCGCCGACCTGGAACCGCTCTGTGGCCATTGACGCCATCGTCGCGTTGGTCTGCATCTGCGCGCGGGTGAGGCTCGACAACCGACGCCCCGCCCACTTGGCGGGGAAGATGAACACCGGCAGGATGACGAGGGCCAGCAGGGTGATCTGCCAGGACAGGTAGAGCATGGTCGCCCCGACGAGCAGCAGGCTGATGACGTTGCTGACCACGTTCGACAGCGTCGAGGTGAAGGCGCTCTGCGCGCCGATCACATCACTGTTGAGCCGCGAGACCAGCGCCCCCGTGTGGGTCCGCGCGAAGAAGGCGATGGGCATGCGCTGCACATGGCTGAACACCGTCGTACGCAGGTCGTAGATGAGTCCCTCGCCGATCCGCGCGGAGTACCAGCGCTGCGCCAGGCTCAGCGCCGCCTCGCCGAAGGCGACCAGCGCGATCACCGACGCGAGGATCGTGACGAGGCGGCCGTTTCCCTTCGAGACCCCCTCGTCGACGATGTCGCGGAACAGCAGCGGGGTCGCCACCACCAGCAGCGCGTCGGCAACCACGAGGACCAGGAACCAGCCCAACGCCCGGCGGTGGGGTTTCGCGAACCCCACGACGCGGCGGACGGTGCCGGGCGTCAGTCCCTGGCGTCCGGCGAGCGGATCTCCTCGCGAGTAGGAGTGCATGACCCGGTACGGCGACATTGGGCTGCTCATCGCTGTCGACGCTACGCCAACGTGCCTGCAGGGCCGTCCGCGCAGCCGGACCGCCCGAGCGGCGCTACCATCTGCAGCGGGGGGGAACCATGGACGCTCAACCGAGGGACGCGGACAAGCGCGGCTTCCTGCGGCGCCACCTTGCCCTGACGTCGTTGTGCGCGATCCTGCTGCTCTTGGTCGGCACGGCAGGAAGCTTCCTGTGGTATCTCAACCACGAGCTCGCAAACATCCGGCACTTCGACGCCGGCATCACCGAGATCCCCGGCCCCGGCGGCTCCGCGTCCGACGCCGGCCGGCCACTGAACATCCTGATCCTCGGCTCGCACGACACGAGTGACCAGGAGAGCGTCGCCGACGACCTCGCTGACGGCTCGTGGACTCCCGGGGTTCACAACTGCGACACGATCATCGTGGTGCATCTGCCGCCGAACCGGCAGTCGGCCCAGGTCGTGTCGATCCCCCGCGACAGCTGGGTGAAGGTGCCGGACTACCCGGGCGACGTCGGGGGGTACGCGAAGATCAACGCGTCGTTCTCGTGGGGCGGCCCGGCGCTCACGGTCCGCACGGTGCAGGCCTTCACGGGGCTGCACCTCGACCACGTCGCGATGATCGACTGGAACGGCTTCCAGGGCCTCACCGACGTCCTGGGCGGGGTGCGCGTGTACGTCCCCCAGACGTTCACCGACGACGTCCAGGGGGTGACGTGGGTCAAGGGCTGGCAGACTCTCAGCGGCTCCCGCGCCCTGCAGTACGTCCGCACCCGTCACGGCCTGGCGGGCGGCGACTTCGGCCGCATCGAGCGGCAGCAGAACTTCCTGCGCGCCGTGCTGAGCAGTGTGGCGTCGTCCGGGACGTTCACCAACCCTCTCCGGCTGGCCCGGGTCATCGGCACCTTCGCTGACTTCATCCAGGTCGACAACACCTGGAGCACCGGTGACCTGCGCACGCTCGGTCTGGCGATGCGCAACCTCAGCAGCGCGAACGTCTCCTTCACGACGGCTCCATTTGCCCGGTACGACGACATCGCCGGCCAGTCGGTGGTGCGGCTGGACCGCGCCAAGTCGGCCACCCTGTTCCGTGAACTCGACCGCGGCGACATCACGCCGTACCTGCGGGCCAACCCGGGAAGCGCGCTGCCCGGGGACACGGCCGTGCGCTAATGTCGGTCAGGCGAGCGCGACCAGCTCGCCGTACTCCTCGTTCCAGAGGTCCTCGACGCCGTCGGGGAGGATGAGCACCCGGTCCGGCTGCAGCGCGGTGACGGCGCCCTCGTCGTGTGTCACCAGCACGATGGCACCGGCATAGCTGCGGATCGCGCTGAGCACCTCGAGGCGGCTCGCCGGGTCGAGGTTGTTCGTCGGCTCGTCGAGGAGCAGCACGTTCGCCGCCGAGACCACCAGGGTCGCGAGTGCCAGCCGGGTCTTCTCGCCACCGGACAGCACGCGGGCCGGCTTCGTCGCGTCGTCGCCGGAGAACAGGAAGGAACCGAGGACGCTGCGGACCTGGGTCTCGGTGAGGTCCGGCGCGGCGGACTGCAGGTTCTCCAGCACGGTGCGGGTGAGGTCGAGCGTCTCGTGCTCCTGGGCGTAGTAGCCGAGCTTCAGCCCGTGACCGGGCTCGGTCCGCCCGGTGTCGGGGCGGTCGAGGCCCGCCAGGATGCGCAGCAGCGTGGTCTTCCCGGCTCCGTTGAGCCCGAGGATGACGACCCGGCTGCCCTTGTCCACGGCCAGGTCAACGTCGGTGAACACCTCCAGGGAGCCGTAGGACTTCGACAGTTCGTGCGCCATGAGCGGCGTCTTGCCGCATGGCGCCGGTGTCGGGAAGGCGAGGCGGGCGACCTTGTCCTGCCGTCGCTCGGCCTCCAGCCCTTCGAGCAGCCGCTCGGCGCGCTTGGCCATGTTCTGCGCCGCGGTCGCCTTCGTCGCCTTGGCGCGCATCTTGTCGGCCTGGGCGAAGAGCGTGCTGGCCTTCTTCTCCGCGTTGGCCCGCTCGCGCTTGCGTCGCCGCTCGTCGGTCTCGCGCTGCTTGAGGTACGTCGACCAGCCGACGTTGTAGACGTCGATCTCGGCTCGGTTCGCGTCCAGGTGGAAGACGCGGTTGACCGTCTCCTCGAGGAGCGCGGCGTCGTGGCTGATCACCACGAGACCACCCCGGTGCGCCTTGAGGAAACCTCGCAGCCATCCGATGGAGTCGGCGTCGAGATGGTTCGTCGGCTCGTCGAGGAGCAGTGTCTGCGCTCCGGAGAACAGGATGCGGGCGAGCTCCACACGTCGGCGCTGGCCGCCCGACAGGGTGCGCAGCGGCTGGTCGAGGACCCGGTTCGGCAGGCCGAGGCTGGCGCTGATCTGCGCGGCCTCGGCCTCGGCAGCGAAGCCACCCGCCGAGTGCAGCTCGGCGTCGGCCGTCGTGTAGCGGCGCATCGCCTTGTCCCGGACGTCCTCGTCGTCGCTGCCCATCTGGTGCTCCGCCGTGCGCAGCCGGCGCAGCACGTCGTCGATCCCGCGGGCCGCCAGGATGCGGTTGCGGGCCAGCACCTCCAGGTCGCCGGTGCGGGGGTCCTGAGGCAGGTACCCGACGCTGCCGGCGGTCGTGACCGAGCCACCGGTGGGTTGGGCCTCACCGGCGAGGATGCGGGTCAGGGTTGTCTTGCCCGCACCGTTGCGCCCCACGAGACCGATCTTGTCGCCGGGAGCGATCCGCAAGCTCGTGTCGTCGATGAGGCTGCGAGCGCCCACCCTGACCTGCAGGTGAGAGGCGGTGATCATGGGAGGAGAGGCGCTTTCCGGGGCGTGGCGTCGCCCGGCGGAGGGCGGTACCGGCAAGCGCGGGGCCTGCCGACGAGGACGCCCACTAGGCTACATCCGCGCTCGACGGGACATGACATCGTTCAGCCGCGACGGGTCCGTCGCAGCGAGGGGAAGGCATGAAGTTCAACCGGAAGGCCAAGATCGACACGGGTCAGATCGTCGACCGCCGAGGGCAGAGCCGCCAGAGCGGCGGGTCCCCCTTCCGGATGCCGATGGGCTTTCCCCGCGGGCGCGGCGGGATGTTCCCGCGCGGCGGCATGTACCGGCGCCGTCGGCCGATGGGCCGCCGCGGCGGCATGGGCTGCGGCGGGCTCGCCCTGATGGTGGTGGTGGCGGTGGTCGGCTTCTTCCTGTTGCGGACGGTCGTCGGCGGTGGCGGCTCCTCCGCGAGCCCGGACGCCACCTCACCCGCTGACCTGTCCCAGTGCTCCGCCGGCTCCGGTGAGCCTCCGCTGGAGTGCCGGATCGGCTACGACGTCACCTCGATCCAGGACTTCTGGGCGCAGGCTCTCCCCCGGCAGGCGGATGTCGCCTACCAGAAGGCGAAGATCGTCTGGTTCACGTCCTCGACGACCAGCGGCTGCGGGCAGGCGAGCTCCGGCATGGGCCCGTTCTACTGCCCGGCCGACAAGCTCGTCTATCTCGACCCGTCCTTCTTCTCCGACATGCTGCAGGGCCAGCTGGGGGCGAGCGGTGGCGACCTGGCCGAGGCTTACGTCGTGGCACACGAGTACGGCCATCACGTGCAGGACCTGCTCGGCACGATGGCGAAGGCCCAGAGCTCGGCGACCGGCCCGACGAGTGCGTCCGTGCGGCTCGAGCTGCAGGCCGACTGCTACGCCGGTATCTGGGTGCACTTCGCCTCCACGGTGAAGGATGACAGTGGCCAGACGCTGATCTCCGGCATCACCCAGGCGGACCTCGCGGACGCCGTGAACGCGGCCCAGGCCGTGGGGGACGACCGCATCCAGCAGCGGTCCCAGGGCAGTGTCGACGAGGAGCAGTGGACGCACGGCTCGTCGGCGGAACGGGTCCGCTGGTTCACCAGGGGCTACCGGACCGGTCAGCTGGCCTCCTGCGACACGTTCGCCGCCGCCAGCGCCCTCTGACACCGGCCGTTCCCCACGCACGGAGCGGTCTCAGGGGTCCGTGATCGCGACCCGGACCGACCGCGCGTCGACGATCGCGGTGTCCAGGACGGCCCGGGTGGGGTCCGGTACGGCGCCCAGCCACGCCGTGGGCACGCCGGCGAGCGGGCGCAGGTCCGGATGCGCCAGCACGCTCGCCACTGCCTGCCGGTCCCCTCCGGTGCCCAGCAGGTCGAGCGAGGCGGCGCTGTCTCCGAGGATGCGGCGTACGTGGCCCGCAGCGGCGTCGAAGGCAGCGCGGGCCTGGTTGTCGCGGCGGCGGGAGAACCGGTGCTGCGACCATCCTCCCGCCTTGGTGCGGCCCTGCACGTGGCGCCGGCCCACCTTCGACTCGACGACGGTGCCGCCGGACAGCAAGGCGACCGCGAAGCCACCCTTGCGGACGAGCAGCACTCCCAGCGACCTTGGGCGGTCCAGGTGAGCCAGCAGCCCGGCCATCGACGCCTCGGGAAGCGGCGGGAACGGTACGTCGACCTCCACGGCGGTTCCGTCGGGGCTGCGCGCTGCGGCGGAGGTGAGCTCCACCCGCCAGACGGTGTCCGGATGCGCCGCGTCGTAGCGCGCCACCCAGCCGGGGAACCGCTCGACGGGCACGTTGATCATCCGTGGCCGCGTCGGCGTCGCCTGGGGGGCGGCCGGCCTCCGACCACTGGGACGATCTCGCGCAGCTACCACAGGTGCGTCCTCATCACGTCTTGAGTATCGCCGTCCGAGGGGTACCACTCGACGAGCTTCCGCATGTCGCCACCGGCGGCTACTGATGACCGGTCGGCGGTGTGCGGCGGACGCAAGGGAGCGAGGCGCAGCTCCCCTTCCGGATGCTGGCCCCGCTCCTCCGAGCCGGGCCATGCGCAACCCAGGCTCAGCCTCTGTTCCCGACGTGCTGGCCGCTGGCTGCGGACCCGAGCCCGGGATCAGGCTCCGAGCATGACTCCGACCCGCTCCGGCGCGAAGCCGGGGAAGAGCGTCGGCAGGCTGACGGACGTGAACCTTGTCTTCACGACCTCCGACAGGACGGAGCGGTAGTCGGTGGTGACGTCGAGGTCGCCGTCGCGCAGCTGGGCGTCGCGCAGTCCGGGCCAAGTGCCGTACACGCTGCCGCCCTTGACGCCGGCGCCGAACAGCAGCATCGCGTTGCCGTACCCGTGGTCGAGGCCTGCGTCGCCGTTCTCCACGACGCGGCGCCCGAACTCGCTGATCGTGAGCAGCGTGACGTTGGCGGCCAGCGGCCCCAGGTCGGCGAAGAAGCCCGCGATGGACCCGGCCAGGTCGTCGATCATCACGTTCATGTTCCCGTTGGAGAGCGTCCCCAGATCGGTGTGCATGTCCCACGAGGAGTGGTCGACGGTGATCACCTCAGCGCCCACGTCGGCACGGATCAGCCGAGCCGACTGCGCGAGGGCGTCTCCGAGGTCGGTCTTCGGGTAGACCGCACCGTTCTGTGGCTTCGCCGACGTCTGCAGCACGGGTCTCCAGTCCGCTGCAGTGCTGAGACCGCGCCGACCGGCCTCGCCGAGGGGACCGGCGGCCTGGTTCCACGTGACGTTCAGCGCGGCCGTGCGCTGTGGCAGCGCGTTCACCGGCCCGTAGATCTGGATCTTGTCGATCTCGGTGGCGGACAACGTCGCCTGGGAGCCGTAGATCTCCGTGTGCGGGACACCGTCGCCGATCTGAACGGCTCCGAAGAGGCTTCCTGGCTCGGACATCCCGACCATGCGGTTGAGCCAGCCGATGCGCCCGGGAGAGCCGGGGTCGGCCTCCTCCACCTCGATGATGGCGTCGAAGTGGGACCTGTTGGGCGCAGGCATCCCCACGGCGTGGACGGCTGCCATCGTGCCGTTCTTCCACATCTGCTCGAGTGGGGCGAAGTGCGGGTGCAGGCCGAACATGCCGTCGGTCTGCAGCAGCTGGGTCGCCGGAATGCCGATGAGCGGCCGGGCCAGTGTGTAGGAGAGGTCGCCGTAGGGGACGACCATCGACATGCCGTCGGCGCCGCCGCGCTGGCTCAGCACGACGAGGATGTTCTCCGCCGATCCGGTGGCCGCGAAGGCCGTCTGACGGAAGACGGTGCCGTGCATCGTGGCCATCACTCCGCCCGCGGTGACGGCGCCGAGTCCCTTCAGGAAGCTGCGCCGAGACGCCAGGGATCGGTGGAACCCCTCGCACCCGGGGGGTGTGGTCGTGGGAGTGGTTGTCATGAGGTGTCTGCTTTCCGTCGCGTCAGCGACTGAGGTGCTCGGGGGTGTCGAGGATGCTGACCAGAAGGCGCGGGAACCGCAGGGCGATCAGCGGGTGCGATGCGTCGTCGATCACCTCGTTGGGGGTGAGATCGGTCGCGACGCAGGCCGCCTGCAGCATGGTGGACGTCATGGGCATGAAGAGCGTCTTCGCCACGACCTGCTGAACGACGTTGTCGAAGGTCGTCGGAAGCTGTGGCATCCAGTCCATCGGCGATGGGAACGAGATCCCCTGGTTGGGCCAGGTGCCGCTCGCCGCGTACCAGTGCGTGCGCATCGAGCCGAGCATCCGACCGGACCCGGTCCAGGCCGGGGCCACGTCGGGGAAGGCGTCCGGCGTCGGCCAGTCGTAGACGACCTGTCCGATGGACTTGCTGATGTTGATGAACTGGTTGGCGGCGTCGTGGATGTCGTTCGGCTGCGCGACGGTGGCGCGCACCGCGGTCCAGGTGGCCACGGCGTCTTCGACCGGCGTCCTGACCTTCTGCCTCGTCGACGCCTGGAACTCGCTGGACGCGACGAGCGCCCTCAGCACCGGCGCGATGGCCGTGTCCGAGTCGAGGTACACCTGGGCCAGGGCGTCGATCAGGCCCTGGGACGGGTTGTCGGAGACGAACCGGACGGCGAGCAGCCGGCAGACCCGCTTGGCTGTCCTCGGGTGGTGGCTGAGGTAAGACAGGTACTTGTTCAGCACCGGACGCCCGTCCGGGTTGGCGTTGGGGGACGAGAACCCCAGCACCTTCACGCGGCCCATCCAGTGGTCTGCGGGGATGTAGGTGGCCGCCCAGGTGGCCTTCTGGTCGACGTGGAAGCCGGTCAGGATCCGGGCGGAGTTGATCACGTCGTCCTCGGTGTAGCCTCCGTCGACTCCGACGGTGAAGCACTCGAGCAGCTCACGGCCGAGGTTCTCGTTGATCGCCGTCGCCGTGGACTCCACGTTGTTGAGGTAGAGGCCCATGCTCGGGTGCTGGATCGCGCCGTGCAGCAGGTCGTCGAAGCGACCCAGTGCGTTCTTGCGGATCAGCTGCGTGTACTCGACGCGCCAGAGCCAGGCCTCGGGATCCGGTGACGCCACGTGCAGCAGGTTCGTCCAGAAGTCCACCATCATCTCTTCGACCTGGCGGTTCGTGATGAGCCGGCGCATCATGATCCAGGAGGCCAGGTCCTGCATCATCTCCCAGCCGTTCTGCGTTCCGGCCTTGTAGCGCGCCCACTTCTGTATCGGCGTCATGCCGAGGACCGGGAACCAGCCCCACAGGTCGCTCGCCTTGCGGTCGGCGATGGCGGCAGGGTTCAGCTGGCGCTCGAACCATTGCATGGGTCCACCCGCCGCGCTCACGTCGGCAAGCCGGGCCGTGGTGACGCCCGCCGTGAAACGGGTCAGCATGTGGCGGGTGGCGGCGTCCGGCACAGCCGCTGCCCGCACGCCTGGAGGCGCGTAGGCGCCACGTGACGGTTGGGTGGTGATCGCCTGTCGGACACCGGAGGATGCTCGTCCGGCAGCAGACGCCTTGGCTGCGGGTAGCACGACCGCGGTGGTGGCGGCCGCCGTAGCTAGCAATGCGGATCGGCGCGTAACGGTGACGGGGGTCTGGGTCAGGGTGCGCATGAAGGTCCTGTCTGGAGTTATTTCCTCCAGGCTAGATCGCTGCAACAATCGCACAAGGGGGCGGATCACCCATCTTTGGTCGGCGCCCGCACGGACCGACTGCGCCGGGACGCGTCAGACGTTGAAACCGAGCGCCCGCAGCATCTCCCGGCCGTCGTCGGTGATCTTGTCGGGGCCCCACGGCGGCATCCAGACCCAGTTGATGGAGAAGCCGTTGACCAGGCCTTCTAAGGCGAGGCGCGTCTGGTCCTCGATGACGTCGGTGAGTGGACAGGCGGCTGACGTCAGCGTCATGTCGATGACGGCAGTGGACGCCTCGTCGAGCGTGACGCCGTAGATCAGCCCGAGGTCGACGACGTTGATCCCGAGCTCCGGGTCGACGACGTCCTTGAGCGCCTCGAGGACGTCGGCGTCCGTGACGGCCGGGCCGTCGGCGTCGAGGTCCACCACTGGCAGATCTGTCATGTCTGAGCCTCCGCTTCTGCGACAGCATGCGCTGTCGCGTCCTTCCATGCCATCCATCCGAGCAAGGCGCACTTGATCCGCGCCGGGAACTTGGCGACACCGGCGAACGCGATACCGTCCTCCAGCACCTCCTCGTCGGGAACCACCTGACCTCGACCGTGCATCAGCTCCACGAACGAGTCGAGGACCCGCATCGCGTCCTGCACCTGCTTGCCGATCAGCAGGTCTGTGAGCACGGACGTCGACGCCTGCGAGATCGAGCAGCCTTCCACGTCGTAGGAGATGTCACCGACGACGCCGTCCGCGAGATGGACCCGCAGGGTCACCTCGTCGCCGCACGTCGGGTTCACGTGGTGCACCTCGGCCTCGAACGGCTCCCGGAGCCCCACGTGGTGCGGCGCGCGGTAGTGGTCGAGGATGATCTCCTGGTAGAGCGCGTCCATGTCGTTGGTCATGTCACAGCCGCCGTCAGGCGACCTTGAAGAACCGGCGCGTCTGCGCGAGACCGGCCACCAGCGCATCCACCTCTGCGAGGGTCGTGTAGACGTAGAACGACGCTCTCGTCGACGACTGCACGCCGAACCTCGCGTGGGCCGGCTTGGCGCAGTGATGACCGGCCCGGACCGCGATACCGAGCGAGTCCAACACCTGGCTCACGTCGTGGGGATGGACCCCGGCGAGCTCGAAGCTGATCGCCCCTCCCCTGTCGACCGGCTCGGTCGGCCCGAGAACCCGAAGGCCGGGCACCTCCTGCAGCTGGCTCAGCGCGTACGTCGTGATGGCCTTCTCGTGGGCGGCGACCGCTTCCATGCCGAGCGACGAGAGGTAGTCGACGGCGGCGCCGAGCCCGACGGCCTCGACGATCGGCGGAGTGCCGGCCTCGAAGCGGTGCGGGAGGCCGGCGTACGTCGAGCGCGCCATGGTGACGGTCTCGATCATCTCGCCGCCACCGAGGAACGGCGGAAGCTCACCCAGCACGTCCGCCCGGCCCCACAGGACGCCGATCCCGGTGGGTCCGACCATCTTGTGGCCGGTGAACGCGACGAGGTCGGCGCCCAGCGACGCCACGTCGACGGGCAGCTGCGGAACGGCCTGGGACGCGTCCACCACGACGATCGCACCCACCTCGTGTGCTCGACGGGCGACCTCCGCGACCGGGTTGACGGTGCCGAGCATGTTCGACACCCAGACGAGCGACACCACCTTGGTGCGCTCGGTGATGAGCTCGTCGATGTTGCCGAGGTCGAGACGACCCTCGTCGGTGAGGCCGAACCAGCGCAGCCTGGCACCGGTGCGTTCGGTGAGCAGCTGCCACGGCACGATGTTCGAGTGGTGCTCCATCTCGGTGATGAGCACCTCGTCGCCGGCAGCGACCTGGTGCGGTCCCGGCCAGGCCAAGGTGTTCGCCACGAGGTTCAGCGCCTCGGTTGAGTTCTTGGTGAAGATCACCTCGCTGCGCGACGGTGCCCCGATGAACGCCGCGACCTTGTCGCGAGCCTCCTCGAAGGCGACTGTCGACTCCGCTCCCAGCTGATGCACGGCTCGCGCCACGTTCGCGTTGTGCTTCGAGAGGTGCTCGCTCACCGCATCGATGACGGTGGACGGCTTCTGGGAGGTGTTCGCGCTGTCGAGGTAGACGAGCGGCCGGCCGCCGGCCATCACCCGCGACAATATGGGGAAAGACGCCCTGACCTTGTCGACGTCGTACCCGGCGGCGACGGCCGGCGCCAGCGTGGGGGCCTGAGTCATGCGGTCACCGCGTTCACATACTTGTCGTAGCCTTCCGCCTCGAGCCGCTCGGCGAGCTCGGCGCCGCCCTGCTCCGCGATCCGCCCGCCGACGAAGACGTGCACGAAGTCCGGCTGGATGTAGCGCAGGATCCGCGTGTAGTGGGTGATCAGGAGGACGCCTCGGTCGGCTTGGGCGCGGAACCTGTTGACACCTTCGGAAACCACACGCAGGGCGTCGATGTCGAGCCCGGAGTCGGTCTCGTCGAGGATCGCGAACGCCGGGTTCAGCAGCTCGAGCTGCACGATCTCGTGACGCTTCTTCTCCCCCCCGGAGAACCCTTCGTTGACGTTGCGCTGCGCGAAGTCGCGGTCCATGTGCACCATGTCCATCGCCGTGTTGACCTCTTTGGCCCAGGTGCGCAGCTTCGGAGCCTCGCCGTCGAGAGCCGTCTTCGCAGTCCGCAGGAAGTTCGACACCGAGACACCCGGCACCTCGACGGGATACTGCATCGCCAGGAAAAGCCCCGCCCGGGCGCGCGCGTCGACGCTCATCGACAACACGTCGACGCCGTCCAGGGTGACCTCGCCGCCGATCACCTTGTACTTCGGGTGACCGGCGATCGAGTAGGCCAGCGTCGACTTCCCCGAGCCGTTGGGGCCCATGATCGCGTGGGTCTCACCGGAGCGGACGGTCAGGTCGACGCCGCGCAGGATCGGCTTCTGGCCGTCCTCGGTGTCCACCACGACCTGCAGGTTCTTGATGTCCAGCGTGGCCATGCTCAGCTCTCTCCAATGCTCTCGCCCGTGACGTCCTCGACGTCGCGCGGATGAAGGATGTCGACCGTGACCTGCCCGGCCTCGACGCGGCAGGGATAGACGGGCACCGGGTCGATGGCCGGAAGCCCGGTCGGCTTGCCCGTGCGGAGGTCGAAGCGCGAGCCGTGCAACCAGCACTCGATCTCGCACGCCTGCGCGTCCACCTCACCCTCGCTGAGGGCGATGGCCGCGTGGGAGCACTCGTCGCGGATGGCGAAGACCTCGTCCGCCGTGCGCACGACCGCGACCTCGGTGCCGTCGACGACGGCGGCGAGGACCCCGCCGAGGGGGACGTCGTCGAGGGCGCAGACGGTGCGGAACTCGCTCACGGCAGCTGCTTCACCGCAGCGGGGACGACGCCGACGTTCTCGGCAAGCTCGAGCTCCAGGGAGTCCATCAGCCGCCGCTCCACCGCGGGCACGCCTATCCTGCGGACGATGTCGGCGAAGAACCCGTGCACGACGAGGCGGCGGGCGTCGTCCTTGCTGATGCCGCGCGACTGCAGGTAGAACAGCTGCTCGTCGTCGAAGCGCCCGGTGGCAGAAGCGTGCCCCGCTCCCTTGATCTCTCCGGTCTCGATCTCGAGGTTGGGCACGGAGTCGGCCCGGCAGCCGTCGGTCAGCACCAGGTTGCGGTTGGTCTCGAACGTCTCGATGCCTTCCGCGGCCTTGCGGATCAGGACGTCACCCACCCATACCGAGTGCGCGCCGTCGCCCTGCAGCCCGCCCTTGTACACGGCGTGGCTCGTGGTGTGCGGCTCGTTGTGGTCGATGAACAACCGGTGCTCGATGTGCTGGCCCGCGTCGACGAAGTACAGCCCGAACATCTCGACCTCGCCGCCGGGTCCGTCGTACTCGACGTTCTCGACCATGCGCACCAGGTCCCCGCCGAGGCTGGCCTGGAAGCTTCGCACGGAGGAGTCGCGTCCCACCTTGATGCCCACCTGCCCGAGGTGCACGGCATCGTCGTCCCACAGCTGCACCGACACCAGGTCGAGGGCGGCGTTCGCTCCGACGAGCACCGACGTGGCCGCGGAGTACGTCGCCGCTCCGGTGTGCTCGAAGACCACGGTCGCTCGCGCGGCAGACCCGACCCTGACGACGATGTGCCCCCAGACGCGCTCCTGCACGGACTCCCCGGACAGCCGCACGACCATCGGCTGGTCCAGCTCCAGGTCTGCCGGCACGTCGATGAGGACCGCACCGGGAGCCCGCGCCACCGCGAGGGCGGACGGCCTGTCAACAGGTGGCAGCACGCCGAGCGCTGCCGCCTCCGCGCCGCTGATCTCCTTGACGGTCACCCCGGCCGGCACCTCGGTTCGCCAGCTGAGGCGGGCTTCGGACGGCGGGCCGTCGAGGATCCCGCGCAGCCGCTTCAGCGGGGTGAAGCGCCAGACCTCCTCACGCCCGGTCGGCACCGGGTGGTGGGCCAGGTCGTACGACGGCTCCGCATGCAGATGGCTGGGGACCGTCGAGGTCGTCTCGACCGCCTCCCGCACAGCACCGATACTCAACGTGCCTTCACTTCCTCGTATCCGACCTCACAACTGGTGACCACACGAGCGCCCGCCGGGGCTTGTGGGCTAGCGCGGAGCGCTATCCCACAGCCCCCTCCATCTGCATCTCGATCAGCCGGTTGAGCTCGAGCGCGTACTCCATCGGCAGCTCGCGGGCGATCGGCTCGATGAATCCGCGGACGATCATCGCCATCGCCTCGTCCTCGGCCATACCCCGGCTCATCAGGTAGAAGAGCTGGTCCTCGCTGACCTTCGACACCGTCGCCTCGTGCCCCATCGACACGTCGTCCTCCCGCACGTCGACGTACGGGTAGGTGTCGCTGCGGCTGATCTGGTCGACGAGCAGCGCGTCGCACCGCACGGTGCTGGCGCTGTGGTGGGCACCGTCGTTGATCTGCACGAGACCGCGGTACGACGAGCGGCCACCGCCGCGGGCCACGGACTTGGAGATGATCGAGCTCGAGGTGTAAGGCGCGGCGTGCACCATCTTGGCGCCGGCGTCCTGGTGCTGGCCCTCGCCGGAGAACGCGATCGACAGCGTCTCGCCCTTGGCGTGCTCGCCCATCAGGTAGATGGCCGGGTACTTCATCGTGACCTTCGACCCGATGTTGCCGTCGACCCACTCCATCGTGGCCCCGGCCTCGCAGGTCGCCCGCTTCGTCACCAGGTTGTAGACGTTGTTGGACCAGTTCTGGATCGTCGTGTAGCGGCACCGGCCGCCCTTCTTGACGATGATCTCGACGACGGCGGAGTGCAGCGAGTCGGAGCTGTAGATCGGCGCCGTGCAGCCCTCGACGTAGTGCACGTAGGCGTCCTCGTCGACGATGATCAGGGTCCGCTCGAACTGGCCCATGTTCTCGGTGTTGATCCGGAAATACGCCTGCAGCGGGATGTCCACGTGGACGCCCTTGGGCACGTAGATGAACGAGCCGCCCGACCAGACCGACGTGTTCAGCGCGGCGAACTTGTTGTCCCCGACGGGGATCACGGAGCCGAAGTACTCGCGGAAGACGTCCTCGTGCTCACGCAGTCCCGTGTCGGTGTCGAGGAACAGCACGCCCTGCTCCTCGAGGTCCTCCCGGATCTTGTGGTAGACCACCTCGGACTCGTACTGGGCGGCGACACCGGCGACGAGCCGCTGCTTCTCCGCCTCGGGGATGCCGAGCTTGTCGTAGGTGTTCTTGATCTCCTCCGGGAGGTCCTCCCACGACGTGGCCTGCTTCTCCGTGGAGCGCACGAAGTACTTGATGTTGTCGAAGTCGATCCCCGCGAGCTCCGCGCCCCACGTCGGCATGGGCTTGCGGCCGAACAGCCTCAGCCCCTTGAGGCGCAGGTCGAGCATCCACTCCGGCTCGTTCTTCAGCGCCGAGATACCGCGCACGACGCTCTCGTCGAGCCCTCGGTGGGCGCCCTCGCCGGCTGCGTCGGCGTCGGACCACCCGTACTCGTAGCGGCCGATCCCCTCGAGTGCGGGGTTGAGCTGCTCAATGGATGTCATCGTGGCGTCCTTCCGGAGCTGGCGGGTACGACGGGCGGCGGTACGGCGGGGAGCGGGTTGGGCACGTTGGTGGTGCACACCCCGTCACCGTGGGCGATGGTGGCGAGGCGCTGCACGTGGCGTCCGAGCAACCGGGAGAACACCTCGGTCTCGGCCTCGCACAGCTCGGGGAACTCGGCGGCCACGTGAGCCACCGGGCAGTGGTGCTGGCACAGCTGCTCACGGCTTGCGGTGGCGGACACCGAGGCGGCGAAGCCGTCCTCGCTGAGTGCGGCGGCGAGGACCGATGCGCGCGCGCCGTCCGGAGCTGCCGCGACGACGGGGCGGTACCGCTCCTCGAGCTCAGCGGTGCGCCGGCGCGCGAAGTCGGCGACGGCGGCCGGGCCGCCGGACTCCCGAAGGAAGCGCAGCGCGCCGAGCGCCAGGTCGTCGTACCCCTGGTAGAACGTGTCGCGGCCGGACTCGGTCAGCGCGAAGACCTTCGCCGGACGCCCGCGACCACGTGCGCCGTACACCCGCGGGGAGCGTGCCTCGACCGCGCCGATCTGCACCAGGTGGTCGAGGTGCCGCCGAACCGCGGCCGGTGTGAGGGCGAGCCGAGCCGCCAGGGCGGCGGCGGTCGACGGGCCGTTCTCGAGGATCGAAGCGGCGACGCGCTCGCGGGTCGGCGAGTCGTCGACGGCTTCCGCCATCGGCACCGCCACGCTCGCTGTTTTCACAACACCATTGTGTCCTAATTGCCTCACCGCCTCAACAGCGCCCCGGTGCCAGTGTCCGGGCTCATGGGATGTCGACGGTCACGGTGGTTCCTCTGCTCCCTGCTTCCATCGCCTTGCGGGCTACTCGGTGGCCCTGCTGCGCCAAGACCCGGCGCGACCCTGAACTCATCGGTCATGCCTCCAACGTCACCTCGAGTTCCGCCGGCCCCGCACCGACGATGAGCGGAAGCGGTCGCCCCCCGGCCACCCCGCCACCTCAGCCTCGGTCAACCGTGCGGCGCCGCGGCGGGCGTGCCGCTCCTTAGACTGAGCGGGTGAGCACCGCCGCGGTCGAGGCCCCCGCCGTCGAGATCAGGGACCTGGTGATGAGGTACGGCGACAAGACCGCCGTGGACGGGCTCAGCCTCACGGTGGCCGCGGGAGGCGTGACCGCCGTCCTCGGTCCGAACGGCGCCGGCAAGACCACCACGATCGAGACGTGCGAGGGCTACCGCCGCCCGCAGTCCGGCACCGTACGAGTCCTCGGTCTCGACCCCCGCCGTGACCACCGCGAGCTGGCGCCGCGTGTTGGCGTGATGCTGCAGCAGGGCGGCGCCTGGTCCACGGTGCGCGCCAGGGAGATGCTCGGCTACGTCGCGTCGCTGTACTCCGCCGCGCTCGACGTGGACCTGCTGGTCGAAAGGCTGGGGCTGAGCAGCTGCGGCAGGACGCCGTACCGGCGGCTCAGCGGGGGCCAGCAGCAGCGACTCGGGGTGGCGATGGCCGTCGTGGGCCGCCCCGACCTCGTCTTCCTGGACGAGCCGACCGCCGGACTGGACCCGCAGTCCCGGCACGCGACGTGGGAGCTGGTCGAGGAGCTGTCTCGGGACGGGGTCACTGTCGTGCTCACCACGCACTACATCGAGGAGGCCGAGCGCCTCGCCAGCCACGTGCACGTGCTCGACGACGGTCGGCTCCTCGCCTCGGGGAGCCCCGCCGAGCTGACAGCGCGCGCATCGGGGGAGACGATCCGGTTCCACGCCTCCGCCGGCCTGGACCTCGCGGCTCTCGCGGCGGCGGTTCCACCCGGTTGCACCGTGACCGCGCAGCCCGGCGGCGGATACGCCGTCAGCGGCGACGTGTCCCCACACACCCTCGCGGCCGTCACGTCGTGGTGCGCCGGCCACGGCATCATGCCCGAGCACCTCAGCGTCGGGCGCGCGACTCTGGAGGACGTCTTCCTCGACCTCACGGGCCGCGAGCTCCGGGCATGACGGCCCTCGGGTTCTCCCCACAGCCCGGAAGCGCTCCACTGGCCGCCATGGTGTGGACGCATGCCCGGATGGAGACGCGGCTGCTTGCGAGGAACGGCGAGCAGCTCCTCCTGGCGCTGGTGATCCCGCTGCTGCTCCTCGTCGGCGGCGCCGAGTCCGGCTCGGTGGTGAACCTCGGAGCGGGGCGGCGGATCGACGTGCTCACCCCAGGGGTCCTGGCGCTTGCGGTGATGTCGACGTCGTTCACGTCGCTCGCGATCGCGACCGGGTTCGAGCGTCGTTACGGCGTGCTGAAGCGCCTCGGCGCCAGTCCGCTGCCCCGCGCCGGGTTGCTGCTCGGCAAGATCGGGTCCCTGCTGCTCGTCGAGGCCGTGCAGCTCGTGCTCATCGGCGCGACCGGCCTCGCTCTCGGCTGGCATCCGCATGCTCATGCCTCTGAGGTCATCGCGGCGGCCATGCTGGTGCTTGCCGGCACCGCCGCGTTCGCCGCGCTGGCGCTGCTGATGGCCGGCACGCTGCGGGCGGAGGCGACGCTCGCGGCAGCCAACCTCGTCTACATCCTGCTGCTCGTCGCGGGTGCTGTCGTCGTCCCGCTGTCGTCGTACCCGTCGGCGTTGCGCCAGGTCGTCACCCTCCTCCCGTCCGGCGCCCTTGCCGAGGGGCTACGGGAGGCGCTGAGCGGAAGTGCGTTCGGCTGGCTCCGGCTGCTGGTGCTCGTCGGGTGGGCCGCTGTCGCGTCCGCCGCGGCGGTGAGGTTCTTCCGATGGGAGTGACCCGGGAGCTGACGCCCGACCGCTCGCACGCCGTGCGCCGCCGAGGCCCGGAGCGGATCCTCGCGTGGTCGCCGTCCCGGCAGGTCATGCACGGGCTTGCTGTCGCGTCGCTGTGCGCCAACATCGTGCTGGTCGTCACTGGTGGCGCGGTGCGGCTCACCGGCAGCGGGCTGGGCTGTCCGACGTGGCCGCGGTGCACGGCTGAGTCGTTCGTGGCCCACGACGCGCTCGGCGTCAACGGCTTCATCGAGTTCGGGAACCGGATGCTGACCTTCGTGCTGGCCGCCATCGCCGTGGCGACCTGGGTCGCCGCGATGCGGCTTCGACCGGCTCGGTCGTCGCTGCGGTGGCTCGCTACCGTCCTGCTGCTGGCGATCCCCGCGCAGGCGGTGGTCGGCGGTGTCACGGTGCTGACGCACCTCAACCCGTGGGTGGTGTCCCTGCACCTGCTGTCCTCGCTCGCGATGATCGCCGTCGCCGTCTGGCTGGTACGACGGATCGACGAGCCGGACGTCCCGTCGGTCTCAGCAGTGCCGAGCGGGGTCGCCTGGCTCGCCCGCTGCACGTTCGCCGCCGCCTGGCTGGTGCTGTACGTCGGCACCGTCGTCACCGGGTCCGGCCCGCACGCCGGAAGCGCCGAGGCACCGCGCAACGGGCTGAGCCCCTCGTCGGTCAGCCAGCTGCACGCCGACCTCGTCTTCCTGCTCATCGGGCTCACCGCCGGCACCTGGCTGGCGCTGCGCGCCGCCGACGGCCCACCGAACGCGCAGCGAGCTGCTCGCTGGCTGCTCGGGCTCGAGCTCGCGCAGGGCGTCGTGGGGTTCGTGCAGTACGCCACCGACCTCCCGGTGGGGCTCGTCGCCGTGCACATGCTGGGCGCCGCGCTGGTCAGTGCGGTCGCGGCGTGGCTGCTGCTCGCTGTCCGCGAGCGGCCGCCTCGCTCAGCAGTCGGCGTCGTCCAGCAGACGTAACGCCTGCGTCATCGCGGGGCGCCAGAAGTCGTCCATGTGCCCGCCGCCGACGACACGGAGCTGGCTGCAAACCCGCCGCGCCGCGATCAGCGCGGTGTGCAGCCGAGCGCCGATAGGGCGCAACCCCTTGACGGCGCCAGCTGCCCCGTGGGAGAGTCCGTGGAATCGTTTACGGAATCGTTTACAGATTTTTTCGGCAGGGGAGGAACGAGGCGCCGGTGACGCTCGACAGCCGCG